>JAZOWF010000046.1:0-57195 GCA_045659065.1 Acutalibacteraceae bacterium
CAAATTTAAGGCCGAGTGAATGTATGTAGTCCGCAATGGGCTTGAAGCCTTTGCCACCTGCAGAAGAGGGAAAGCGTTCAACTGAAGGAATAAGGCGTGAATACTCATCCATACAAAGCTCTGTAAAGTTATTATAGAAATTACTCACTGCCTTCGGCTCATACCACTGAATGTCACAGGTGATATATTCCCAGCCGAATTCTTTGAGATTGTCGGCAACATACTGAGCATTGCCGAGAAGCTGCTCTTCATTGACTGCAGCTCCGTAGCAGTCCCAGCTGTTCCAGCCCATAGGAGGACGAAGAGCAAAGGTATCTTTCTTAAGCATAATATTTTCTCCTTGTTGTTTTTTATTATTTTAACAACTCACAGGTGAAAGGTCAATGCTTTTTTTCCTTCCAAACAAAAAAAGACGGCTGCTTTTATGCTGTTAAACTCAATCTGCTCTTGACTTTTTGACCATAATGTTTAAAATATATATAAATATTTAAAATGAGGTATTATATTATGAAAGCAATTGTAACAGTAATCGGTAAAGACAGATTCGGCATCATCGCAGAGGTCTGCACTCTTCTTGCTGAAAACAAAATCAATATTCTTGACATTTCACAGACAGTTATGCAGTCTTTTTTCACAATGACAATGCTCATTGACCTTACAGCCTGCACACTTGATTTTTCTCAGATAAGTGACAAGCTTGCTGACAAGGGTGTTGAAATGGGTCTTAACATCAGAGTTCAGAGAGAAGACATCTTCGATCAGATGCACAAAATCTGAGGAGGTCGGCAAAATGCATAATCAGAAGGAAATCCTTTCCACAATCGATATGATTGACAATCAGCATCTTGACGTGAGAACAATCACAATGGGTATCTCACTTCTTGACTGCTGCAGTGACAGCGTTGAAGTAACCGCTCAGAAAATTTATGACAAAATCACAACAACCGCAAAGGATCTTGTGAAAACAGGCGAAGCAATTGAAAAGGAATTCGGAATTCCCATCGTCAATAAGCGTATTTCCGTCACTCCCATTTCAATTGTTGCCGCCTCCTGTAAGGAAAGTGATTATTCTCCCATCGCCCACGCTCTTGACAAGGCAGCAAAGGAATGCGGAGTCAACTTTATCGGCGGCTTTTCCGCTCTTGTTCACAAGGGTATGACAAAGGGTGACATCAATCTTATCAATTCAATCCCCAAGGCTCTTGCTGAAACAGAAAGAGTCTGCTCAAGTGTTTCTGTTGCAAGCACCAAGGCGGGTATCAATATGGATGCCGTTGCTCTTATGGGCAGAATCATCAAGGATACCGCTGAGCTTACTGCTGACAAGGGTGGCTTCGGCTGTGCAAAGCTTGTTGTTTTTGCCAATGCCGTTGAGGATAATCCCTTTATGGCGGGCGCCTTCCACGGTGTAGGTGAGGCTGAATGTGTCATCAATGTCGGTGTCAGCGGCCCCGGTGTTGTTCATCACGCTCTTCAGAAATGCAAGGGTCAGCCCTTTGATGTTGTTGCCGAAACAATCAAGAAAACCGCCTTCAAAATCACAAGAATGGGTCAGCTTGATGCTTCCGAGGCTTCGGAAAGACTCGGTGTACCCTTCGGAATTGGTGACCTTTCCCTTGCCCCCACACCTGAAAAGGGTGACAGTGTTGCAAGAATTCTTGAAGAAATGGGTCTTGAGGTCTGCGGAACTCACGGCACAACAGCAGCACTTGCCCTTCTCAATGATGCTGTCAAAAAGGGCGGCGTAATGGCAAGTAACCACGTCGGCGGTCTTTCAGGTGCATTCATCCCTGTCAGTGAGGATGAGGGTATGATTGAGGCCGCAATGAAAAAGGCTCTCACTCTCGATAAGCTTGAGGCTATGACCTGTGTATGCTCAGTGGGTCTTGATATGATTGCTGTTCCCGGCAACACCTCAGCTCAGACAATTTCAGCAATCATTGCCGATGAAGCGGCAATCGGTGTTGTCAACACAAAAACAACGGCAGTAAGAATTATCCCCGCTGTCGGCAAGGACGTGGGAGAGATTATTGAATTCGGCGGTCTTCTCGGCTCAGCTCCTGTTATGCCTGTTCACGAATTTTCAAGTGAGGCATTCATCAGCAGAGGCGGAAGAATTCCCGCTCCGATGCATTCTCTTAAAAACTGACGGGAGTTGTTATTTTTGAAAAAGATTATTGATATAATTACTGCTGACAAGCCCTCACTTTCCTTTGAGGTGTTTCCTCCCAAAACCGATGATTCCTTTGAGGACGTGAAAAAGGCAACGGAGGAAATCGCTCTTCTTGCCCCCGATTTTATGAGCGTAACCTACGGTGCAGGCGGCGGAACATCTGAATATACTGCATCAATTGCGGAAAATCTTCAGAAAAAACACAATGTACCCGCACTTGCTCATCTTAGCTGTATATCCTCCAACAAAGGCGACATTAAAAATCAGCTTGACATCCTCAAAGCAAAGGGCATCACAAACATCCTTGCTCTCAGAGGGGACATTCCTCAGGGAATGAGCAGAGAAAAGCTTGATTATCATTATGCAAGTGAGCTGACAAGGGAAATCAGGGAATACGGCGGCTTCTGCATCGGCGGAGCCTGTTATCCCGAAAGCCATCCCGAAAGCCCCACCTCCTTTGATGATATAAAATATCTGAAGGAAAAGGTTGACGCAGGCTGTGAATTTCTCACAACTCAGATGTTTTTTGATAACAACGTTCTTTATAATTTTCTTTACAGAATCAGAGAGGCGGGTATCGATGTGCCCGTGATTGCGGGAATTATGCCCGTTACAAATCCGAAATCAATCAAGCGCATCTGTGCAATTTCGGGTGCCGCTCTTCCTCAGCGATTCATCAGAATCGTTGACCGTTACGGGAATTCTCCCGAGGCAATGAAGCAGGCGGGTGTTGCTTATGCAACAGAGCAGATTGTTGATCTTCTTGCAAACGGCATCAATGCAGTTCACGTTTATTCGATGAACAAGCCGGATGTTGCACAAAGGATAATGGATAACATTTCTGCAATAATCAAATAATTAAACTGTGCCATATCTTCCCTGCGTGTAGATATGGCATAAGATTTTAGGTGATAATTATGAAAATTCTGGATATTCTCGGAAAGCAGCTGCTTTATTTTGACGGCGGAATGGGTACCCTTCTTCAGAAAAGGGGACTCAGAGGCGGAGAACAGCCTGAAAGGTGGAACATCAGCCGACCCGACGAAATTGTTTCTATTCATCTTGATTATCTCAAAGCGGGCTCCAATGTGATCACAACAAATACCTTCGGTGCAAACTCACTTAAGTTTTCTGACCTGGAGGAGATTATCTCTGCCGCAATCGGAAATGCGAGAAGAGCAATTGAGCTTTATGAGGGGGACAAAGAACGCTGCTTTGTTGCCTTTGATATCGGTCCTCTCGGCAAAATGCTTGAGCCGCTCGGTGAAATGAGCTTTGAGGAGGCTGTGCAGATTTTTTCACAGACGGTGAAAATTGCTGAAAAATATAAGCCCGACTTATATATCGTTGAAACAATGAACGATTCCTATGAAACCAAGGCGGCTGTTCTTGCTGTCAAGGAAAATTCCTCTCTGCCTTTGTTCGTTACCAATGTTTTCGACGAAAAGGGTAAGCTTATGACAGGTGCAGATGCAAAGGCAATGATTGCTCTGCTTGAGGGAATGGGAGTCGATGCAATCGGTATGAACTGCTCACTGGGACCCCGTCAGATGCTTGAAATTGTCAGACAGTACAGCGCATATGCTTCCGTTCCTGTTATGGTCAGCCCCAATGCGGGACTTCCCAGAAAGCAGGGAAATGAAACTGTCTTTGATGTTTCCGCTGAGGAATTTGCCGACTGTATGAGAGAAATTGTTCTTGCAGGTGCCGGTGTTATCGGCGGCTGCTGCGGCACAACCGACGAATACATCAGAGCTGCCGTCAGAAAAACAAAGGACATTTCAATCACTCCTCCCGTGAAAAAGAACATCACAATGGTTTCATCTTACACTCATGCCGTTGTTATCGGTGATGAGCCTGTTCTTATCGGTGAAAGAATCAACCCCACGGGAAAGCCTAAGTTCAAGCAGGCACTTCGTGACGGTGATATGAATTATATTATCAATGAGGGCGTTTCTCAGCAGGAAAAGGGAGTTCATATTCTCGATGTCAATGTGGGTCTTCCCGAAATTGACGAAAATGCTCTTCTTGCCGACGCTGTGAAAAGACTTCAGGCGGTGTCCGACCTGCCCTTGCAGATTGACAGCGTAAAGCCCTCTGCTATTGAAAAAGCAATGCGCATTTATAACGGTAAGCCTCTGATTAATTCCGTCAACGGAAAGCAGGAAAGCCTTGATGCTATTCTTCCTCTTGTGAAGAAATACTCGGGTGCGGTGATTGCTCTTACTCTTGATGAAAGGGGTATTCCCGAAACTGCTGAGGGCAGATGTGAAATTGCTGAGAGAATCATCCGTGAATGTGAAAAATACGGCATTGATAAAAAGGATATCATCGTTGATCCTCTTGCAATGACCGTTTCTTCAGATAAAAACAGCGGAAAAATTACCCTTGAGGCTGTAAGGCTCATCAGGGAGAAGCTTGGTGTAAAGACAAGCCTGGGTGTGTCAAATATTTCCTTCGGTCTTCCCAACAGAGACATTGTCAATTCTCATTTTCTGACAATGGCATTTCAGAGCGGACTTGACTGCGCAATTATGAATCCCTTCTCTCTTTCAATGATGGAAAGCTATTACAGCTTCAGAGCTCTTTCGGGCTTTGATGATAACTGTCAGGATTATATCTCATTTGCCTCTGAGCTAAAAAAGGAGACGGTGACCGTTGCCGAAAGGAAGGCTGATGAATCAGCTGACCGTCAGCCTCTTGTCAGAGCAATCATCAAGGGTATGAAGGACTCCGCTTATGAAAATGCACTTAAGCTGACGGAAAGCGTTCAGCCTCTTGAAATTATCAATGAATATATCGTTCCCGCACTTGATGAGGTGGGCAAGGCCTTCGAACAGAAGAAAATGTATCTTCCTCAGCTTCTTATGAGTGCTGAGGCGGCTTCGGGTGCCTTCGATGCGGTGAAAAGTAAAATGACCTCAGAGCAAAGCTCAAAGGGAGATATTATTCTTGCAACGGTAAAGGGTGACATTCACGATATCGGTAAAAATATCGTCAGAGTCCTGCTTGAAAATTACGGCTATAATGTAACGGATCTCGGAAAGGATGTTTCTCCCGAGGCAGTTGTTGCAGCAGCAAGGGAGAAAAATATCCGCTTTGTCGGTCTTAGCGCACTTATGACAACTACAACGGATGCGATGGCTGAAACGGTGGCACTGCTTGATAAGGAGCTTCCCGATGTTGTTACCGTTGTGGGCGGAGCAGTGCTTACAAAGGAGTTTGCCGAAAAAATCGGAGCAGATTTCTATGCAAAGGATGCAATGGAGGCGGTCAGAATTGCAGAGGATTATTTTTCTTCGGGCAGATAAGAGCCTAATATCAGGTGTGTGATTATGAAATATAACAATATTGTCAAGGCAGTTTTTCTTCAGCGTCTGAACAGATTTGTTGCAAGGGTGCTTGTGGACGGTGAGGAAATTTTATGTCACGTGAAAAACACGGGAAGATGCCGAGAGCTTCTTAAAGAGGGGGTCACGGTTTATCTTGAAAAAAGTGATAACCCTTCAAGAAAATACCAATACTCACTTATAACCGTTGACAAGGGCGGAAGACTTGTGAATATGGATTCTCAGGCACCTAACAAGGCGGTTTATGAGTTTCTGTGTTCAGGCGGCTTCAAAAAGGATATTGAGCTTATAAAGCCCGAATGTACTCACGGAAAATCAAGGTTTGATTTTTATATTGAATATCAGGGCAGACGTGCATTCATCGAGGTCAAGGGTGTCACTCTTGAAAATGATAATGTTGTTTCCTTTCCCGATGCGCCTACACAAAGGGGCACAAGACACGTCAGGGAGCTTTGCGCTCTTGTTGAACAGGGATATGAATGTTACGTCATATTCGTTGTTCAGATGAAGGATGTGGCATATTTCACACCCAACGGTGACCACGACCCCGAATTCAAAAAGGCTCTCACACAGGCGGCGGAAAAGGGTGTTGGAATCTGCGCCTTTGACTGCTTTATCAGTGAGGATGAAATGAAAATCTGTAATAAAGTTGAGATAGTTTTGGATTAAAAAAATATTGCTAAAATTATAAACTTATGTTATGATACTTTTAAGGATTATTAAACGGTGTTAAGAAAGGTTCAGTTATGACTTTTTATAAAAGGCTTCCAGCTTTGCTTGTTGTCATTGTCACAGCTTTTTTTTGCTGTGTGACGGCTTCTGCTCAGAATTCAGCTTTTTCTGAGCTTCTTTCGGTTTCCTTCAGAGGTGATACGGCAAATTATCCCGCAAATTCACTTGAAGCAGTTGCTTCTGCCAAAAAAATCGGCGCTGATATGGTGAGCGTCGGTGTCAGAAAAACAGCGGACGGAGTTTTTGTTCTTTGTGACAGTGAGGACCCATCCTCTTTTTTGACCGCTCCCTTTGAAAGTGTAAAGGAGTCCTCTTGTTCTCAGCTTGAGGAAGGCTTTCTCACCGATAAGACGGGAAAGGCTACCGAATACAAAATTGCGAGACTTGAAGATGTGCTTGCAGAAACAAAGGATATTGTTCTTATCCTTGATTTTCAGTGGGAGGACCGCGACGGACTTTATGCTTTCATTGAGGATGAGGGAGCGCTCGACAGAGTTATTTTGAGAACATATGAGTCCGCAAAGGAAATTGTTTCCTGGACACAGACAAAGGAAAAAGCACCTTGTGTCCTGGGTATTTATGACGGAAATATTATTTTTAATGCCATTTCCCATTTTAACCTTCTTACAAAGGCGGGAATGCCTCTTATTCAGTATCAGAGCAAGAATTATTTCAATGTGATGTACGGAGAGGCAGTATATAAGAGATTTCTTGAAAAGGATTCTGTGGGCATTGTTGCTCCTATGTATTCAGCAGAGCTTTGCGGTCAGAGATATGACAGCGCAGCATCCTGGAGTGAAATGATTGATAAGGGCTTCAATGTCATTGAAACAAATAACATCAGCTCTCTTGTCAGTTATATTGAAGAAGCTGAAGAGCTTAAGGTTCAGCTTTCAGAGCTTACTGTAAAAGCAAAGGCTATTCAGACAGACGCTTATTCAGACCTTTCCGCCAACAGACTTCAGCAGGCAGTGGCTCAGGGAGAGGAGCTTGTGATGAATACAAGCTCTGCAGATAAGCTTCAGCAGGGCTGCTCACAGCTTATTTATGCAATGAACAACCTTAATTTTAAGGACGGCACAGAAAGTCAGAAGGGTGAGCTGAAAATTACCGCAGGAAAGATAATTGCCGCATCTGTTGTGGGCTTATTCATCCTTGCGGCACAGATATATGCACATAAAATGCAAGGAGAAAAGAGCAGAAAAAAGGAAAGTTAAATTTTCCTTGCATTATAAATAAAGGAGGAGAATTATGAAGACATTGGAAAAAACCTGGCTGCCGAGAGCAAAGACTCCCGAAGAGGTTGGTGTTTCATCGGCTGAGATTCAGGCTTTCATTGATCACTGTGAAAGAGAGAACAAGGAGCTTCACTCTTTTATGGTTATCCGTAACGGTAAAATTGCCTGTGAGGTTTACAAGGAGCCTTTTTCAAAGGATTACAAGCATATGATGTATTCCGTCAGCAAAAGCTTCACCTCAACGGCTATCGGCTTTGCTGTTGAAGAAGGATACTTTGATGTTGAAACAAGATTTGTTGACATCTTCCCCGAAGCAAGAGGAGACAAGGAGGATGAATACCTTGAGGAAATGACCGTCGAAGACCTTCTCACAATGAGAAGCGGCAAATCCGTCAGCGTTTTTCTTGACAGAACAAAGGACCGCTGGTTCAAGGATATTCTGAATTCACCCTGGATTTCAGAGCCGGGCACGGAATTCCTTTACATAAGTGAAAATATGTATCTTCTTTGCTGCATTATCCATAAGGTAACGGGAATGACCGTTCTCGATTATCTCAAGCCCCGTCTTTTTGAGCCTCTCGGCTTTGGCGAAGTGTTCTGGGAGACCTGTCCCAGAGGTGTTGAAGCAGGCGGCTGGGGTCTTATGATCAGCATGGATGACCTTGCAAAATATATTTACTGCTATCAGCAGATGGGTAAGTTCAACGGTGAGCAGGTTATTCCTGCCGAATGGATCAGAGTATCCTCTGCTTACCACGCCGACAACAGCGTTGCCAACAAGGAAATCGACACAACCGTCGGCTACGGCTACTGCTTCTGGAGAAACGGCGGATATAAGAATTCTTACCGTGCAGACGGAATGTTCTCACAGTTCGGTATTGTCTTTGAAGATCTTGACGCCTGTCTTATCTCCCTTGGCGGTGAGGTTAATGAGCAGGGCATGAGAGACGTCATCTGGGAGCATTTCCCCAAGGCCTTTATCGAACCCGATAAAAAAGCAAAGAGCGTTGAAATTTCAATCAACCCCTATGAAAAGGCTCCCGTGAAGCCCCGTTCACTTGCACTTGAAAGCAGAATCAACGAAAGAAAAATCCGCTTCAGAAAGCCCATTGCCGTCAATCTGGCAGGATATCCCGTCAGTGTTGTACCTCTTCCCGCTCTCTTTATGGAAAGTGACAAGGCAGGTAACATCAGCGAGGTAACCTTCCGCTTTGACGAAAACTCAGTGTTTATGACATGGGTGGAGGGTGACGAAATCAATACCGCTGAAATCGGACTTGACGGTGAATACCGTTGGGACAATATTATCATCGGCAAAATTCCTTACACAACCTGTGCCACAGGCTGTTGGAACAGTGAAAATGAGCTTGAGGTTCATATCCGTTGTATTGAGGTTGTTGCTGAAAGAATAATCAAATTCAAATTCAACGGCGACAATGTTGTTATGAGACCTTCATCAAAGCCTGATGTGGGTGTTATGGCAGATACGCTCAAGGAAACAGTCAAGGATATCATCAAGCGTCCCGTTATCCAGACAGCTGTCAGCAAAGCGCTTCCTCACATTGTTCCTCTTGTTGACGCAGTTCAGAGAGGTAAGATTGCAGTTGATACATACGGACGCAAATGGTAAGGTAACCTTAAGGAGGATATAAAAAATGTTAAAGGTATTATTGGCTCTGGTTATTGTGGCGGAATTTTTCACAGTTCCGATGTTTCTGAGACATTACTGGCCGAAAAAATGTAAGCAGTCACTGATGTTCAAGATGATCAGTGCAACTCTGTTTGTGCTTTGCGGTTTTCTTGCTGTGAAAATATCGGGCAACAACACACCCTATGCAACAATGATGATCTGGGGTCTCGTTCTCGGATGGGTGGGGGATTTGTTCCTTCATTCACTGTCAGACAACAAGCTTCATTTTGTAATCGGCTTTCTCGCCTTCCTTGCAGGTCATGTCTTCTATATCATAGCCTTCCAGGATGCAGTTAAAATCAATTATCCCGCAGCAAAGGCTCTTGAGTGGTTTGAGATTCTCTTTGTTCTTGCTCTTGTCGGTATCTTCTTTGCAATCTTTATTGTTAAAAAGACCTTCCGCGAGCAGCCTATATTCTATGTAGCCTTCCCCATTTACGGTGTGATTCTCGGCACAATGCTTGTCAAGGCTCTCAGATACGTTATCGGTGAAATTGCTTACGGCACAAACGACCATATGATTGTAACAACCGTGACAGTCGGTCTCGGCGCAATCCTTTTCACAGTTTCCGATATTCTCCTCGGCTTCATTCTTCCAAAGAAGAATCCCAAGAGAATCGGCAGAATCATCAACATTGTCACATACTTTGCCGCTCAGATTCTTCTCGGCTGCAGTATTCTTGTTGTTTTCTCAAGATATAACTGATTTATATATTAAGATAAGGGGTGCATAAGCATCCCTTTATTTTTTTTCTTTCAGAAGATGAAAAATGTATGACTGAGGGTGATAAAAAAAATGTGAAAAAATTTTTGAAAAACCCTTGACATTCTGTGTGTCAGTGTGTATAATACCATATGTTCGTTGCGGAATTGTGTAAGGGTAGCACAGCAGACTCTGACTCTGTTTGTCTGGGTTCGAATCCTAGTTCCGCAGCCAAAAAACCTCGTTCTATGAACGAGGTTTTTTCATTTATGTCCGCAGGACATAACTTCATTCAGCGGCATCCCAGCCGTTGACTTCATTACGGCTGTCAAGCCGTACTTCATTTTGCGGACATAAACGAATGAAGTTGCCTTACGGCAAATGAAGTGGCTTTGCCAATGAAGTGTGCCTACGGCACAATGAAGTTGCTCTGCGGGCAAACGGATTAGCTAAATCGTAAGAGTGCTTTTTCAAGATGCCTGTCTTTTTCAGATTACAATCTATGATTTATTTTGATTGTGTTTATAATGTTGACATTATAGTTGAATTTTGTTATTATTCAGTTATAAAAAAGGGGGATATATATGAAAAATGTTGTTGTTTCTGGTGATTACAAAAACAGTATGGTGTCATTAGGTTTTAGCGGCCTTTATATTTCTACATTCCCAAAGAAAGTAAAAATAAATAAGGATACTGTTGAAGAATATGATGTCTTGAGCGAAGAAAGAAAAACAAGTGGTGCTAGTGCTGTTGGTAGAGCAGCAGTTGGAAGTTTCTTTTTGGGACCTGTTGGTTTATTGGCAGGTGCAACTGCAAAGAAAAAAGGCATTCATACTGTTGCAATACAATTTAAAGACGGTAAAAAGAGTTTGTTGGAATTAGATGATAAGATGTATAAAGAGTTAGTTCGCTCTTTGTTTTGATTTTTTGTTGCTAATTTAAGCTGCAAACACAAAAAACCTCGTTCTATGAACGAGGTTTTTTCATTTATGTCCGCAGGACATAACTTCATTACGAGCGAAGTGAGTACTTCATTTTACTGCTTGCAGTAAACTTCATTGTCCGCTTGCGGACATAAACGAACGAAGTTGCATTCGACAAATGAAGTGCTTACGCAATGAAGTGTGTCTACGGCACAATGAAGTTGCCATTCGGGCAAACGGAATTTACGAAATTTGGAGAATTGCAAATCAATAAAATATGTGGTATAATTTTTTTAATGAATTAGAATTATACAAAGGAGTGTTAAGATGAAAACAAAGATTTGTACTTCTATGTATTGGAAAAAGCAAACAATATTTCTTCTTGGTATTTGTGTTTTAATTGCATTTGCTGTTATTGTGTTTTCAGTGATATACAAAGATTTGGAAATGTTTGTTGTATTAGGTGGTTGCTCTCTTGTTTGCATACTGTGCATATTTTACTTGATATATTGTATGCGTAGGTTATTGACAGAAGTGCTTATAAGTGAAGCGTTTTTTCAATCTGTGATTTTAAATAAAAAACTTGCTGTAGTGGACAATGACAAAATAGTTTATTACGCTATATTTGAAGAATTTGAGCATGCTCATCCTCCGACAAAAGTAAAGTTTATACTTATATCTAATTCACCCTTTAAATATGAACCAAGAAAATCTGTTTTTACTAAAGGTATTTTAGGTCGTTATGATATTAATACTCAAATCTTAATCCCATATAATAGTGATACAATGAAGTTTTTTGATCTGGGAAAATGGATTTGTGTTGGTTGATTTTTTTTTGATTTTGTTGCTAAATTGAGCTGCAAACAAAAAAAGAAAAGTCGCACGGCAGTGTGGCTTTTCTTTTTTGTATTATTCATTATTCAATATTCATTTTTCATTATTCATTGGTGTTGTTGCGACTTTTCTTAATGAATAATGAAACCGCTTCGCTGATGAATAATTAATAATGAATAATTTTTTATAAGGCTTCGCCTTGAAAGTTGCCCTTCAGGCAAACGGATTAACGAAACCGTTAACATTGCAAATTCATATTATTTGTGATATAATCAACTCGACAAATAAGAATTTGGCGAGGAGTTGATTTTATGAAAAAGGTAATATCATTTGTTTTAGTGTTGGTCTGCATAATGGTGTTGATTGGATGTGGTAAACAAACTCCCGAGCAAGTCAAAACAATAGAAAGCAATTTGAAAACATACTATGAACTGAGTGATGGCTCTTGGGAATGTGATGGGCATATATACAAGTATAGGTTAGAAATCAGCGGCAGAATGCCCAACGCGGCTGTTGATTCAACTTTTGTATATCTGAGCAATCAAGAAACCATTTCATTTGAGCAAGCATACTTGGCTGCTGGTATCAGCAGTGATTTGAATGACTACTTTTCCGTAGAAGATGCGGTTTTAGTGGACATGAAAACAAATTGACAAATTCCAATTCATCGATTTGTTGCTATTTTAAGCTGTAAACACAAAAAAACCTCGTTCTTTGAACGAGGTTTTTTTCGCCTTTTGTTTTTTACGCTAAGTCTGACTGATGATTTCGGAACATACAACGAAACAAGTGACAGCGCTTGGAAATGCAACGGATATACATATTCTTTTGAGCTGATACGGAAGGCTGCGGGCGGCAGCAACTCAGAAAAGCATCCTTTTTATAAATTTAAAGGTGGGAGTAAAACTTAGGAAAATTTTTTTGTCGGATAAAAATAATGGTTTTCAGTTGACACAGATTATATTAAATGTTAAAATAATTTGAACGAAAAAAATGAAAGGTGTGTGTAAAATGAAAAAAATAATTTCACTTGTTCTTACCGCTGTGATGCTTTTTGCCGTTATGGCACCGATGGCTTGCGCAGCTGAAGAAAGAACGCCCATTGTTTACATCAGAGGCAACGGTGACGGTCTTTATTATCCTGACGGCACTCTTCTTGTGACACAGTTTGAAGAGCTTTCTCTCGGCGGAGAAGATGGGCCTGACAAGGATGCTATTGTTGATTCAGTTGTTAACATTCTTAAGCCCTTTGTTCTTGAGGGTATGCTTTTTGATAATTGGGATAACTACGGCAGAGCTATTTACGATGAGCTTTCACCTTTGTTTGTGGATGCAGGACTTGATGAAAACGGCAACCCCAAAAATGGCACAGGTGTCCACAAATCTGTTGAGGCAGCATCAGTGGCAGCTTCAAAGTCTGATTATAATTACAAAGTGAACGTGTCATATCAGTTTTCTTATGACTGGCGTCTTTCTCCATATGACCACGTTGAAAGACTTCACGAATATATTCTTCAGGTTCTTGATTCAACTGATCAAGAACAGGTTTCAATATATGCAAGATGTATGGGCGGCAGCCTTCTTATGGCTTACCTTAAGGAATACGGACATTTAAACCTTGTTAAAAACGTGCTGTTCTGTGACGTTCTTTCAAATGAATCAACTGTTATTTCCAAGGCCTTCAGCGGTCAGATTGAGTTTGATGCAAAAAATGTTGAAAGATATGCAGGTCAGCTTGATTTCTGCGGTCAGAATGATGAAGGCGTCGGCTTCGTTTTCGGTGATGTTCTTAATGAAATTGTTACCAAGACAATGAATTTCTTTAATCAGGTTACTGTTACAGATGCGGCTCTTGACGGTGTTGAGGAGCTTTATACAAAGCTTTATAAGGCGCTTATACCCGCTTTGTGTCACGCCTTCGGACTGGCAACTCAGATTAATTACTGGACAGAAATTGCCGAAGAGGATATGGATGCTGCTCTTAATCTTCTTTTCGGTGAAGATGGCTCAGAGCTCAGAACAAAATATGAAGGTCTTATTGATAAAATTGAGCATTACAGATCAGAAATTTCCTCGGACCGTAAAGGCTTTTATGAGTATCTTGATGAGCTTGGCATTCATTATGCCTTTGTTGCAAAATACGGCTTTATGAATTTCCCCATTACAGTTGATGCCGATCTTTTAAGTGACGGTCTTGCAAGCGTTAAGCACGTTGCCTACGGAGCAACAACAGCTCCCATCGGACAGACTCTTTCTGATGAGCATATTTCAAAAATCTCTGATAAAAATCTCAGATATCTTTCACCTGACAAACAGATTGACCTTTCAACCTGTGTTGCTCCTGACAGAGTATGGATTCTTAAAAACGCACATCATGACGAGATTGAAGCTCTTTATCCTGTAATTTATGCTTTCCTTAACGGTACAAATGAAAATATTGACACCGTTTACAGCAAGACAGGTTACAAGCAGTTTATGGTTTATGATTATGAAACATCAACAGCTTCAAATATGACAGAGGATAACTGTGCTGATTATGAATTCATAACTCGTCCTGTTGAAAAACCGACAGTATTCTCAAGACTTTCCGCCTTTCTGGATTTCTTTAAGATGATTATCGGCTATCTTAGAAAAATATTCAACGGAACCTTTGCTTTTTCCGATATCATCGGTTAATTTTAAAGCTACAGACCAATATTTTGAAAATCCGGTTTTATTCCGGATTTTCTTTTTTTATAATAGGTTTTCGTTGAAAGCCTGTATGTCTTTGTTTATATCAGCACCGCAAGGGGTGTATTGCGGGAGCTTTTTTACTTTAAACTTTGTATTGCTTTTATAGAATTGTTGTGCTATACTTAATATTATTAAAAAAATTTTAAAAATTAGCTTTGCATTGCTTGTTGTGCGAAGCTGAAAAAAACAAAGAAAGAAGGCTTTTTTATGAAAAAATCTGTGAAAAAAATAGTCTCATTTGCTTTGGCTTGTCTGCTTGTTTTCACAGCGGCACCTTCCGCTTTTGCTGCAGGAACTGCTGAAACCGTCACAACGGTGACTGACAGCGGTGAGACCTACAATCATTATCCTCAGATTGTTGTCAAGGGCTTCGGCGCCGGCTGCGTGGATATTTATTATGAGGATGATCCCGAGCAGACATCTTTGTTCTGGCCTCTTGATGAGGAAAGATTCATCAATAATCTTTATAACATTGATGATTATATCATTGAATCCGCACTCAGTGACAACCCTCAGATTCTTCACGATGTTATCTATAACTATATTATGGATACAATGGGTATGCTGGCAATTATGCCTGACGGATCAAACGTCGAGGGCGTTACAACTGAGCCCGTCGGCTTCCGTTACAGAGGACAGGGTAAATATGAGTTTTATTATGACTGCAGACAGTCTCCCGTGCTCTCAGCAAAGCAGCTTTATGATTGCATTGATCAGGTCTTTGAGGAAACAAACACCGATAAAATTGAAATGATCGGCTCAAGCTACGGTGCAAACATTGTCACCGCATTTATGTACGCTTATCCCGAGGAGCTTGAAAGGATTGACACAATTCTTCTTTGCGCTCCCTCTGTGGGAGGCATGAATTTCCTGGGCGAGCTGCTCAGCGGTGATTTTAATGTCAGCTCTGTCGGTCTTTGCGATTACATCAGCCAGCTTTCCGAAAGTGAATTTTTCGCAGATTTCTTTTATATTCTCGATGAGGCAGGTGCACTTGAAATCCTTCTGAATCTTCTTGCTGAGCCTGTGCTTGCAGAGGTTGTTTATTCTGCAGTTGTTGATGTAACCCGTGATTTTCTTGCAACTCTTCCCACACTCTGGGTCTGCGTGCCTGACAAATATTTTGAATCTGCAATGCGCTTTGTTTACGGTGATGATTATATGAATCCCGATCACACTTATGCAAAGCTGATTGCTGAAATGAATCATTATCATTACAACATTGCCAGCAAGGCTGCTGAGATTTATCTCAATGCTCAGGAAAATGTTCAGGGTCTTGATGTTGCCATTGTTGCAAAGTTCGGCATTGCTGCAGTACCTCTTTATTCAGGTGAAAACACAATGGATGACGGTCTTGTTACATTGCCCATCTCATCCTTCGGTGCAACCTGCACAACCTTCGGTGACAAGCTTCCCGCTGATTATCAGCAGCAGAGATTTACAGATTATAACTTTATGTCTCCCGATTGGAACATTGATGCTTCAACAGGCGTTCTTCCCTTCAGAACCTGGTACATTCAGGGTCTCGGACACGGCAAGAAGATTGATGATTACAACAGATTCATCGAAGAAATTATCTTCAAGGATCTTGATGTTTTCTCAGATCCCAACAGACCGCAGTACCTCACCGTTTCTGAGGAAGATCCCGAAATGCTCGAGCCTCTTGTAGCAAAGGAGGAAAACACGGAAAAAACATTTTATCAGAGATTCATTGAAATTTTCAAAATGCTTATCCGTATTCCCAAATTAATTCTCAATCATCTCTTCGGAGAAAAAATCAAATAATCCTTATTAAAAGGAGAATGATAATATGAATATTAAAAAAGTTCTCAGTGTACTGCTTGCGGCTATGATGATTTTTTCTCTTTTCATTCCCGCTTCAGCAGCCGCAGAAGTTCAGGATTGTCCCGTAATTTATATCCCGGGAATTAATACAAGTCCGATTTACACCGATAAGAATGACCCCTCAACTCTCATAACAGTTCCCGACAATCAGCAGCTTATTGATTTTGTAAAAAAGGATCTTCTTCCTGCTGCTATTACCTATGCTGCTGATAAGAATGCTGAAAAGCTTTCGAAGGCTGTTTGCGGACCGATCAATGAAATGTTTGCAGGCTGGTTTAATAACCCTGACGGCTCAGCAAAAGGAAACTCGGGTGCAGTTGTCACAATTCCCGAAAAAATCAGCAAGAAGGACACAATCCGCTTTGATTATGACTGGAGAGGTGACCCTGTCGAAATTGCCGCAGAGCTGGATGCTTTTGTTGAAGCTGTATGTCTTAAAAGCGGTTGTGAGCAGGTAGCTGTTATTGTTCACTCTCTAGGCAGTGTTATCACCGGCGCTTATATCAGTGAATACGGCAACGGCAGAATCAAGTCAATTGTTCTTGATTCACCCGCTATTGAAGGTGTTTCCTATATTGGTGAAATGCTTTCAGGCAGAATGAACATTGACAGTGCCGCATTTATGAATTATCTCAGAGGTGTGCTTACAACAGCAGAATATGATGAGCTTGTTCACAGCTCACTTGATATTCTTGAAATTGCAGGTATGACCGATTATTTCATTGAGCTGCTTGATGATGCCTTGGATGTGCTTGCTCCCGTGCTTATCAAGGATACTCTTGTGCCTATCTTCGGCTCATGGCTTACAATCTGGGCAATGGTACCTGATGAAGACCTTGACGAGTCAATGAATTTTGTTTTCAATGAGATTTATAAGGGTGAGGATATGTCAGCTCTTGTAAGCAAAATTGAAGCTTACAGCTCACTTGTCAGAGAAAACAGAGAAAAATTACTTCTCGACCTTGACAAAAATGCAAAGCTTGCCGTTATCTCAAGATACGGCTTCTCCTCAATTCCTCTGACAGACGAATGGAAAATTCTCAGTGATACTGTTATCGACACAGCAAGCACTTCTCTCGGTGCAGTAACTGCAGATTACAACAGCACTTTCTCAGAGGAATACCTTGCAGACAAGGCTGCCGAATATATCTCACCTGACAGAACAGTTGATGCTTCAGGATGTCTCTTCCCCGAGAAAACCTGGTTTATCAAAAATACAACACACGCTGAAACCTGGGTTACAAGAAATCTCAGTAATATGTTCCTTTTTGCAGAAGAGGAGCTTACCTGTGACAGCAGCGAGCTTTCCAGATTTTCTTATTATGACCGTGAAAACGATACGGTTGTTGAAGATACAACATCACCCGCAAAGGATGAAAATACTTCTGCACTTGCAAAGTTTTTCAATTTCCTGAGAATTATTCTTGAAAAAATTGCAGATTTTTTCAAGGGCATTTTCAAGGCTTGATAAGAAGCGGACATAATAATCAAAATAAGTTAACAATCTTTATTTAAATCATTGACTTTTTACTGTGTAAAATGTTATGATTATATCATCTTAAATTATGGAGGAATATAATATGAAAAAAGCTCTTGCAATTATTCTTTCTGTGGTAACACTGTTTGCTTTTTCAGCAGTTGCTTTTGCCGCAGTTGAATACGATCAGGTTTTTGACGCAGGTGTTCTCGGTTCAGAAACTTATCGTATTCCCGCACTTTACACACTCAACGACGGTTCTGTAATCGCTGCAGCCGATATCCGTTACGATCACGGCTCAGACTCACCGAACAACATTGACACCGCAATTGCAATTTCACCCAACGGTTACACAAATTGGGAATACAAAATTGTCAATTACTTTGATGATTTTGCAGACGGAGAAACCGATGCTTACAGCGCATCCTTCATCGATTCAGCAATTGTTCAGAATTCAGCAGGTAAAATCTTCCTTATGACAGACGTCTGGACCTCAAACGGCGGCTATCTCAATGCTAACAAGGGCACAGGCTTCAAGGAAATCAACGGTGCTCAGCGTCTTCTCCTCACAACAGGTGACAACAGCGACGCTCTCAGAACCTTCCAGAACTATGTCGGTGATTTCAATGAAGACGGTTTTGCAGCAGTTTATAAGGTAAGTGACTCAACTCAGACTGTTTACAGCGTTGACAGAGATTACAACCTTTACAAAAACGGTGAAGCTCTTATGATGAAGCAGTACGGCAGTGACAAGGAAGTACAGCAGAAGGTATTCTATAACGATGCTGAGCTTTGCTGCTACAACACCTGCTACCTCTGGCTCATCACAAGTGATGACAACGGTAAAACCTGGAGCAAGGGTGAGCTTATCTCCGGTCAGGTTAAGTCTAATGACGAAAGCTTCCTCGGTATCTGCCCCGGTAAAGGCTTTGTAACAACTCTTGAAGACGGTACTGAAAGAATCATCTTTGTTGTTTATGATAACAATGTTGGCGGTATTGCATGGAACGTATTCGAAAACGTAAGCACCATCTATTCAGATGACGGCGGTAAGACATGGAACAGAGGCGCTGAAACAACATCAAAGGTTGTTGTCGGTAAGACAAGTGAATCTCAGATTGTTGAGCTTAACAACGGTGTTCTCCGTCTTTATGCAAGAAACGGTTATGATTATGTTGCTTATGCAGACAGCAAGGACAAGGGTGTAACTTGGTCAACATTCACTGCAGACCTTGAGCTTAAGGCAAACGGTAACTGCATGGTTTCCTTCATCAACACAAGCAAAACAATTGACGGCAAAAAGGTTATCCTCGGCTCATATCCCTCAAATCAGGCTTCAAGAGCTGACGGTGTTATCAGAACAGGTGTTGTAAACGATGACAACACAGTTACATGGATTCAGACATACCACGTAAATCAGAGCTTCTTTGCATACTCATGCCTTACAGAGCTCAGTGACGGCAGATTCGGCTTCCTCTTTGAAGACGAAGCAAGCCACATCAGATATATGATTCTTGAAATGGACGAGAACGGCGTTCTTACCGAGGTCAACGGTGAAAACTTTGAATATGAAAGAAAGCCCTACACACTCTGGGACAAGATCGTTATCTTCTTCAAGGCTCTTCTTATTGAAATCCAGAAGTTCTTTGGTATGGTATGATTGTGATTTACACAATCTGAATAATAACATAATCAATAAACGGCTGAAGACAAATCTTCAGCCGTTTTGATTTTATCGGAAAACGCTTTTGAGAAAAAATGAAAGACTGCTGAGAAGGTCAAGGGATGTTCTTTTCTTCAGCTTTTTTGTTTGATCCTTTCGCAGACGGCTTTTGGTGCATAATCTGCGTTTAATGGCTTTTTAAAGACCTTTTCTCCAAATGGGGTGATTTTTCTCGGAGGACTCAGAGATACTTTATAAAGCTGATTTGAAAGAATTAACGGACAACGTTTTAACGACAAAAAAACAGCTCTCCGATTCATTCGGAGAGCTGTTGCGGTAAGTTGGTTATTCTTTATTCTTTGTCTTGGTTTCGAGTGTGTCCTCCTGATTGCGGTAAACAACAAACTTGCAGAAAAGATATTCAAGAACAAAGTTTGATGCCATTGTAAGACCGAGAACAATGTATTCGTTCACGCCCTTTGTGGCTGCAATGTTTCCGAGCCATGTTGAAAGGGGAGTGAAGATTAGATAAAAGCCGAAAATCTTTGCCATTGCAACGGGGATGTTTGCGGCAGAGCGGAAGGTGTAACGTCTGTTGAGAGTGAAATTCCACAGAATTGACAGGATGAGAGCAACCAGGTAAGAGGGCCAGTAGCTGAGCTTTGCAATCTCATTGAGCAGAGTGAAGGCTCCGACCTCAATGATACCCGCTGAAGCGGAAAAAAGTGCAAACTTGATTGCTTGCAGGACATTTTTGTTTTTCATTTTATTTTCTCCTTTTCTTTTTAAATTTCCCACTCAGCAAGCCAGCCGGCAAACTCTGAATAAATATCATTGAGCTGCTTTTCATAGGAGTCAGCATCATTCATTTTATACTGAGTTCTGCCGTCACCGAATGCGGTGGTGTATTCTGTTGTGCTTATATATTCGCCGTTGTTAAGGGCGGTTAAAGCCTTATCTGCAAGAAGCTGAGCCTTTTTGATGTTTTCGGTAAGCTCTGAGAATTCAGTTGCATTTACCTCTTCGATGGTTGAAATCATTTTTTCAAAATAGCCGTCAGCATAGCCGTAATTGAACTGTGCACCATCCTGGGTGATGAACTGAAGGGCATCACTGGGGTAAAGATAATCCTTACCTGAGCCGAATTCGGCTGTGTAGGTGGGCCAGAAGCAAAGAAAGTTTACATAATCATACATGCTGTAAACGTCACTGATAACATCTGTTGAAGCAAGCTGCTGCCAGAGCTGAAGCTTTTCACTGAGCTGGCTTGTGTCAACCTCAGTGCAGGTTGCGTCCTTGATTCTGTAGCTGTACTGATAGCCGTATTCATCAGTATAATCACCGAATTCAAGAATACCTGAAACCTTGATTGCTCTGTCAGTGAATTCAAAGCTGTCTCCCTCTTTTGCATAAACCGCCATTGTGTTTGAAAGCTGAGTTGTGTTGGGAACACAGAAGGGACAGCTCTGATAGGGGAGATTCATCAGATAAATGAAGCTTCCGTTGATTGGGGAAAGAGTTGACATATATCCGATGATTTCAACGGTCTGACCGTCAAGCTTTTTCATTTCTTTAATACTGTTTGCCTTTGAAAAGCTAAGAGTATTTGAGGGTATGCTGTCGTTGTCATTACCTGAGCAGGAAGCAAGGCAGAAAAGCAGCATTAAAGCCGAAAGTATAATTGCAGTTAATTTTTTCATTCTGAAATACCGTCCTTTTTTGACATATTCACCGTACAGACAACGGTGGGAAGAATGCTGATGATGAAAACAACAGCCATAATCAGAAGCTCTGCGGGATAAACCCTTGCCTTATCAAGAACAATGCCCATTGAGGCAACATAACCACCCATAAGTGACAGACAAAGCCTTGAGCAGATGAAGGCAAGAATTGTTGAAATGAAGCCGATGATACCGTTCTGAATGATATAAACGAAATTGATTTTATTCATACCGATACCGATAAGCCTCATCAGTGCAATTTCCTTTTTTGAATCATACATATTAAGAAGTGTGATGACTGATATGATGAAAATGTTCATTATCAGAATAATGATACACAGTATGTAAACGATCTGTGTGCTCATATCAACGTTTTCTAGAACCTCTCTGAGCACCTCTGAGGGATTGATGACAAGAAACTTTGAATTTTCACCGTACTCAGCGGAAAGCTGACTGTAAGCATTGAAGCTTTTGCTTTTGACAAGAATTGCACAGACATCTCCGTGAATATGTTTTTCTTGGTCGGTGCTGTTTTCCTCAGTGTGATGAGCGTGAGCATCCTCTTCGTGAGAGCCGCCCTCTTCCTCTGAGGGTGAGGTGCCTTCGTTATGCTCTTCTTCGGTTTCATCACCGTCAGAGTGGTCATGGGTTGCCCAGACAGTTTCAAGAGGAGTGAAAATCACATTGTCGTATGCCGTTTTTGTTTCCCTGAGAATACCGACAACGGTGAGGGGGTTGCCCTCGTGAGCATGACCGCCTTCGGAAATGCCGTGAGAGGTAATAAGACTTGAGCCGACGGTAAGACCGTATTTTTCTGCAACGGCACTGCCGAGCACACATTGGAAGGCTTCATCATACATTTCACCCTCATCAATTTCCTTTCCTTCAAGAAAATCGGGTGTTGTACCGACGATTTTTGCTCCGTTATAGGAGTCTCCCATTGTGAAGGGGACAACCTTGTTGACTCTCATATCCTTTTCAAGAGCTTCAACATAATCATAGGAAATTGTACCCAGAGGCTTTTCAGTGAAAAACATTGTGTTCATTGCAAGCTGAGTTGAAGAGCCCGAGGGTCCGATAATCATATCGTAATAAGCGGCAGTTGTTTTAAAGCCGCTGTCCACCTGCTGAGCAACGTTATAGGCAAGAATACCTACGCAGGCGGAAATGACAATAGAAATAACGATGAGAACAATCTTTGCTTTTTTGATTGCCATATTTTTCAAAGCAAATTTAAACATCGCGCCTGCCTCCCGTCATTTTATTCATATCAATGATATGGTCGAAATATTTTCCGAGTCTTTCGTCGTGGGTGACGGCAATGAGGGTTTTTCCCTTTGAAACCTCAACAAGCTGCTTTATAACCGCTTCACCGATTGCAAAGTTGAGGTTGCCCGTAGGCTCGTCGGCAAGGATGATTTCGGGCTTTTTCACAATGGCTCTTGCAATGGCAACTCGTTGCTTTTCTCCGCCCGAAAGAAGCTTTACCTTTTTATTTTTCTTATCGGAAATACCGAGAGCTTCGAGAACCTCTCCGCAGCCGGAAATGTCAACCTTTTCAAGTCGGAGAATTGAAATGTTGTCCATAACCGTCATTTCCGGAATAAGCTTGAAATCCTGGAAAATATATCCGATTTTTTCAATTCTGAATTTATCCTTTTCCTTCTGAGTCAGCTCTGTCATATCTCTGCCGCCGATTTCGATGCTTCCCTTTTCGGGAGAAAGAATACCGGCAATCATATTCAGCAGTGTGGATTTTCCGCAGCCGGAAGCACCCAGAAGCATATATGTTTTACCTTTTTCGAAAGTTAAATCACAGTAATCAATGGCAGTTTCGTTGGGGAACTGCTTCGATACACCTTTAATTTTTATCATTTTATTCACCTGTTTCCTTTTGTTTTGTCTGTTGAAGAAAAACAAAAATCAGGCTGTGAGTTTTACCTTCTGATTCACGGGCATAAGCGTTCTGAATCCCTTTGAGGAAAAAAGATTTTTTTCCGAAAGTGTGAGTGTGCCCGGAAGCACAAAAAAGCCGAAGAAGGAAAGGTTGACGGCAGCAGCAAAAAGCTGATTGTGCTGACTGACAAGAGCACACACAGGACAGCTTTCCTCAGTGCAGCAGTGTCCGTCAGCGGCAGAAAGAAGCCCCGCGGAAAAAACAGTGGCCGTACAAATAAAGATGCAAAGCACAGCGGCAAGGATTTTCAGATGCTTTTTCATTGTTTTTTCCTCCTTTATTTCTTTAGCGCGTTAAAACAATTATACTCCCTTGCAGCTTTTATGTCAATAAGACTGAGAGGCGATAATCCGTCGGCAGAAATTTTTTAAGAAACTTTTTATGTTCCTTATTGCAAAAAAGACTGTAGGTGTGTTATTATGAAGCTGTAAAAGCTTTTTTACAAAAAAAGGAGAGATAAAAGATGAAAACAGCCAAAAAAATTATTGCGGGAATTTTGTCCTTTGCAATTGTGTTTCTGATTCTGGCGGCACCTGTTTCAGCGGCTTCAAAGCTTGATATAACTCAGGGACCTGTTCAGAGAGTTCAGGCGGCACTTTATATGATTCTTGACCGCTTTATTCAGATTTTCGGAAAGGCAGTCAATGCCTTCATCCCCGGTCTTGACTGGTGGAAGAGCTGGCAGAATTATGACGATTACCAAACTCCCGAGGAGTTTTATTTAGGTGAGGAAACCTTCGAAACTCAGGTTGATTCCTCAGCCGTGTGGAGCATGGGATATTCTTACGGCTCACTTCTTGAGGGTATTGATGTTCTCAGCGGAGAATATGCAATGGCGGGAGCCTTGCAGACCTTTGCTCCTCAGACTGCCACTGCAATCCTTGATGATCAGGGCGTAAGCATTTATGCAATTTCCGACGGTGTAAGCGGTATTGTTGTCCAGGCTGTAATAGACGGCTTCGGCATTGCAAGAGGAGATGTGCTTGAAATCAGAGAAAGACTTGCTGAGTTTGCTCAGGAAAAGGGCATTGTCAGCCTTAATATTTCAGTTCTCCATCAGCATTCAGCAATTGATACACTCGGTATGGGTGTTGCTCTTGTTCCTGCAATTATACTGAACCCCGGCTTCAGTGCAATGAAGACGGATGAGGATAAGTTCATCAGCGGGAAATCTGATAAATTTATGGAAAATCTTTATAATGTTGTTGCAGAAAATGTTGTTGCCGCTGTCGATTCAATGACACAGGGCAGACTTTATTACTCGAGTGCTTCAGCAGAGGATCTTATGCACGACAAGCGTGCTCCCGAGGTTTTCGACGGTGAAATCCACCGTTTCCGTTTTGTACCCTTTGATGAAGCCGAAAACGAAATCTGGATTTGTGAAGCCGGTATTCACTGCACAGGCTTCAGCTCCGATAACACAGAGATTTCAGCAGACTTCCCGTATTATTTCAAGGAATATGTCAAGGAGACACAGGGTGCTGACGTTGTTTATGTTCAGGGCGCTGAGGTTGCAATCACAACCGACAGAACAAATGTCAGATACCAGGCAACTGCAAAGAATTCAAAAATCAAGGCTTACGGCATTGAGCTTGCAAAGAGAATCATTTCTGCTGAAAATGAAACCGAGCTTGAGCCTGTGCTCAACATAGCCTTTGCTGAGGTCAGTGTAACAGCTGATAACCCCGTACATATTCTTGCAGTAAGAGAGGGAATTATTGACTCCGTTGCTGTTAAGCAGGGCAGTGACTTTGCCGTTATCACTGAAATCGGTTATATGGAGCTCGGCAACAGAATCGGTGTTGTTCTTGCTCCCGGTGAAATAGCTCCCGAAATCATCTGGGGCGGAGCCGTAACTGCAAGTGAAAGCTGGACAGGACAAAGCTGGAATTATCCCTCAATGGAGGAAACCGCTCAGATTGAAAAGCTTATCTGCTTCGGTCTCAACAACGATCAGATCGGTTATATTCTTCCCGACAATGACATCCGTTCAATGTTCACGGAAAATGAAGAAATCAATGTTTGTTCAACAAAGGCAGGCTCAGTTCTTACAGAGGCCTTTGCACAGCTTATAGGAAAGGTGAAATAAAAAATGACAGTACTTGCTAAATTCCGTTATTATCTGACATTACTTCTTTATATCTTCACAGTAATTTCAACTCCTGCCGCAGTCAGCTCTGAAAGCGCAAAGCTTATTTCAACTGATACCGTTGTCTTTGAGCAGGCGTTCATCACAGGTCAGGGTATTACCACTGACGGTGAATATTTTTACACAAGCGGAGCAATCACAGCTCTGAATCTTACCGCTCTGGGTAAGTTCTCCGTTGATTCAATGGAATTTGTTGATCAGAACATCAATCCTCTTCCCAAGGAATGCTCCGACCGAGGCAACAACCATATCGGCGGCATCAGCTATTACAACGGAAAAATCTATGCTTCCGTTGAAGGCGGTGAGGAGGTTCCCTCATGCGTTGTTGTTTTTGATGCTCAGACACTTGAGGCCACCGGTGAGGTTTATAATCTTCCCGTTGAAAAATTTGAATCAGGTGTTCCCTGGTGTGCAGTTGACGGTGAAACAGGTCTTCTTTACGCAAGTGTCTGGGAAAACACAAAAACAATCCACGTTTACGATGTGAACAACTCAATGGAATATGTCAGAAGCATCAGCCTTAACGGTTACGGTGCAATAAAGCGTATTCAGGGTGGTGAATTCCTTGACGGTACACTTTATCTTTCTCAGGACACAAAGGAAAGCAGCATTAAAAACATTTTTGCCGTTGATACTGAAAGCGGAGAGGTAACTGTTGTGGCTGAAAGAAATGTCGGTTCAGATAACATTGAGGCTGAGGGTATGACCTTCACCCGCACAGAAAACGGAACTGTTCTTCACGTTCTTGATTACAACAGAGTTATCGGTGTCTCCGTTCACCATTACGAATTCTGATTAAGGTAACAATCGAATATTTAAAGCAGAGGCTTGGCATAGGGCAGGTCTCTGCTTTTTTGTCAATTGGGGGTTTGAGGAAATGGTGAGGATGGCGCAGAGAGGTTTTTGTTGTTTTTTCTTTGCTTTTTGCCTTTTTATTTCACACATTGTTATTGAATTTCTCTTTTGGATTTGATATACTTAAACATAATAATAAAATTAAAAAGGAGTTTTTTATGGATAATTTACAACAGATTAAAGAACAGATTTGCGACGTGTGTCACAAAATGTGGCAGCTCGGATGGGTAGCGGCTAATGACGGAAACGTCAGCGCAAAGCTTCCCGACGGCAGAGTTATTGCAACTCCCACAGGCATCAGCAAATCCTTCATCACTCCCGAAAAGCTTGTTATTCTTGATATGCAGGGTAACATCCTTGAGGCTCAGGAGGGTTACAGACCTTCAAGTGAAATCAAAATGCATCTTCGCTGCTATGAAAAAAGAGAGGACGTGTTCAGCGTTATTCACGCTCATCCTCCCGGAGCAACAGGCTTTGCCGTGGCTCATAAGGCAATGGATATGTATAATATGATTGAAGACGTTGCCGCAATCGGCTCAGTTCCTCTCACTCCTTACGGAACTCCCTCAACCTCAGAGGTGCCCGATGCAATTGAGCCTTATCTTGAGGTGCACGATGTAATGCTTCTTGAAAATCACGGAGCACTTGCAGTCGGCTCAGATGTAATTACTGCCTTTTACAGAATGGAAAGCCTTGAGCTTTGGGCAAAAATCACAATCAATGCTGTTATTCTCGGCGGCAGCCGTGACATCAGCAGTGAAAACATTCAGAAGCTCATTGACCTGAGAAGCTATTACAGAATCACAGGCAGACATCCCGGATATAAGGTGTTCAATCCCGATGACGAGCTTCTTCACAAGAAAGACTGATTGAGAGGTAAAAATTATGCTTAAAGGAATATCACCGCTTATTTCACCTGAGCTTCTCAAGGCTCTTGCTGAAATGGGTCACGGAGACGAGGTTGTGATTGCAGACGGAAATTTCCCTTGCCACAGTGTCGGAAAGAATTCAATTGTTATCAGAGCCGACGGACACGGTGTGCCCGAAATTCTTGATGCAGTGCTTCAGCTTATTCCTCTTGATACATACACGGAAAAGCCTGTTGCACTTATGGAGGTTGTTAAGGGAGACACCTGCGGCACTCCTGAAATCTGGAGCACCTATGATGAAATTCTCTGCAAGTATGAGCCTGAGCATCACAGCATTGACTTTACAGAGCGCTTTGCTTTTTATGAAAGAGCGAAGGATGCTTATCTTATTATTGCAACAGGGGAAAAGGCAATTTATGCCAATATTCTTCTTAAAAAGGGTGTGGTTAAATGAAAACTGTTTTAGCCTTTGATTTCGGTGCTTCAACAGGCAGAGCAATCAAGGCTGTTTATGACAGCGGAAGCATCACCTATGAGGAAATTCACCGTTTTGAAAACACTCCTCTTAACGTTGACGGTCACGTCTGCCATAACGTTGAGATGATTTACGGTGAAATTATTCAGGCAATCGAAAAGGCAGGTCAGATTGATTCAATTGCTTTTGACACCTGGGGCGTTGATTACGGTCTTCTTGACAAGGAGGGTAAGCTTATTCATCCGCCTTATCATTACCGCGATGAAAGAACAAAGGATGCTCTTACCACCGCCTTTGAAAAGCTTGGCGCTGATGAGATTTATGCTGAAACGGGTAATCAGATTATGAACATCAACACTCTTTTTCAGCTTATCAGCGACGAAAATCTTGAAAAGGCGGACAAGCTTCTTTTTATGCCTGACTTGTTTGCTTATCTTCTTACGGGAGAAAAGGTCTGTGAAATGACAATTGCTTCAACTTCACAGATGCTCGATATGAAGGAAAAAGCATGGAGCAAAAAAATACTTGAAGCCTTTTCTGTCAGCAAGGAGCTTTTCCCGCAGCTTAAAGGCTGTGCAACAGTCAACGGTTATTACAAGGGAATTCCCGTCATCAGCGTTGCAGGGCACGACACACAGTGTGCCGTTGCGGCAATGCCGTCAAAAACAGAAAATCCCGCTTTCCTTTCCTGCGGCACCTGGTCTCTCATCGGCTGTGAACTTGACAGTCCCGTTATGACAAAGCAGAGCAATGCTCTTGAGCTTTCCAATGAAATGGGAGCCAACGGAAAGGTCAATTTCCTGAAAAATATCAGCGGTCTTTGGCTGATTCAGGAAACCAGACGCGACCTTGCGGAAACCGATAGAAAATATTCTTATAACGAGCTTGAGATGATGGCGCGTGAGAGTGAAAAATTCAGAAGCTTCATCGATCCCGATGCTCCTTCACTTTCCGCTCACGGAAAGCTTCCCGATAAAATCAGAGCTTATTGCAAGGAAACAGACCAGCCTGTACCGGAAACAATCGGACAGATTGTCAGATGTATTTATGAAAGTCTTGCAATGAAATACCGCCTTGCTCTTGAACAGATCAGTGAATGCACAGGCAAAAGCTTTGACGTTCTGCATCTTATGGGCGGCGGAACAAAGGACGGCTTTTTGTGTGAGCTGACAGCTCAGAGCCTTGGCATACCCGTTGTTGCCGGTCCCATTGAAGCGACGGCTCTCGGAAATATTGTTCTTCAGCTGATTGCCCTTGGTGAAATTGAATCCATTGAAAAGGGCAGAGAAATCATCGCTGAAGCCGAAAAGGTGCAGACCTTTGAGGAAAGCCGCACTTCCGATTGGGATGAGGCTTATAAAAGATTTTGCAAAATTATTAAAAAATAAATATTAAGGAGAAGATATTATGTTATATCCCAGAATTGGTATCAGACCCGTTATCGACGGACGTTGGGGCGGCGTAAGAGAAAGCCTTGAGGTTCAGACAATGAATATGGCAAAGGCGGCTGCTGAGCTTATCAGCTCAACTCTCAGATATCCCGACGGAAAGCCCGTTGAATGTGTGATTTCCGAGACAACAATCGGCGGCGGTGCAGAAGCTGCAAAATGTGAGGAGCAGTTTTCAACTCAGAATGTTGTTGCGACTCTTTCCGTTACTCCCTGCTGGTGCTACGGCTCAGAAACCTTTGATATGAATCCCTACACCGTCAAGGCTGTGTGGGGCTTCAACGGCACAGAGAGACCCGGTGCGGTTTATCTTGCTGCAGTTATGGCAGCTTATGCTCAGAAGGGTCTTCCCGCTTTCTCAATTTACGGCAGAAATGTTCAGGATCTTGATGACAAAACCATCCCTGAAGACGTTGCAAAGAAAATTATCAGCTTTGCAAAGGGTGCAATTGCAATCGGATGGATGAAAAATAAGGCTTATGTTAACCTTGGCGGCATTTCAATGGGTATTGCCGGCAGCTACTGCGATGCTTCAATGTTCCAGAAATATTTCGGAATCCGCGCAGAGTGGGTTGATATGAGTGATATTATCAGAAGAATTGCTCTTGAAATTTATGACAAGGAAGAATTTGAAAAGGCTTACAGCTGGATCAAGGCAAACTGCAAAGAAGGCTTTGACGTGAATGCAGGCAAAAATCTTCCCGAAATCATCAGAAAATCAAAGATTGTCGATCCCGACAAGGACTGGGAATTCATTGCAAAATTCTCAATCATCGTCAAGGACATCCTTTACGGCAACAAGAAGCTTGATGAGCTTGGCTGGCACGAGGAGGCTCTCGGCAAGAATGCTGTTGCAGGCGGCTTCCAGGGTCAGAGAAACTGGACAGACTGGCTTCCCAATGCTGACTTCACCGAAGCAATTATGGCTTCAACATTTGACTGGAACGGTCCCAAGGCTCCCACACCCTTTGCAACAGAAAATGACACTCTCAACGGTGTTGCAATGATGCTCGGTACACTTGTTTCAGGCAGTGCTCCCTGCTTCCACGATGTCCGTACATACTGGAGTCCCGAGGCTTGTGAAAGAGTGACAGGAATCAAGCCCGAGGGTAAGGCAAAGGATGGCTTTATCCATCTTATCAACTCAGGTGCAACTGCTCTTGACGGCAGCGGTGCCGCAAAGAACGACAAGGGTGAAGGCTGCATGAAGCCCTTCTGGGAAATGACTCAGCAGGATATCGATGCCTGCCTTGAGGCAACAGACTGGTGCAGAGCAAACTATGAATATTTCAGAGGCGGCGGATTCTCAAGCCATTTCCGTTGCAAAGCAGAAATGCCTGTTACAATGCTCAGAGTCAACATCATTGAGGGTATCGGCCCCGTTATGCAGATTGCTGAGGGTTACACCGCTGATCTTCCCGATGCAGCTCACACTGTAATTGACAAGAGAACGGATCCCTCTTGGCCGACAACCTGGTTTGTTCCCAACCTCACAGGCAAGGGCGCATTCAAGGATGTTTATTCCGTTATGGCAAACTGGGGTGCAAACCACGGTGTTACTGTTTACGGTCACGTTGGTGATGATCTTATCACTCTTGCTTCAATGCTTCGTATCCCCGTGAATATGCACAATGTTCCCGAAGACAGAATCTTCCGTCCCCACTGCTGGGCAGCCTTCGGCACAGAAGACAGCCAGAGTGCTGACTACGAGGCTTGTAAAAAATACGGTCCCATTTACGGCTGAGAATAAATCCGAAAAGCCGAATAACTGTTTTCCGTGCGAAAGGGAAACAGTTATTTGGGATAGTTCTTATTCAGATAAAATAATTTAAAGGAGAAATATTTATGGCAAACAGATTCGTACTTAATGAAACATCCTATCACGGAAAAGGTGCAATTAATGAGATTGCAACCGAAATCAAGGCAAGAGGCTTCAAAAAAGCTTTTGTCTGCTCAGACCCTGACCTTATCAAGTTTGAGGTTACAAAAAAGGTAACTGATATTCTTGACGCGGCTGAGATTGCTTATGATGTTTATTCAAACATCAAGCCCAACCCCACAATCGAAAACGTTCAGACAGGCGTTGAAGCCTTCAAGGCAAGCGGTGCTGACTGCATCGTTGCAATCGGCGGTGGTTCCTCAATGGACACTGCAAAGGCAATCGGTATCATCATCACAAATCCCGAATTTGCTGATGTACGCTCACTTGAGGGTGTTGCTCCCACAAAGAATCCCTGCGTGCCCATCATTGCAGTCCCCACAACAGCAGGTACAGCTGCTGAGGTAACAATCAACTATGTTATCACAGACGTTGAAAAGGACAGAAAGATGGTTTGCGTTGACGTGCACGATATTCCCGTTGTTGCAGTTGTTGACCCCGATATGATGGCTTCAATGCCCAAGGGACTCACCGCCGCAACAGGTATGGATGCTCTTACTCACGCAATTGAAGGCTACATCACAAAGGGTGCCTGGGAAATGAGTGATATGTTCCACATCAAGGCAATTGAAATCATTGCTAAGAGCCTGCGCGGAGCTGTTGAAAACACTGCAGAGGGCAGAGAAGGTATGGCTCTCGGTCAGTACATTGCAGGTATGGGCTTCTCAAATGTCGGTCTTGGTATCGTACATTCAATGGCTCATCCTCTCGGTGCTCTTTATGACACACCTCACGGTGTTGCAAATGCAATCATCCTTCCCACAGTTATGGAATACAACGCCTGTGCAACAGGTGAAAAATACAGAGAAATTGCAAAGGCAATGGGCGTTGAAGGCACAGAAGCAATGAGCCTTGAGGATGCAAGAAAGGCTGCAATCGACGCGGTCAAGCAGCTTTCCGTTGATGTCGGCATTCCCACAGACCTTAAGGAAATAGTGAAGACTGAAGACATTGACTTCCTTGCTCAGTCAGCATTTGACGATGCTTGCCGTCCCGGTAACCCCAGAGACACAAGTGTTGAGGAAATCAAGGAGCTTTATCTTAAGCTTATGTAATTCAATAAAACAAAAAGATGTGACGGTGAGCTTCACCGTCACATCTTTTTTTCTGTTTTATTTTTTGATTACAATTTTGTCACCCTTATCCTCAACCTCAACAAAATACGGATGCTCAAATCCGTTGAGATTGGGTGTGTGATAGGTCAGAATAAGCTTTTCGTTTTTATCCTTGAAAATCATTCCGTGTCCGCCGTCATTATCAACAAGGGGAGGAAGATGCTCAAAATTCATGCTCAGCTCACCGTCATTGAAGCGGACAAGGCACTGGGCATATTTTCCCTTGATGAATGTTGACCAGAGCATAAGCAGAGTGCCTTCCTTAGTGCGCAGCATAAAGGGACCGTCGGTAATTCTGTGCTCCTTGGGGAATTTGCTTTTGTCTGCCCAGTAAGGCTCGGATGCCTTGAACATTGTCACAGCCTCTCCCTCAATTCTTTTCAGATCGTCACTCAGGGGTGCATAGCAGATTGTTCCGTCAATAATCTGTGTATGCTCGTGGCAGAAAACAATGTAGGGCTTACCCTCACTGTTTATGTAAAGCGTTCCGTCAAGGCATTCCCATTCTTCGGGAGTCACAACTGTGTCACTGTGGGGGACAAAGGGACCCTCGGGCCTGTCTGAGGAGAGAACAAAGGTGCCTCTGAGCTTGTTGCTTTTTCTTGTGAAGGTTGCAAACATATAATATTTGCCATTGTATTTGTGCACCTCGGGAGCCCAGTTGACAATATAATTAAGCCCGTGTCTGACGGAATTGAAGCATTCCTTCGGTCTGCTCCAGGCTTCAAGATCCTCTGAAACATAAACGTCAAAGCCGCCTGTTTTCTTGCCGAAATATTTTGCTCTTGTTCCGTACATATAATATTTTCCCTCTTCGTAAAGAACAAAGGGATCACGGATGTTTATGTCCTTGCAGGTAAGTACGCTTTTTCTTTTAAAAAAATTAATTAAACTCATATTTCTGCTCCTTGAATCAAGAATTTGTTTTTACGCCCCAGATTGATTCATTGTTTTCTCCGATTGCTGAAAAAACAATTTTTTCTCTGCCGCTGTTTTCTTCTGTTTGTCTGCAGAAAACTCCACTGAAGACAGTGCTGTCAATTGTGAAGGTGACATAAGCGGTGCCTTCTTTGATTTCCCAGACTCCGCTGACATTCTTTGATGAAAGGGCTGTGTTTTCTTTTTCTGCCTGATAGACCTTCAGACCTGAGATTGTGCCGTCTGAATTGAGAAGGATTTTCTGTGTGGGGGAGATGATTTTGTCAACGTTCTCCCAATCAGCACAGCCGTTGCTTATTGAGCCGTGGTTTATGAATTCATATTCACCCTCAAGGTCAGCCTTGTCGATGCCCTTATAATCGATTGCTTCACCTGTATATTCAAAGGGGAGTACCGTTGCCCAGCCCTCTGCTGTCCTTGCCATCTGATGCACTCTGACCTGATGACCCTCAGTGCCGTCATTGAATCTTGTGTGATAGACCTGGAACATTTTTCCGTCCTCGGTGACAAGTGAGGAAGAATGTCCCGCGGCAAGATAAGCCTTGTCAAGACTTGTAAAGCTGTAATTTCCGAAAAGCTTCACTCCGCTGTTCACTGAATCAAGGGCGCTGTTACCTGCGGCATCAAGATAAGGTCCGTCAACGGATTTACTTCTGTATTCTCTGATATTATATCCGCCAAGGGAGTTAAGTCCGCAGTAGGACACATAAAGATAATAATATCCGCTTTCCTTGTCATAGATTATGTAAGGACCTTCACCCGACCATTCGTTTGCTTCGGTTGTGCTGAGAAGCTTTTTGCCGAAATAAATATCATAGCCCTCATTTTTCTTCATAAATTTATAGTCGGGCTCACCTGATTTTTCATCAAGGGGTATAAGATAAATGCCACCCGAATAGGAGCCGTAAACCATCCACATTTCACCCTTTTCGTCATAGAAAACATTGGGGTCAATTGCATTGGGATAACGGCTGCTGTCATAAATTGCATCAGGATCATACCAATCAGCCTTGCGTACGTCATTGACGGAAAGCTTGCCCTTTTTCATCAGCTCGGGAATGTTGGTGAACTGATAGTTAGTTGAAAATTTGGGAACAAAGGAGCCTCTTGTTATGTTGTCAAAGCCGGAATATACAATGCAGCGGATGTTTTCATAAGGACCTTCAATGCTGTCACTTGTGCCGAACCAGATTACAGAATGAGGAGTACCCCACACAGATGAGCAGGCATAATAACAGTATTTACCCATTGCTTCGTTATATATTACATCGGGGGCCCAGATGTTTGTTTCCCAACGGCTTTCTTCAAAAAAGTGATGGGTCTGATAAGTGTCTGTCCAGCTCAGAGGTGCCGCAAGAGCCTGTCTGAGTGTGCTTCCCTCGGGAACAAGCATTCTGTTGCTGTCGTTGATTCCGCAGGAAACATTTTCAAAATTTTTCAGATCATTGCTTTTTCCTGTTGCTCCGTGTGAGCCGAAAACATAAAATGTACCCGAGCTGTCCTGAACAACGGAAGGATCGTGAACGCTGACTCTTCCGTCTCCGACAAAGCAGGTTCCGTCTCCCTCAATTGTGTATTGCTTTGCTTCAACCTTTTCGGCAACAGGGGAACCGATTATATTTGACACCATAAACACCACCCAAAGAAAAATTGAATAAAACCAATAAATAATAACATTCATTATGAGTGCCTCCTTTATAACACTTATATAATAACACAATATTTTCAATTTTGCACGGTTTTTATTTACAAAAGCGCAAGTGAGTGATACTATAATAACAGTTAAAAGGAGGAGATACAATGAAAACGTCGGTTTATGAAAATTTTGATATAAAAAATTTTACTGCAGAAATTATCTGTGAGGATAAGCTCTGTGATGCAAAATATGAAATTTCAGGGGAGGATGATCACCTTGAGCTTTGGTTGACAGCTCAGCTTGACCGCCCCCAATTCCTCCGCCTTCACTGGGATGTCGAGGCTGATGATAAAACCCTTGTTCTCGGTGATGCCTGGGAAAGAAGCTACGGCAACCTTGAGTTTCTGCCTCTCAGTAAAAACAACCGCTTCATGCCCTGGTATTTCATTGCAACAGACAAGGAGAAATCCTTCTGCTTCGGTGTCAAGACGGGCTGCAGAGCCTTTGTCAGCTTCACCTTTGACTCAAAGGGAATAACTGCAATTGTTGACTGCAGAAACGGCGGCAGCGGTGTTCATCTTGACGGAAGAAAAATCTGCCTTGCGACCTTCGTTGTTTCAAAGTATGACACAGCCGATGTTTATGAAAATCTCAGAGATTACTGCCGAAAGCTCTGTGATAATCCCATACTTCCCAAGGAAAGAGTTTACGGCGGTAACAATTGGTATTACGCCTACGGAAAAAGCAGCTTCAGTCAGATCGTTTCCGATGCGGCCTTTCAGGCTGAGCTTGCAAGAGGCATTGACAACAAGCCCTTTGAGGTTGTTGACGACTGCTGGCAGGTAAAAAAATGTGCAGGTCCCTGGAAAGCAAACAGAAAATTTAAGGATATGAAAAAGCTTGCCGATGAAATCAGAGCTCAGGGTGCAAGACCGGGTATCTGGGTGCGTCTTCTTCGTAACAAGGACAGAGCAATCAGACGTGAAATGAGAATACTGCGCAAGGGAAAAAGAACTTATCTTGACCCCACAAGAGCGGATGTTCAGGCATATATCAGAGCTGATGTTGAAAGAATCAGAGACTGGGGCTATGAGCTTCTCAAGCACGATTTTTCAACCGCTGACCTTTTTGGTGATTACGGCGGAAGCCTTAAGGACGGCATCACAAATATCAAGGGCTGGCATTTTTATGACAAGAGCAAAACCAACGCTGAAATTGTTCTTGATTTTTACAAGCTTGTCAAGGATGCGGCGGGAGATATGCTGATTATCGGCTGTAACACCGTTTCTCATCTTTCGGCAGGACTTGTGCATATTTACAGAACAGGTGATGACACAAGCGGCAGAGAGTGGCACAGAACAAAGGAAATGGGTGTCAACACTCTTGCTTTCCGTCTTGCACAGAATGAAGCTTTTTATATGTGTGATGCTGACTGTGTGGGTATTCTCAGGGATTATGTGCCCTGGGAGAAAAACAGCCAGTGGCTCCATCTTCTTTCTTACAGCAACACTCCGCTTTTTGTTTCCTGCACAAATAAAATCTCACAGCAGCAAAAGGAGGATATCAGCAGGGCTTACAGAGTCTTCAATGAGCCTCATCAGATAAGACCTGTTGACATTTTTGAAACAAGAACTCCGCGTGTGTGGGAAATCGACGGAAAAACTGTTAAATATAATTGGTAAAATAATCTGAGGAAATTATTATGGAAATGGTATTGCTTACAGCGCTCGGAGTCGGCGCTTCAACAGTCTTCGGCTCAGTGCTCGGTTTTGTGTTTAAAAAAATATCTCACAAATTTTCGGATATTGTTCTTTCCTTTGCCGCGGGAATAATGCTTTCGGCAGCCGTGCTCGGTCTGATTGTTCCTTCCGTAGAATACGGCGGTGATTACGGAATAATTATCACTGTTATCGGTATTTTTGCAGGTGCCTTCAGCCTTAACTTTATTGATAAGCTTGTTCCTCACGTTCACAGACTTATCGGTGTACAGGAGGAGGGGGAATCGGGTGCAGACTTAAAAAAGGTCATACTTTTTGTTATGGCTATTGCAATTCATAACCTTCCCGAAGGCATAGCCGCAGGTGTCGGCTTCGGCTCGGGCAACAGTGCCCAGGCACTTCTTATTGCGGGTGGTATTGCCTTGCAGAACATTCCTGAGGGGATGGTTATTATCGGTCCGATGCTCGCGGCGGGCGTGAAGCCTTCAACAACCTTCATCTGCGCTTTTATGACGGGTGTGGTTGAGGTTGTGGGTACACTTGTCGGTTATTTTGCCGTCAGCCTTGCTTCAGCCGTGCTTCCCTTTGCTCTTGCATTTGCGGGCGGCACAATGCTTTATGTTGTCAGCGCCGATATGATTCCCGAAACCCACGCTCACGGAGCGGAAAAGGCGGCAACCTACACTCTGCTTCTCGGCTTTTGCGTTATGCTTGTCTCAGATCATTTTTTGGGATAATTCTTGCATTGCAGCAGCAAAAATGCTATAATAAAAAAGTTAAAGCTTAATCAATTCAAAGAGGTGACAGATATGCCCATCAAAATAGATGACAGACTTCCTGCAAAGGAACAGCTTGAGCAGGAAAATATATTTGTTATGACTGAGTCCCGTGCAAAAAGTCAGGACATAAGACCCCTTAAAATCATCATTCTTAATCTTATGCCTACAAAAATTGACACGGAAAATCAGCTTCTCAGACTTCTGAGTAACACTCCCTTGCAGGTTGACATTGAATTTCTTCAGACTGCAACTCATCAGTCAAAGAATACATCTCAAAGCCATCTGAATACCTTTTATCAGACCTTTGACGATGTTAAAAACAAGAAATATGACGGTATGATAATCACCGGCGCTCCCGTTGAACAGATGGAATTTGAAGAGGTTGATTATTGGCCTGAGCTTTGTCAGATTTTTGAATGGTCAAAGACCAATGTTTATTCAACCTTCCACATCTGCTGGGGCGCTCAGGCAGGTCTTTATTATCACCACGGAATCCCCAAATATCCTCTTAAGGAAAAGATGTTCGGTGTGTTCCCTCACAGACCTCTTGATCTTTATCATCCCATTATGAGAGGCTTTGACGAGAAATATAACGTTCCTCATTCAAGACACACAGATGTCAAGTTTTCCGATGTGGCTCTTTGCAAGGAGCTTCAGATTCTTTCTTATTCTGAGATGGCGGGAATTCATCTTGTGTCAGACCTTGAATGCAGAAATTTCTACGCAACGGGTCACTCGGAATATGACGCGGACACACTTGCAAAGGAATATTTCAGAGATAAGGACAAGGGTCTTGACATCAAAATACCTTATAATTATTTCCCCGATGACGATCCCACAAAGAAGCCTGTTATCACCTGGCGTAATGTCGGTACGCTGATGTTTACAAACTGGCTTAACTATTTCGTTTATCAGAAAACCCCCTATGACATAAACGACATTTAAATTCAAAACAGAAAACGGTCGGAGGCTTCAGGCTTTTCCGACCGTTATTTAATTTAAAAGCACAGGCTTTCCCGGGAAAACCTGTGCTTTGATTTATTATGCTTTAAGCTGAAGAGCCACCGGCTTATTCAGCCTTGCCGTCACCGATGACAACAGATGCACCGTCACAGTTTTCAACGTTGATTGTGCCGCTGACGTCTGCAATGACAATTTCGTCATCGTCTGCTGCGGTACCGCTGATTTCGATAGTATCTGCTGTGATTGAATCGGAGTAATCGAGAACAACTGTGTAATCCTCATTTTCCTCTGAATCAATTGTGACTGCGTTTGTTTCAAGGGTGTCACTGACGGTGAGTGTAATGTTGTCAGCTTCTGTTGTAACGGTTGTGCATCTGTCAATGCTGATCATCTTGACCTCGAAGCTTTCTGCTTGCTCATCGTTGTTGATGACGGTGTAGGTCTTGTCGGCGGGAAGATAAAGCATATAGGAATCCTTGCTGATAAAGCTCTGAACAAAGGTGATGCCTTCAACATCAGTTACCAGTCTGCCGTTTACAAGGGTAGCAATAACCTTGCCGTTTTCGTCACAGACTGAAATATCGTCTGAGTTGACAAAGAGGGCATTGCTCTGAGCGGCAGCCTTCATAAATGTTGATCTGTCTGTCCACATTTCAGCGCAGTCCTCATAAGCAAGATAACCGATTGCTGAGTAATAGTCGCTGCTTGACCAGGTCAGACCGTCAAAAAGGTTGTAATACCAGCCTGTCGGGTTACCCTGAGAGTCGGTGTAGATGGTGAGTCTTCTGTCAACAAGAGGATGGTTTGAGTCGTAAAGGAGAATTTCTGTTTCAGAATCACTGACCTTTTCAACGCCGTAAGCAAGAAGTGAGTGACCGCTCTTGTTTCCGTAATTGTCTGAGCCGTAAACCGAAATTACTGCGGGGATACCGGTGCTCTTGATTTTCTTACATTCTGTGAGGATGTAATCAAGATCGTCAAAGACCTCACTTTCAAGAACTGAGTTTGCATACTGAGAAACCTGCATAGCTTCAATGAAGGTTGTCAGACTGATTCCCAGTGAGCCTATATCATCACAGGCAAGATCCTTGGGATATGTTGCCGATGAATTGAAGTCCTTGACTGTTACGCCTGAGGATTTCACATTGAACATAGCAACAGCTGTACTCATACCGTAACAGTTACCGCCCCATACATAGTTCGTCTGATAATAAATCTGCTGGGCAAGAGCCGTGTCACCGTAAATGAGGGTGTAGGATGAATAGGGGATATAATAGCTGTAAGGATAATTGAAGCCCTCATTGCTGTTTGAGAAGGAAAGTGAAAGGGTATTGATTGAGAAGGTCGGAACCTTTTTGTAGGTTGTGATTTTCTTTGCATCACTGAGCTTGCCGTAAATGGTTTCGCCGTTTACCTTTATATAGGATCTGACCTTGTAGTAGTAGGTTTTTCCTTCCTTGACATTTGTATCTCTGTAAGAGCCTGTTGAGGAGGAGGTGATTGTTTTGATTCTGCTGTATGAATCACTCTTTCCTGTTGTGCTTCTGAAGATGATGTAGCCGTCAGCCTTGGTGCTTGTTGTCCACTTGATGAGAACATTCTTTACCTTGTTTTCTGTTGAAAGGGAGATTGTTCCCACGGAGGGAGCTGTTACGGGCTTCTTTGTCTTCACGGAATAAACCTTAGACATCTTGCCCTTATAGCCTTCACCGCCCTTTGAGTAAGAGCGTACGGCAAATTTATAGGTCTTGTTGCTCTTGAGAGAGCTTACCTTATATGTTGTTTTTGAGGTTTTGCCGAGATACTTGTAATCACCTGTGGATGAGTTATAGGAGTAAACATAATAGATAACATTGTTGCCTGCTGCCTTGCTCCATTTGAGAGTGACGGAGCTTGAGGTGACCTCTGAATGAGTCAGTCCCGTTACAGTTGCGGGCTTACCGTAGGGAGTTACTTTGACGCTCTTGCTCTGGTCGGAATAATAGGTTTTCTCACCGACGGTTTTGTATGCCTTGACAACAAAGTAATAGGTTGATGTACTCTTGAGAGAGGAGATGGTGCAGGTGGTTTTGCTTGTTGTCTTAAGGAAGGCAATCTTCTTTGTTGTGGGGTTATATTTGTAAACTCTGTATTTTACATTGCCGCCCACAGCATCCCAGGAAAGAACAGCCTTGTTCTCCTTGGCCTTGACAGTGAGGGTTTTTACCTTAGCAGGATTGATTGTGAACTTGAGCACCTTTGAGCCCTCATAATAAGCGCCCTTGAGAGTAATTCTGACGTTATATGTGCCGATGTTCTTTCTTCCCGAGGCATATGCAATTTTGTAATAGCTTTTGTTTAGAGCCTTTTTGGCACTGTCCTTGACTGTAACGGAGGGTGTTTTGACCTTGCCGTTATATGTATATTCCTTGGTTGAAAGGCTTAAATTGCTTACCTTTTCAATTTTGTCGGTATCCTTCTTTTTACAGTCCTTGCAGATTCTGTATCTGCTGCCGTCTTCTGTGAAGGTGGCCTTGTTGGTAACCTTCCAGTCACCGTATGAGTGCTCGTGGGTGAGCTTATATCTTACTCTGTAGGAATCTGCATCGGGGTCAATTGACTTAACCCAGCCTGAAGCCATTTCGTAGTTGTAGTAGTTTACAAGCTTTTTGTCCTGGTATTTGCAGGTCTTGTACCAGATGTAAGATCTCTGACCGTGATAGCCGAAGCTGCCGTCACAAGAAAAGCCTGATGAGCAGTAAACATATCCGCCGTCATAATATTTGAGTATGTAAGCCTTATAGCGGGGATCATCGTCATCGGCAACGCAGCCTGCCTCATAGAAGGATGAGGAGGGACCGAGGGAGTCATAATGGTTGTAAGCTCCCACAAGGTCAAAGTTTACTCTGACGCCCATGCTTGATGAGCAGTAGTGGTAATAGTTGTAAGCAAGAAGGACGCGTGTGTTGCCTGTTTCAAGCTCAATGTTTGAATAATAAGGGTCACCGTCATTTACATATTCGGAGCGCACAAGACTGCCCTGAGTCCATTCACTGCCGGGTGAGGAGGAGGCAACGGTTGTGTAAATGTTCTTATATTCGATTGTGTATAAATCCGGTGTGATTCCGTCGGGAAGCTTGCTTGTATAGGTCCAGCCGTCCTCAGCTGCAGAGCCTGAAAAGGCAAAGATACACACAAGGGTGAGAACGGTGAGTATTACGGTTACAGATTTTTTTAATGATTTTTTCATTTTTTACCCTCTCTTTCATATGCTTGTTTCGGATACCTTCAGCTTGAAGCTGTATCCGCTGTCATTGAATTTGCCGATGTGCCTGAGAATGTAGCCTGCACCCTTTGCGGCACAGTGGCGCGGGTCAGCGGCTCTGACCACCCTGATTCCGAGTCTTGCTGAAAGCTCCTTGTCAAGTCCTGTCAGATTTGCTCCCGCTCCCGTGAGGATGATTCCTTCGTTGCAGATGTCTGAATAAAGCTCGGCAGGAGCTTGATCCATAACCCTGACAATTGCTTCAAAAAGAATGTTTATCTGATCCTTAAGAGCGTTGAAAATTTCCGTTGAAGAAACGCTGAACATAATCGGCTTGTCTGTTACCGAGTCCTTGCCCGAGGCAGACATTTCAATTTCCTCGCTTCGTTGGAAGGCACAGCCGACGGTATGCTTGATTTTCCTTGCCGTATGGCTTCCTATATGGATGTTCCTCTCACGTCTGAGATAATTGATTATTGCTTCGTCAAGGTTATTGCCTGCCGTTTTCAGAGATTCACAGTAAGCAACGGTACCCATTGTAATAATTGCAATGTCCGTTGTTCCTGCACCAAGATCGATTACCATAACGCCGCGCGGCTTGTCGATTGAAAGTCCTGCACCCACCGCTGAAATAATCGGCTCATCTATGACGGCAACCTTACCTGCACCGGCAGAGCAGGCGGCTTCTATAACGGTTTTTCTTTCAAGGGCGGTTATTCCGCTTGGAGTGCTGATGATTATATTCGGTCTGAAGATACGGTTTTTGCACAGCTTCTGAATGTAATGGGAGAGAATCTGCACCATAACCGAGAAATCGGAAATAACACCTGAAATGACGGGGCGCTTGACCGTGATTGCTTCGGGGGCTCTTTCCTCCATGTTGCCCGCTTCGTCTCCGTATGCAATTATTTCTTCGTTGAGCTCGTCATAGGCAAGAGCATTTTCTTCACAGAAAACGATGCCGCGGTTCTGGACAAAGGCAGCAATTTTGCTTGTTCCAAGGTCGATACCGATATTTATACCCGCCATTTTTTCACCGTCCTTCAGGTTTTTTATCATCACATATAATTTTACTTTATATTACACTTTATTGTCAATAGATTTTATTATTCAGAATGAGGAAAAATAAGGCGTTACCGCAAAGGTTATGCAGTAAATGTCCTTTGCACCTGCATCGAGAAGCGTCTTTGAGCATTCACTGAGTGTTGCACCCGTGGTTTTGACATCGTCACAAAGAAGAACAGTTTTACCCTTTATGTCATAATCGGAGGTGAATCTGATTTTTCCTGCAAGGTTTTCTGTTCTTTCCTTTGAAGAAAGGCGGTGCTGATTTTCTGTGTGCTGAGCTTTGGTCAGAAGATTTTTCACGGGCAGAAAAAGTCGTGCGGCAACACCCTGTGCCAGAATTTCACTCTGATTATAGCCTCTTTCCTTCATTGAGATTCTGTCTGCGGGAACAAAGGTCACAACATCAAAATCAATCTCGGGAAAAATAACTGCAATCCGTTCACTCATTGCAAGTGACAATTCAGAGCCGAGAGCTTTTTTGCCGTTGAATTTGAAACTGTGCAGCTTTGTTTTTGCCATTGCTTCATAACTGTAAACACAGGCAAGGTGGCTCAGTCTTATGTTGTTCGGGGCGTTGCAACAGCAGTCGGGCTTTTCCCTTCCGCAGCCGAAGCAGACATCGTTGCCGATGGCAAACATTTCTTCTCCCTGACAGTGACAGAAATCCTGATGAAAGGGGATAATCTGTCTGCAGATGCTGCATTTTTCGGGAAAGAAGATTCTTGGAATTCGTTTAAGCTTTTTCATCTTGAAAGTAAATGTTTGAGAAATGAATATCTTTTTGTTTTTTTATCGTTGTCAACCATTGCGTTGATCTGCATCTGTGAGCCTACAAGAATCAGTCTGCTTTTTGCTCTTGTCACAGCGGTGTAAAGCAGATTACGGTAGCTCAGCTGAGGGATAACGGAAAATACGGGCATAATAACAGCTTCGAATTCACAGCCCTGACTTTTATGCACCGTTATTGCATAAGCAAGCTCAAGCTCACCGATGTTTTCAAAGGGAAAAACGGCAATTCTTCCGTCAAAGTTGATTTTCATAATTGAAGCATTGTGATTGATTGAAATGATTGTGCCGATGTCACCGTTGAAAATACCGCTTGAAACATCCTTATCCTTTGTCCAGACAATGTCATAATTGTTTTTGATCTGCATGACCTTGTCGCCCTCACGGAAAAGCTTGCCTGCGCCTGAGAATTCCTCCTTGCTTCTGTCGGGAGGATTGAGGAGCTTCTGCAGAGCATTGTTGAGGTTGACGGTGCCGAGCTCACCCTTTCTTGAAGGGCAGATAATCTGAATGTCACTGACGGGATTATATCCGTAAGCCTTGGGCAGACGTGCAGTGTAGAGCTCGGTTATTGTTGAAGCACACTGAAAAATATTGTTTCTGCCAAGGAAGAAGAAGTCACTGTCGGTTTTTGAAAGGTCGGGATATTCACCCTTGACAATGCGGTGTGCATTGGTGACAATAAGGCTCTGAAGACTCTGTCTGAAAACCTCTGTCAGTGCAACAACGGGCAGAAGACCTGAGGCAATGATGTCCTGAAGAACATTTCCCGTACCGACGGGCGGAAGCTGGTCCGAGTCTCCGACCATAATGAGTCTGCAGCCAAGGGGGAGGGCGTTGAGAAGGCTTGCAAACAGGTGAGTGTCGATCATTGAAAGCTCGTCAATAATTACCGCGTCTGCCTCAAGAGGATTTTCAAGATTTCTTGTGAAAATCTGTCTGTCACCGTCACTCCATTCAACCTCAAGAAGGCGGTGTACGGTTTTTGCTTTTCTTCCCGTAACCTCACTCATTCTCATTGCGGCTCTGCCTGTCGGGGCGGCAAGAAGAACGCGAAGCTTCTTCTTTTCATAAAATTCAAGGATGCCGTTGAGGGTGGTTGTTTTACCCGTACCCGGACCGCCTGTAAGAACAAGCAGACCCTTGGTTACGGCTGTTTTGATTGCAAGGCGCTGCTTTTCTTCAAATTTTATGTTTTTCTTCTGTTCAATCTTATCAATTTCCTCATCAACCGTTCTTCCGGGAGCGGGAGGAAATCTGAGCATAACCTTCAGTCTGTCGGCAATGCTTTTTTCATCAAAATATTCTCTTGGTAAAAACAGATAGCTTCTTTCGTCAATGAAATCCTCAATAATTTCCTTGTCGATGAGAAGGTCTTCAATAATCTGCTGGGTTTCTTCACGCTCTGTGCCGAGAAGCTCCCTTGCGGGAATAATCAGCTTTTCTCTCGGAATGCAGGTGTGTCCGTTTCTCAGATTGTGCTTGAGAATATGAACAATGCCTGCTCTGTGGCGGAAAATCGGGTTATACTTTGCGGGGAAATTCTGAGCAATTTCGTCTGCTCTGTCAAATCTGAGACCCACTCTTTCCGAGCAGAGAATATAAGGGTTTTCCGTGATTCTTTCAACGGATCCGCTTCCGAAGGCCTTGTATGCATTCAGACATTCCGTGGGGCTCATACCGAATTTTTCAAGGGCAATCATAACCTCCCTTACGGCAAACTGCTCCTTGAAGCGCTTGCCGATATCCTCAGCCTTTTCCCTGGAAATGCCCTTGATTGAAGAAAGAAGGTGAGGGGAGTTTTCGAGCACGTCAAAGGTCTCTTCCCCGAACTTTTCAACAATCTTCACCGCAGTTGCAGGACCGATGCCCTTGATTGTGCCTCCTGAAAGATATCGGAGCATATCGGCCTCGCTCTTGGGCAGACTTCTTTCCGCCGCCTGAGCCTTGAACTGAGTGCCGAAGGTTTGATGCTTAGTCCAGGTTCCCTTGACCTTAAGCTTTTCACCGGGACAGCAGGAGGGCAAGGTGCCCACAACGGTAATAAGGTTGTTGTCAAAATTAAGCTCTATGACACTGTATCCGTTGTCCGCATTGGTGTAAATTATGTTTTCCACAATGCCTTCAATGATTTCAAGCTCTTCCATTACTGTCCCTCCTTTTTAACATATTAATTTATTATACTACTAACCTTTATATATTTCAATCATCCTCAGTTATATTGCCTGAAATTATTTTGCAAAGCTCATTTTCACTGCAGAAAAGAATGGGGGAATAGGGCTGTGCAAGGGCAGTGCATCTGAGCCTTGTTTCTTCCGTGAGGTTATAATCAACAATAATCAGCGGGATTTTTCTGCCCGAGGTAAGAAGACTGAGCTGAGAAGCGGCACAGTAAACATCGTCAAGCAGGTGCTCCTTTTCCTCATAGCCTGCAAGGACCGTGTAAAAATCCTTCTCACAGCCGATACAAAGACACTTGTTGACAAGAATGTAAAGGAAAATGAATACTCCAAGAAGAGAAACAGCAACAGCGGCTGAATATAAAAGTGAACTGAGCATAAAAAATCACCTCATTGTATTTTACTCAGATAAAAAACAAGAGGTGATTGATTTTTAAGAAGGTGAGTGAGTCTGTAAGCCGAGTTCTGTCATTTAAGGCAATCATCTATCTTGGCGGCGGATTGCTCCGACGCTCCAGCCACCCTTCGGTTTGCGTCCGGCTGACGTATCATATCCTGTCGGTGTTGCTCCGGGTAGGGTTTACATGGCCACTCAGTCTCCTGAGTGCCGGTGAGCTCTTACCTCGCCTTTCCATCCTTACCGTATAAATACGGCGGTTTATTTCTGTTGCACTTTCCCTAAGGTCGCCCTCGGCGGTCGTTAACCGTTACCCTGCCGTGTGAAGCTCGGACTTTCCTCATATTCCTCAAAGGGAATACGCGACTGCCCAACTCACTCACAATCAGATATTTTACATAAAAAGTCATTAAAAGTCAATTGAGATTCAAGAATTTCTCTCTTTTTTCATAAGGCAGCTTCGGTTGTACAGTGTTTTTAAAGCTCCTCAGGACATTAAAAAAACACAATTCGTCAAATTCTGACGGACAATCAGAAGAAAAGTTATAGCTTATATTACGCTTTTGTAACAATTTTTGATAAGTGTTGAAAAAATATAAAAATGTGTTATAATTATCTGAAATAATGTCAGCGGAGGATGAAGAAATGAATTTATTCAGAAAAACCTCAACAAAAGATTTATTCGGTTATATAACCGTTGCTTTGCTTATATTTGTGGTGATAGGACTTGCGGCAGTGTGCTTCGACTCAGCAAAAATGCCTGAGGATACAACAAATCCCACAGCATCACAGCCTGTTTCACAGACAACGGCAGCACCCGTAACCCAGCCGACAACCGTACCCACAACGGTTATCACAACGGTACCGACAACCGTACCCACAACAACCCAGCAGAATCCTCAGCCCGACACAACGGTACCGATTACTCAGGTCACAACTCAGCCTACAACATCGGTTCAGCAGCTTGGCAAGGCAGAGATTCTTGCAAAGGTCCGCGACGGTGTCAATGCCCTTAAAAGTGACAGTGCAACCTTCAGCGCAAAAAAGACACAGACAATCAATGTAACAATTGACGATCTGAGCCTTCCTGCTCTTCTGCCTCTTGTCAACGGAATTATCACAAGAATTACGGGTGACCCCGAATACAGTGAATTTGAGTTTGTCAACGGCAAGGGCTTTGATCCCGAGGATAAAAAAGAAACAACATCAATGGAGGTTATTCCGCCCACTCTTGCTTTTTTCACTCTGACGGACATCAACGGTATCAGTGAGGCAAAGACGGAGGAAACCGCCAAGGGAACAAAATATACCATCAGACTTGTGCCCGAAAAGGCAACCATTGACAACACCAAGCCGCCTTATCATCTTGCAGCGTGTGACGTTTTTGATTTTTCGCTCTTTGATCTTCCCGTCGGTGAAATCACAAGAGCCGACCTTGATTATCAGGGTGCAATCATCAGCGTTACATATAACGCCGCAGGTCAGGTTGTAGAATATTATGAAAATATGGCCATTAAGGGCTACGGTGAAGCAACAGGTCTCGGCTATACAGGTAACGGAACTCTCAGCGGCGTTGTTGAAGAGCTTTGGGAAATCACCTGGAAAAACTGATTTTAAGAACTTAAGGAGGCAATATCAATGAAAAAATTAATCTCGCTTTTACTTTGCTTTACAATGATCTTCGGCAGTCTTGCCGTTTCGGCTTATGCTGAAGAGGATGTGCTTTCACTCACAGTTGCAAATGACCTTCATCTTGACCTGGAGATGACCGCTCAGGCTGTCAAAAGAAACAATATCAGTGAGGATTTTGCTCACATCGCTTCAAGAGGTCAGCTTGGCTCAGAGTCAATTGCAATCATCAGAGCCTTTCTTGAAAAGGCCTGTCAGGATGAAAGCGATTACATTCTTATCAACGGTGACCTGACTGCTCACGGCACAGAGGATGAAAACCGTGCTGTTGCAGAAATTTTTGAGGAGTACGAAATAAAATACGGCAAAAAGATTATTGTTAATATCGGCAATCACGATGTTCTTGAAACATCTGTTGAAGCCTTCAAGGAGATTTATCACAAGTTCGGTCCCGACGAGGCAGTTGACGCTGATTCAGATTCAGCATCTTATACCTATGACCTTAACGGTGATTACCGACTCATCTGCATTGACACAACCGATCCCGGCGGACACCTTCACGGTGTAACTCAGCAAAGAATTGACTGGGTCAAGGCTCAGGGAGAAAAGGCAAGGGCTGAAGGTAAAAAGCTTATTGCCGCCGTTCATCATCCCGTGCTTGAGCATTATGTAATGGCAAGCAGGATTTATCCCGGCTCTGTTGTAACTGACAAGGAGCTTGATTTTGCCGAGGTGCTCGCTCAGCTTGGTATCAAATATGTTTTTGCAGGTCACACCCACGACCATGACATTGCAAAATATACCGCAGCCGATGAAACAGTAATGTATGAGGTTGTTACCTCAACACTTAATTCATATCCCTGCCTTTACAGATATGTGACCGTCACAGATGACAGCTTTACCTTTGAAACAAGACAGGTTGACTCAATCGATCTTTCATATCTTCCCGACGGAATCAGTGAAAATGCACTCAGACTTGCCGCTGATGATTTCACCGAATACACAAAGCAGGGTGTGTGGACGGGCTTTGCCGTTCTGCTCAATGACTGCACAACCGCAGAGGGACTCAAGATTCTTCTTAAAATTGAAGATGAAGAAATGATTGAGATTGTTGATAAAATCGGTGCAAAGCTGAATGAGGCTCTCAATATGCCCTTTGAAAAGGCTGATGAAACCGAAGAAGGCAAGAGCATTGAGTCCATTGTCGCAAAGTATAAGACAGTCATTCCCGACACAGATTATAAAAATCTCATTGACCTTGCAACCGCAATATATCAGACACACGTTACGGGTGACGAAAATATTACCGCTTATTCCGATGAGGCTCTTCTTTTCACAAGAGGTGTTGCGGCTGCTCTCAGCTATACTCTTGAGGATGTAACCGCCGAGGAATATGCATTGGTGCTTTCCTATATTTCCGAGCTGCTCGGAATGAAGCTCAGCGTCAGCTACCTTGTATATGCGGGAGATGCAATCAAGCGCTTTGAGGGTCTTGAAATTTTTGTCACAACAGCTCTTCTTCCCGTGTTTACCGCTTACGGCACAGACTCGGGTGTTGCCGATAACAATGTTGTTCTGCCCGGCTATAATATGCTCAGAGAAGAAAAGGCTCCTCTCAGTCTGCTGGAGACATTGACCGCTGTTCTTGAAACAGTTTTCTATATTCTCAGAACACTTTTCTCTCTGCTTCCCATTAAGCTTTAATCGTTAAAAAAAATACGCCCTCGGAACACCGAGGGCGTATTTTTTGGTCTTTATTCTGCATTAACGAGCCATTCGTGCTCGGGAGCATAAAAGCGTGAGGTTTTGTACCAGGTGTCATTTTCAAGGTGGCGGATCATCCACACATAGCACATTTCATATCCGGGAGAAACAACCTGATGGTGATCGTGTCCGTCTGTGATGAAGGAGGCTGAGCCGTGAACGCTTTTGTAAACATCGTCACCGAGGAAGCAGGCACCGAAGCCCTGGGGCTTGTCAAACTGATAATAATAAACCTCGGGCTGAGGATGATGGTGGGGAGGATAGCTTGACCATCTGCCGGGCTGATTGAATACCTCACCGAGCACCATGTTTGAATAAGGCGCATTGTCATAATCGAAAACTGTTGAGCAGATTCTGTGAGCAGTGCCGTCCCACTGACCCTTGCCGAATTCCTGATAAAGAATATCCTCGGGCTTATAGAAAACAGAGGGGAAGTCTCTGTCGTTATCTGTCTGCTGAATGAGAATCTCTGTACCCTCAGAGGCGGTGATTTCAACCTTTGTGTTTCTTGCAACGTGAAGACAGAAGGGCTTTTTCTCAAAGGGATCTCTGCGGGCAATTTCTTCACTGCGGTCTTCCCATTTAATTGTTGCACTGCCTCTGAGAAGAAGAAAGGCGGTTTCACAAAGAGCATCCTCAACGGTTATTGTTTCATTTTCATTGAATCTCTTGACCTTTATTGTCATAAGCATATCGGCGTTTTTGCCGTTAATTTCGCAAAGGAGCTTTTCGCCCTGAGCGTTAAAGTCTGTGAATTCAAACATTGATGTTCCTCCTTAAGCTTGATTGTCTTTATTTTACATCACAGTGAAAAAATTTTCAAGATTTGTTTTAAAATTCCTTTATTGTGTTGAAATTATCACTTTAAAGTAGTATAATGCTCATAATTACTCTTTTGGAGTGTATAAATATTTACAGGAGAGATGTAAAAAATGGAACAAAAAATCCTCAAGGTGCTGGGGGTCAAGGGTACATTCAAAAAAGACGTTGTACCAATGATTAATTATAGCAGCGCAAACATCACCACCGCCGGCTCAGGCTATGTTATCAGCCTGTATTTCACGCTTTTCCTCACAGGCGTTGTTGATCTCAAGACGGAGCAGGCCGCAATTGTCACCTTCATTGCAGGTATCTGGGATGCCGTTATTGACCCCTTTATCGGCATTTTAACTGACAGAACACGTTCAAAATACGGCAGACACAGAAGATATATTCTCTGGGCAACGCCTCTTTACGCCGTAAGCTTTGCTTTACTGTGGAATTCCTACGGTATTGACGGCAAAGAAAGACCCGTACAGGCGATCATTTATTTTACTGTTGTATATCTGCTTTATAAAACGGCATATTCCTTTGTTGACGTTCCCCATGTTGCAATGCTTCCCGAGCTTGCTCCCGACTATGATCTGAGAACACAGTATAATTCTGTCGGCTACATATTCAATTCTGTAGGTATGTTCCCGTCATTCATTCTTGCAATGGTTGTTCTTATGATTTTCGGCTTCGATGATCCCGCACCCGGAGCAGAATTCCCGATGCTTCTTGTAGGTATTGTTCTTGCTGTGGTATATGCCTTCAGTCTTATTTATACATTTAAAAAGACAAGAGAAAAGCCCTCTCTTGATCTTAAGCTTGAAAAGTTCGATTATAAATATTTTTTCCAGGAATACTTTCTTGTTCTTAAAAATAAGGCCTTCAGACAGTATTTCACAATGAGCCTTTTCTATAACACAGCTTGTAATTTCTACCGTTCATCACTTGTATTCTATATCAGATACATTGCCCGTCTTATCAAACTTTACGGTCTTTTCACCATAATCGAGGGCGCAGCCGAAACCTCAGCCTTCCCCTTTAACTATGCAATGACAATGAAGCACGGAAAGAAAAGGTGCTCTTATGTTGTCACTCCCATTATGATTATGGGCTTTGCAATCTGTCTTCTGATGAATCCCTCAGACAGTAACAGCGGTTCATTTATCTGGGTGCTTATCCTTATGCTCGGTGCAATCTTTTATCCCTTCGGTAAATCAGGCATCGGCTATACCGCAACCAACATCTTTCCTGACATCTCCGACATTGACGAGGCAATCACAGGCAGAAGACGTGAGGGTGTTATCGGTACCTTCAACACACTCATCAAAACCTGTGTTTCAACAACAGTTCAGAGCCTTGTGCTTGTAATTCTCGGCCGCTTCGGTCTTGTAACCGGAAGTGAGGTTACCGAGTATGAAAAATCAGGCCTTCTTTATCAGCAGTCTGACAGTGCACTTTTAGGTGTGCGTCTGTGTGTTGCAATTATTCCCATTGCGCTTACTCTTATTTCACTTTATCTTCTTCACAGATTTAAGATGAATAGGACTGACCACAGACTTATCTGTGCTGCAGTTGCAACAAAGCATAAATTCGGCAACGTAACTCTTACCGAAGAGCAGATTAAAATCGTTGAACAGATTACAGGTCAGAAATATGAAAACACATGGCTTGGCCGTGACAATGAGGGTGAAGCTCATACCGTAGAGGCTAATGCTGACGGTGAATATGACATTCTTCTTGAAAAAGAAGCTGAAATGGCTGCAATCAGAGCAGGCAAGAAAAATAAATCCGAGCAGGTTGACGAAGCAAATGAAAGCATTGAGCTTGCAAAGACAGCTCTCGGTGAAGATTAATAAGGAGGAAAAAAATTATGGCAAACATTGACGTAAATCAGAAAGAACCTATCCCTGAGGCAAAAGGCTGGAAAAGAAGCCTTAAGGCATTTTTCTTCTATCTCATTCAGTGGACATGGGGTCTGCCCGTAAACATCGTCGGCGGCATTGCGTATCTCATCTGCACAAAGATCAAGGGCTACCGCTGGCAGCACTTCGGCTATGCAAGAATTGTATATATGCCCTGGAATGCAGGCGGTCTTTCAATGGGTCTTTTCATCTTTATGAAGGATCAGCACAGAGACAAGAAATGGACTCACGACACAAGAATCCATGAGTACGGCCACACCTGGCAGTGCCTTCTTCTCGGTCCTCTCTATTATATTGTTATTGCTATTCCCTCATTCATCTGGTGCAACGCTTTTGCAGGCTACAGAAAAAAGAACAACATTCCTTACGGAAAGCTTTACTGTGAAGGCTGGGCAAATGCATGGGGTCAGAAGTTCAGCAAAATGGAACAGATTGTAAAGGGCAGATAAGCTTTTTCGGTCACTGAATCAATAAATCAGACAAATATAAAATCCTTCAAGGCTTATATCTTGAAGGATTTTTTGTTTTTTACTTATTGATATTTTTTGCAAACTCCTTGGGCGTGATGCCGTATTCTGAGGTGAAGGCTCTGTAAAAGCCGGCATAGTCATTGAAGCCGCAGGCTTCAGCTGTGGTTGTGGGCTTGATACCGCTTGAAAGCATCTGTTTTGCATTAATAAGCCTTTTAAGGATAATATAACGGTGAAGGCTTGTGCCGACAACATCGTTGAAGGAGTGTGAAAGATAATATTTGCTGACAAAAAATTCATCGGCAACAGAAGCAAGGGAAAGCTTCTCGCAGTAATGAAGATTGATGTAATCAAGCACCTTTGAAATCAGCGGGGAGGAGGTTTTTGTGACGTCCTGCACCCGAGTGTTTCCGCCAATGCGGTTAAGCTCAACAAGAATTCTGACGAGAAGGGCAGTGCAGACAAGGTCGGAGCCGTAGCGCTTTTCTGTGCTTTCGTCAAGCAGCTCCTCAAGCTTTGCGGAAATATAGTTCTGCTGACTCTGAGTCAGACGCAAAAGGTTTGAATGTCCGGGATTTGTGTTATCAAAGCATCTTGTGAGGCTTGTGTTATTTGAACACAGAGAGGAAAGGAAGTTTTTGTTTATCCACAGAACAATTCTTTCATAGGAGCTTTGATCGGGGCTGATTCTCGGCTGATGAAGCTCAAGGGGATTAATCAGAAGAATGTCTCCCGATTTAAGATGATACGACTTGCCTTCAACGTTATATTCAACGCTGCCCTTGATGAAAAAATATATTTCATAAAAGTCATGCTGATGAACGGGGACACCCTCAAATTTGGCGTCACGGTAATGGAAAATCTCAAATTCACCGCTTGTCATGCTCTGTCTGGGGTCAAAAATCTGCATAAAATCACCTCGGATTATTTTCAGTTCAATCATATAGCAAGATTAACAATTAGTCAAGCAATTTTAACTATTTTTATTGTTAATTAAATATGATAAACTAACAATGGATTAAAATATGAAAGGTGTGTGTAATTTGATCGGATTTATGACGGAGGATTTCCTCTTATCAACTGAAACGGCAAAGAAGCTTTATCATGAGCATTGTGAAAAAATGCCGATTATTGATTATCATTGCCACGTCAGCCCCAAGGAAATCTATGAGGACAAGCACTTTGAAAATATCACAGAGGTCTGGCTCGGAGGAGACCATTACAAATGGCGTCTTATGAGATCCAACGGTGTCAGTGAGCATTTCATTACGGGAGACGCTCCCGCAAGAGAAAAGTTCCAGAAGTTTGCTGAGGTGCTTCCCAAGGCAATCGGCAACCCGATGTATCATTGGTGTCATCTTGAACTGAAAAGATATTTCGGCTATGACGGTGTTCTTAACGGCAATACCGCTCAGCAGGTCTGGGATAAGGCAAATGAAATCCTTGCCCGTGAGGATATGGGTGTAAGAGGAATCATTGAAAAAAGCGGCGTTGCATTCATCGGTACAACTGATGATCCCGTTGATTCACTTGAATATCACGGGCTTATCAGACAAGAGGGCAAGCTTAAGGCTGTTGTTGCTCCTTCCTTCCGTCCCGATAAGGCATTCAACCTTAATGCAGATATTTTCTGCGGTTATATCAGACAGCTTTCCGATGCTTCGGGTGTTGAAATCAAGGATATTGAAAGTCTTAAGCAGGCACTGAGAAACAGAATGAGCTTCTTCGATTCAATGGGCTGTAAGGCAAGTGACCACGGTCTGAACTATATTCCTTATTTTGAAATGAGTGAGGAGGATGCTGACAAGGCCTTCCGTAAGGCTCTTTCGGGTGAGAAGGTTTCAAAGCAGGAGCTTGACGGAGTACAGACTCAGCTTCTTGTTTTCTGTGCTCAGGAATACAAAAAAATGGGATGGGTTATGCAGCTTCATTATAACTGTCTGAGAAATCCCAACAGCAAAATGTTTGAAAAGCTCGGTCCCGATGTGGGCTTTGATGTAATCGGACCCGACAACTGCTCAAAGGAGCTTGCAAGGCTTCTTGACAGAATGTATGTAAATGACGGTCTGCCCCGAACTGTGCTTTACAGTCTTGACAGCAGTGATAACTCCTTCATTGACACAATTCTCGGTGCTTTTCAGCAGGAGGGCTATCCCGGCACTCTTCAGCACGGCAGCGCCTGGTGGTTCAATGACACAAAGCACGGCATGAGAGAGCAGATGACAAGTCTTGCATCCCTCGGTCTTCTCGGAAACTTCATCGGTATGCTTACCGACTCAAGAAGCTTCCTGAGCTATACAAGACACGAATACTTCCGCCGAATTCTCTGTCAGCTTATCGGACAGTGGGTTGAGGACGGGGAATATCCCGCAGATATGGAGACACTCGGCACATTGGCTGAGGATATCTCCTTTAATAACGCTAAAAGATTTTTCAGTCTGGAGGAAATATTAAAATGAAAATGACATTCAGATGGTACGGTGAGGGTAATGACCGTATCAAGTTATCTGACATCAAGCAGATTCCCGGTGTTGACGGTATCGTCTGGGCTCTTCATCACAAAATGCCCGGTGAAATCTGGGAGGAGGATGAAATTGCCGAGGTAAAGCGTCAGCTTGACGAATACGGCTTCAATATGGATGTTGTCGAATCGGTAAATGTTCACGATGACATCAAAATCGGTCTTCCCACCCGTGACGCTTACATTGAGAATTACAAAACAACAATTCGCAACCTTTCAAAGTTCGGCGTAAAGGTTATCTGCTATAACTTTATGCCTGTATTTGACTGGACAAGAAGTAATCTTTTCCATCCTGTAGGTGACGGCTCAACCGCTCTTTTCTATGAAAAGAATATGATTCAGGATGACTACAACGCTATGGCAAAGTATATTCTCGATTTCACAGAGAAATACAATATGTCCTTTCCCGGCTGGGAGCCTGAACGTATGGCAAAGCTTGACGAGCTTTTCAAGGCATACAAGGATGTTGACCATGAGAAATTATGGGCAAACCTTAAATATTTCCTTGAAGCAATTATGCCCACCTGCCGTGAGTGTGACATAAAAATGGCAATCCACATGGATGATCCTCCATGGGACATCTTCGGTCTTCCCAGACTCCTCGTCAATGAAGAAAACATCGACCGTTTTCTCAGAATGGTTGATGATGAATACAACTGTCTCACACTCTGCTCGGGCAGCCTTAATGCAAATCCCGACAACAACGTGGCAGAAATCGTACGTAAGCACTGTGACAGAATCGCTTTCGCTCACATCAGAAACGTAAAGCATTTTGAAAACGGTGATTTCTCCGAGGCAAGTCACCGTGACTGTGACGGTGACACAGGCATCCTCGAAATCCTCAAGGCATACCACGACGGCGGCTTCGACGGCTATATCCGTCCGGACCACGGCAGACACCTCTGGGGTGAGGGTCCCGGCACAGTCCGTCCCGGCTACGGACTTTATGACCGTGCATTAGGTATTATGTATATGCTCGGTGTATGGGACAGCCTTGATAAGTTCGATAAATAATTAAATCTATTTAACAGGAGATAAAATTATGATTAAAAACGTTCTCAACACAGATCTTACAGGCAAGGTGGCTGTTGTCACAGGTGCGGGCGGTGTTCTTTGTTCCGCATTTGCCAAAACTCTTGCAAGAGCAGGCGCAAAGGTTGCTCTGCTTGACATCAATGAAGAAGCTGCAAAGGCTTATGCTGAAGAAATTGTTGCTGAAGGCGGCACAGCAAAGGCTTATAAGTGCAACGTTCTTGACAAGGAAAGCTGCTATGAGGTGGCTGATGCGGTTCTCAATGACCTTGGTCCTTGTGATGTTCTTCTCAACGGTGCAGGCGGTAACAATGCAAGAGCAACAACTGACAAGGAATATTATTTCCCCGGTGACATCGATGATGACTGCAAGAGCTTTTTTGATCTTGAAGCTGACGGTGTAAGCTTTGTTTTCAACCTTAACTTCCTCGGTACACTCATTCCCACTCAGGCATTTGTACGTCAGATGGTGGGCAGAGAGGGCTGTAACATCATCAACGTTTCATCAATGAATGCTTACACTCCTCTTACAAAGATTCCTGCATATTCAGGTGCAAAGGCTGCAATTTCAAACTTCACACAGTGGCTTGCAGTTCACTTCTCAAAGGAAGGCATCAGAGTCAATGCAATTGCTCCCGGTTTCTTCTCAACAAAGCAGAATGCCGCACTCCTTTTCAATCCCGACGGCACTCCCACAGCAAGAACAGGCAAAATTCTTGCCGCAACTCCCATGGGACGCTTCGGTGAAGCTCAGGAGCTTGACGGAGCCCTTCTTTTCCTTCTCAACAATGAAGCAGCATCCTTCATCACAGGTGTTGTTATTCCCGTTGACGGCGGCTTCTCATCATATTCAGGTGTTTAATTCTTAAAGACAGGAGACAGAAAAATGAGCGATATGTTTAAAACTATTTATGATCTCGGCATCATTCCCGTTGTTGCAATTGATGATGCTGACAAGGCAGTTGATCTTGCAAAGGCTCTTCGTGACGGAGGTCTTCCCGCAGCAGAAATCACCTTCAGAACAGCAGCTGCAGAAGAAGCAATCAGAAGAATTTCTCAGGAATGTCCCGATGTTCTTGTCGGCGCAGGAACTGTTCTCACTCCCGAGCAGTGTGACAGAGCAATCGCCGCAGGTGCAAAGTTTGTTGTAACTCCCGGCTTTAACCCCGAAATGATAAAGTATATCAAATCAACAGGTATTCCCATGATGCCCGGTGCAGCCACTCCCGGTGAAATGGAGCAGGCAATGAGCTTGGGCCTGACCAACATCAAATTCTTCCCCGCAGAAGCCAACGGCGGTGTAAACAAGCTTAAGGCTCTTGCAGGTCCTTATCAGGCTGCAAAATGGATGCCCACAGGCGGTGTAAACGCCAAAAACCTCAACGATTACCTTTCCTTTGACCGTATCATCTGCTGCGGCGGTACATGGCTTGCAACAGGTGCTGATA
>JAZOWF010000047.1:0-39461 GCA_045659065.1 Acutalibacteraceae bacterium
AGACTGAGGAAGATATGATGAAGGTTCGTAACCTCGGTAAGAAGTCTCTTGATGAGGTTATCAACAAGCTTCATTCATTCGGTCTTGATCTTCGCAGTGAAGACGAATAATTAATAATTTATCTATTCAACGGTAAAGGAGGGATTTCAAATGGCAGGTACCAGAAAGCTCGGCAGAACCAGCGACCACAGAAACGCTATGCTCAGAGGTATGGTAACTTATCTCTTAGAGAAAGGCAGCATTGAAACCACCGTTACTAGGGCAAAAGAAGTACGCGCTATGACTGAGAAGATGATTACTCTCGGTAAGGACGCAACACTTCACAACAAGCGTCAGGCTCTTGCTTACGTTACAAAGGAAGACGTAGTTAAGAAGCTCTTTGACGAAATCGGCCCCAAGTACAAGGACGTAAACGGCGGTTACTGCCGTATTATCAAGACAGGCCCCCGTCGTGGCGATGCAGCTGAAATGTGCATCATTGAGCTTGTTTGATAGTACAGCTGAATGAAACAAAAGGCACCCGAAATTTTCGGGTGCTTTTTTTGTTGTTTTAAATTATCTGATATGATAAACTGATGGTGAAGAACATTGGTATAAACATTGTTAAATCTCTCAGAATTGACCTTTAATAAGCTTAGTTGTGAATGTCTGAGAAGAAACGCAACGGAAAGAAAAGCTTTTTTTGAGGGGGAATTCGGAAGAAATAAAGAACCAAGAAAAAAAGCAGAGCCATTTTCATTAATACGCTTATATGACACAGAAAATACACAACAATGCTTTAAGATAATGTTACACAAAAACACAAGGAGGGATGCATATGTTCAGAATATTGGTTGCTGATGATGAAAAGAAAATCAGAGAAACCCTAAAGGATTATCTTTCGGCAAAGGGCTTTGAGGTTTCGATGGCAAAGGACGGAGGAGAAGCGGTTGAGCTTGCGGAAAATCAGGAGTTCGACCTGGCTGTTCTTGATGTGCTGATGCCTGTGATGAACGGTCTTGACGCCTGCCGTCAAATCAGAAAATTCTCTGATATGCCGATAATTTTTCTTTCTGCTCTGGGAGAGGAGGAAAATCTGCTCAGCGGATATAAAAACGGAGCAGATGATTACATTGTCAAGCCTTTTCCTCTTTCTGTGCTGACAGAGAAAATCAACACCCTTATCAAAAGGCACAACCGCATCAATGATGCAAAGGAGCTGACTCTTTCGGGAATTACATTGAAATTAACATCCCGACAGGTGTTCTGCGGAGAGAAGGAAATTCGTCTTTCTAATAAGGATTATGACTTACTGAAGGTGCTTATGCTGAACAAAAATGCAGTTCTCAGCCGTGAGGAAATTCTCAACAAGGTCTGGGGCTACGGCTATGACGGAGAGGAAAGAGCCGTTGATACTCACATCAAGCGTCTTAGAAAAGCCCTTGGTGACAAGGCGGAGCTCATTGTAACGGTTAACAGAGTCGGCTATTCCTTTAAGTCAACTTAAGGAGGAATGATTATGACCAAGAAAAAATTAATTTCAATTGTTATTTCAGCTATGCTGATATTCTTTCTTCTTGCATCTACCTTGAATTATCATGCGGCATTAAGCAGCATTGCCGAGGATTTTAATGATGTCTCCAATGACTTATATTCGCCCTATTATTTCCGTATGGAATTTGAAAGCACTGAAAATTATGATAAAAATGCCGAGTATCTGGGGATGAGCGTGGGTGAGGTTTTCTTGAATGAGCTTACCTGGAGATGCACCTCAACGGATTATCCTTATGCCATTGCGATGATGGACAAGCAAGGGAATTTGACATTTGCTGCGCAGGATTACTTTTATACCTATGAGGAGGCAGGGGATCTTCTTGTGCGGGTTTTTGTCAGACTTGACGAATATGTGACCGATGAATTTATCAGTGAATTCAATGAGTTTAAAAAGCTTTCAGACAAGTATCATGACATCGGAGTCAGAGAGCTTTCCGTTTATAAAAGCGGTAACACCTATATTCCCGTGTCGGCAACCTTCATTATCTGGGGAACGGATTATGAACAAAGCTTCACCTTTTCCGATTATCCCGTTACTCACGTTCTCGGTGAAAGGTGGACGGTATATCACAGCTTCAATCATATCGAATCCCCATCCTATGACAGAAAATATTATGATTTGTTAAAGGAGGATATATGGGAGGAATATCAGCGGGACACAGCCGATGAAAACTGCTGGAACGGCGGTGGAGCTTTTATCAGCAGTGAGGAAAGTGAAGGAAACAATGTATATGAGTTTTTCGGTGAAGAGTTCAAGATATATTATGCAATGAAATATAATCAGTTTCTTGCCGTCCTCTTTTCTGATGAATTCATTTATCTGACATCATATCTGGCTGTTATGTTCAGCATTGCAGGTGGAGCGATTCTTCTGGTTTGTCTCAGGCTGTTCAAAAAAAGTCAGCGTCTCAACGACGCAAGGAAAACCTTCATTGCGGCCGCTTCTCACGAGCTGAAAACACCTGTTGCCGTCATACAGAATCAGTGTGAATGTATAATGGAAAACATTGCTCCCGAAAAGAATGATGAGTATGTCAGGTCGATTTATGAGGAATCTCTGAGAATGAACACCATTGTTCAGAACCTTCTCAGCTATAACAGAATTTCTCAGCTGACATCTGTTAAAAAAGAAGAATGCAATCTCAGTGACCTTGTGTTAAGGGAGACGGAAAAATACCTTGCCTTTGCCGAAAGCAAGGGTGCAGAAATCAGCGTAGATATCGAAAAGGATATTCAGATAACCTGCAATCCTGAGATGCTTGAAATGGCTGTTGACAACCTCATTTCAAATGCGGTCAGACATTCGGCTTCACCGAAGACTGTGACTGTAAGGCTGAAAAAAGAAAGGGAATATCCTGTGCTCTCAATTTCAAATCCCGCCTTTACCGAGGATGTGGAAATAGTAGAAAACAGTGCGGGAATCCTCAGCAAAGGTGACCGTTCAAGGCAGAGAGACGGAGAATCAATCGGTCTCGGATTATCTGTCTGCAGAAAGATTTTTGAGCTTCACGGATATGTCCTTGACAGTGATTACAGAAACGGTAAGCTTATTCTTAAGCTGAGATTTTCAGTTAAATAGCACAAACAGAAACCTGCTTTTTCGTGTGTTTGAACAACAAACGGGGGAGCAGGTTATGATTTTTTTAAAAATCATAAGTGAGCAAATGATATGAAAAACGAAGAAAAACAAAGAAAAACGAAGCTCTTGAAATGTAAATTAAAAAAATGCAAAAAAGGTGTTGACAAAAGTCCTTCTGTGTGTTAATATTACTGAGCAAAAAAATAAAAATACTATGGAGGAAAAAGTTATGTCAACTTATATGCCCAAAGCTGGCGACATCACTCGCAAGTGGTATGTTATTGATGCTGAAGGAAAGCATCTCGGCCACGTTGCTGCAAAAGCTGCTGAACTTCTTCGCGGCAAGCACAAGCCCACATTCGCACCCCACGCTGATTGCGGCGATCACGTTATCATCATCAATGCTGATAAGGTTGTTCTCACAGGTAAGAAGCTCGATCAGAAGGTTTACTACCATCACACAGGTTACATCGGTAACATGAAGAAGGTTAAGTATTCCACACTTATGAAGACAAAGCCCGAATTCGCAATGACCAAGGCTGTTAAGGGTATGGTACCCGACACAGTTATCGGCCGTGAGGCTCTCACAAGACTTCGCGTATATGCAGGTGCAGAACACGCACACGCAGCTCAGAAGCCCGAAGTTATTGAACTTTAATAGAAAGGGAGGAAACATAAATGTACGAAACAACACCGTTCTTCTATGGCACAGGCCGTAGAAAGAAGTCAATCGCAAGAGTACGTGTATATGCAGGTACAGGTAAAATCATCATCAATGACAGAGAAATCGACGATTATTTCGGTCTTGAAACATTAAAGCTCATCGTTCGTCAGCCTCTCAATCTTACAGGCACAACTGAAAAGTTTGACATCGTTTGCCGTGTAACAGGCGGTGGCGTAACAGGCCAGGCAGGTGCAATCCGTCACGGTCTTTCAAGAGCTCTCCTTCAGTATGACGAAGAACTTCGTTCAACACTCAAGAAGGCAGGCTTCCTTACTCGTGACCCCAGAATGAAGGAAAGAAAGAAGTATGGTCTCAAGGGCGCTCGTCGTGCTCCTCAGTTCTCAAAGAGATAATTACTTTGTATGCTTTTCAGCACACTTCCGAGAAATCGGGAGTGTGTTTTTTTATGCTCTTCCCTTCTTGCTTTTAATATGATATAATTGTCCCAAAGAAATCCTGAGGTGAGAAAAATGATAAAAACAGAAAGAATTTATATAACAGAGTTTACAGCTGATATGGCTGAGACGGTGCATCTTAACTCTCTTGATGAGGATAACAGAAGGTTTAATCCCGACGAGGTTTTTGAAACCGTTGAAGCAGCTCGGGAAACGGTGGAATTTCTTATGGGTGTTTATAAAACGGGTGACGGACCCTTGGTGTACCCCGTCTTGCTCTCTGACGGCACAGGCATCGGTTATGTTCAGGCTGTTCCGATGGAGGATGGAAAATGGGAAATCGGATATCATATTGCAAAGGCTTATACCTGCAAGGGTTATGCAACGGAGGCAGTGAAGGCTTTTCTTCCCGAAATAATGAAAAAGCTCGGCATAAAGGAAATTCTCGGAATCTGTATTGCTGAGAACATTGCTTCAATAAAGGTGATGGAGAAAGCGGGATTTATAAAAGAATTTGAAGGCACGGGCATTTATCAGGATGAGGAAAGAAAAATCTGCAGGTTTGTTTATGAGCTTGCTGAATAATAAAAAAATCCCTGCACATTCTTGTGCAGGGATTTCTGATTATAAGACTTATTTTGTAAGCTCGTAAGTATCCTGAGCAATGAGAAGCTCTTCGTCGGTGGGGATAACAAGAAGCTTGAGAGCTGAATCGTCGGTTGAAATTTCAATTTCCTTGCCGCGTACAGAGTTTGTCTCTTCACAGATTGTTGTGCCGAGGAAGCCGAGCTTTTCAGCAACAGCTGTACGGTAGTGGGGATTGTTTTCACCGATACCGCCTGTGAAGACAACTGCATCAACACCGCCCATAGCAGCTGCAAAGCCGCCGATGTATTTCACAAGCTGGTGACAGAGCATCTTTTCAACAAGCTGAGCTCTCTTGTCTCCGTTTCTGGAGCGGCCTTCGATTGTTCTGTTATCGCTTGTTGCTGTGTCGGGAATTTCGTTGAAGTTTTCGTCATATTCAGCGGTAAGACCGAGCATACCTGACTTTTTGTTGAGGATGTTATCAACCTCTTTTGCTGTGAGGTTTTCTTTTTCACAGAGAACTGCAATGATTGCGGGATCAATTGAGCCTGAACGTGTGCCCATCATAATACCTTCAAGGGGAGTCAGACCCATTGTTGTGTCAAAGCACTTGCCGCCCTTGATTGCAGAAATTGATGAACCGTTGCCAAGGTGGCAGGTGATGACTCTGAGTTCATCCTTGTTGTACTTGCCGGGGTACTTGTTCATAAGGAAATCAGTTGTACGGGCTGAAACATATCTGTGGCTTGTGCCGTGGAAGCCGTAGCGTCTGATACCGTGCTTGAGATAATACTTGTAGGGGAGTGCATACATATATGCAAAATCGGGAATTGTCTGATGGAAGGCTGTGTCAAAAACAGCAACCTGAGGAATACCCTTCATGATTTCTTCGCAGACCTCGATACCCATAAGGTTTGCAGGGTTGTGGAGAGGGCCAAGGGGGATGCACTTTCTGATTGCAGCCTTGACGTCTTCTGTTACAACAACACTGCCGCTGAACTCTTCACCGCCGTGAAGAACACGGTGACCGACGGCTGAAATGTCCTGCATTGAAGAAAGGATGCCGATTTCCTTGTCTGTGAGAGTATCAAGGAGGATGGTGATTGCATCGTGATGATCGTTTGCAACAACCTCTTTTTCGTCAAAAACCTTGACTTCCTTTCCGTCCTTGTTGATTTTGTGAGTGAATGTGCAGGCTGAACCGATCTGCTGGAAAATACCCTTTGCAAGAACGTTTGCTTCGGGCATTTCAAAAATCTGATACTTCAGTGATGAAGAACCTGCGTTGATGATTAACTGTTTGAAGCTCATATTTGCACCTCTTCTTAAAAAAGTTTTATAACGTTCTGTTACTGCCAACAATTATAACATATGTTTTTTGAGATTTCTACTGTTTGACAAGCTTTTTTTATAAAAAAAGCCCCTTTAAGCACCAATATGACAAAGCATACAAAATAATCACTTTTTATTTGGTTAGTTTTAATATTGATAAAAGAATAATATAGTGGTAGAATAGGTCTCAGTCACTTCGGCTGACTGCAGTGTGAAACATTCAAAGCTTGGAAGAAAGCTTTTAAAACGAGAAAATATATGAGCAGTAAGGACGTCCTGAGGGGCGTCTTTATTGTTTAGCAGAAAAAACTGCTAAAGTATTGATTTTTTTTAATAATAATGTATAATAGTGGAAAAGATAGAGGTGCGCAAAAAATCAGTATTTCTTCTGAGCCCGCTGACGGGCAGTGATGAAGCAGAGAAAGGGTTTTGCGCCGAAACTGCAGGGCGGTCAGCTTCCTTGCGGTTGGTTACAGAAATAACATTTCTGCAACTGTCGCTTTTGGCGGAGGGCTATCACTTGCTTTGATGTGAGATTGCCTTCTGCAATCTCTTTTTTATTTCCCGGGAGGGTAAAAATTTTATTACGGAGGACTTGAAAAATGAAAAAGTCAAAAACTTTTGCAAGAATTCTTCTTGCTGTGATGCTGGTTATTGCTTTTGTAATTCCCGCATCAACAACTGTTTTTGCTGACGAGGCAGCAGTGCTTACAATCGGTGCTGAAGCTGAAACAGCTTTCACAGTTGACGTTGACGGAGAGGCTGTTGAATATGACCTTTCCGACGAGGAATCAGCACATGCTTATGTTGATTCTTATGCAGACAATCTCACAAACGATGAGGGCTTCAAGGCTCACATCAACACAGCGCTTGAAAAAATCAGAGAGGGAATCAAATCCTATGCAACAGTTCTTTCACTGCTTCCCCCTGTAATCGCTATTGTTCTTGCGCTCATCACAAAGGAGGTTTATTCCTCACTTGTTATCGGTATTGTTGTGGGCGGCTTCATCTTTGCAGGCGGCAATTTTGAAACAGCAATCAATCACGTTCTCTTTGACGGATTTGTTGCAAGCCTTTCCGACGGCTACAACATGGGTATCATCATCTTCCTTGTGCTTCTCGGTGCACTTGTTTCACTGATGAACAAGGCAGGCGGCAGTGCAGCCTTCGGACGCTGGGCTTCAAAGCACATTAAGTCAAGAGTAGGCGCTCAGCTTGCAACAATTGCTCTCGGCTGTCTTATTTTTATCGATGACTATTTCAACTGCCTTACAGTCGGCTCAGTTATGAGACCTGTTGCTGACAGACAGAAGATTTCAAGAGCTAAGCTTGCTTATGTTATCGATGCCACAGCAGCTCCTGTCTGTATCATTGCTCCCATTTCATCCTGGGCAGCAGCTGTTGCAGGCTTCGCAAGAGGCGCAGGTGCTGAAAGCGGTATCAGCCTTTTCGTTCAGGCAATTCCTTATAACTTCTATGCAATTCTCACAATTGTCATGATGGTTGTTATTGCTGTTGCAAGATTCGATTACGGTCCCATGAAGCTTCACGAAAAGAATGCAGTTGAAAAGGGTGACCTTTTCACAACAGGCAACAAGGTCAGTGAAGATGATGTTGCAGCAAACCCCAAGGGCAAGGTTATCGACCTTATTCTTCCCGTTGTTGTGCTCATTATCTGCTGCGTAATCGGTATGATTTATTCAGGCGGCTTCTTCTCAGGTGAGTCCTTCATCGACGCTTTCTCAAATTCAGATGCTTCAGTCGGTCTTGTTATCGGTTCAGCAATTGCAATTATTTTCACAATTGCTTACCTTCTTATCAGACGTGTTATTTCCTTCAAGGATGCAATGGCATCACTTCCCGAGGGCTTCAAGGCAATGGTTCCCGCAATCCTTATTCTTACATGCGCATGGACCCTTAAGGCTATGACAGACAGCCTCGGCGCAAAGATTTATATTTCTCAGATGGTAAGCGGCAGCGCTGAAACTCTTCAGAGCTTCCTTCCCGCAATCATCTTCGTTATTGCTGTCGGTCTTTCATTCTCAACAGGTACATCATGGGGCACCTTCGGTATCCTTATCCCCATCGTACTGAGCGTGTTCGATGCAAGCAATCCTCTCACAATTGTTGCAATTTCCGCTTGTATGGCAGGTGCTGTCTGCGGTGACCACTGCTCACCCATTTCAGACACAACCATTATGGCTTCTGCAGGCGCACAGAGTGATCACCTCAACCACGTTTCAACACAGCTTCCTTACGCTCTGACAGTTGCAGGCGTTTCCTTCGTAAGCTATGTTATCGCAGGCTTTGTTCCCAACTGGATGATTTCTCTCCCCATTTCAATCGTGCTTATGGTTGCAGCTCTCTTTGTTATCAAGGCTGCCACAAAGAAAAAGGCATAAATAAAAAAACGAAATCCCGTCAGAATTTTCTGACGGGATTTTTTTATGCCTTATTCATCCAGACTCTCATCTGAGTTTCACCTGAATTGCCCCACATAAAATATGGGATGGCTTTTGCGGTGAAGTCGGTAAAAACAGGCTCCTTATCGGAATAAAGGGTGTCCTCACACTTGCCCTTCATCGCTTCGGCTTCAAGGGTGACATACTCACCGAGAAGCTGACATTCTGAGGGGATTTCTTTTATGCTGCCGTTGTTTTTGAGTCTGAGGGAGAGAATGTCTCCGTCATTGTCTGTACCTTCAAAGCAATAGACAAGAGGACCTCTTGTGATTGCCGTCATTGAGCTGAGAGCGGGGACCTTCAGGTCAGCATAAATATATTTTGCTTTTGCATCAAGGCTCAGAGTTACGGTGTCTGAGTCCACAGCGGTGAAATAAATATATCCGTCTTTTTCGGTGTAAGTGAGACTGCCTGATTCCGATGAAAGAGAAAAGTCTTTGCACCAACCGGGGATTCTTACTGCAAGGCTTCCGCCCTTGATGATTTCATATCTGACGGTGAAATCAAAGGGATAAGAGGTTTTGCAGACAAGCTCAACTCCGCTTTTAAAGGTGACCTTTCCTGCTGCAAAAAGGTGGCAGAAGGCTGTGCTTTCGCTTTCTCCGTAAGCATAGCTGCCAAAGGAGGAAATGAGCCTTGCCGCATTCGGCGGACAGCAGGCACAGTTGTGCCAGGGGGGACGCTGAGTGAGCACGTGTCTGTGAGTGGGTGACTTGGCTGAAATTCCGGGAATCACCTCAAGGGGATTGACGTAAAAGAAGCGCTCTCCGTTTAATTCCATGCTTGCAAGGACGGTGTTGTAAAAGGCTCTTTCCATTACATCGGCATATTCGCCTCTGATTTCATTGCCGAGCATCTGTCGGGCAAAAAACATCAGTCCGATTGATGCGCAGGTTTCAGCGTAGGCGGTGTCACCGGGCAGGTCAAAATCCTTTGAGAAGGCTTCTCCGTGACAGGTGGAGCCGATTGCTCCTGTGATATACATTCTCTTTCTTGTGATGCTGTGCCAGAGTCTTTTGCAGGCATCAAAAAGCTCTCTGTCATCTGTTCTTGCGGCAAGGTCGGCCATGGCGGTGTAAAGATAAACGGCACGCACAGCATGTCCGACGGCATCAGTCTGCTTTTTGACAGGCATCATGCTCTGCTGATATTCGTGATCTTTGCCGTTACCTCCCCAGACTGACCAGCTGCGGCTCTGACATTCTTTTTCGTAATAGAAGGGATCTTCTCCTCGGGTGAGGATAAAGTGCTTTGCAAGCTCAAGGCACTTTTCATTTTTTGTTGCATCGTACATTTTTAAAAGGGCAAGCTCAATTTCGGGGTGACCGGGATAGCCTTTGTGTCCGCCGACGATGAAGATATCGTAGATATGCTCAACGTTCTTTTCCATAATTCTCAGCAGAGAGTCCTTGCTCGTGGCATCATAATAAGCCACCGCGGCCTCCATAAAGTGACCGCTGCAATAAAGTTCATGGGCTTCAAAGATGTTGCTCCAGCGCTTTTCTCTGTCCTTGACGGTGAAGAAGGTGTTCAGATATCCGTCGGAATCCTGAGCCTCGGCAATGATTCCGATGAGCTCGTCACAGAGTCCTTCAAGCTCGGCATCAGGGAAAACTGCAAGTGAAAAGGCGGCAGCTTCAAGCCATTTTGCCGCATCGCTGTCCTGAAAAACCATTCCGTAAAAGCCGTCATCCGTGTTCTCACCTCTGAGGGCCTTGGCGGCGTTGATGAAGTTTGTGATTACATGGCTTTTTTCAGCGCCCTCAACCTGATCGTTGAGTACCTTGTACTGATAGGGAAGAACCTTTTCTTTAATCAGAAGCTGGTATTTCCCGATGAATTCATTTCTGTCGGGCGCAAAGGAAAGTACGGATAATTCTTTTTGCTTTTTCACAGAGACACCTCCGTAATTTTTTTGTTTATGGGGGCAACGGTCAGATATGGCGGGTACCGTTGCCGGTGACTTAATTATAGCATCAGCACACGGTAAAAAACAATAATTTTTAATTTAATATTTTAACATTTGCACCCTCAGTTTACACATTATTCACATTAAGATGATATACTGTTTTATAATTGCCTAAATATGCAAAAAACTTCTTATATAATATAAAATCTTCACGGAGGATAAATCAATGTTCAGACTTCTGAAAAAACTGAAGCCCATAAAAAAATCCGTAATAGCAGCCATGATATTTGCCGTTGTTTCTCAGCTCGGCAGTCTTGTTCTGCCTGTTATGATGTCAGATATAATCAACAACGGAATCAAAAATGAGGACGTGAATTACGTCATCAGAGTGGGAAGCCTTATGATGTGTGTTTCTGCTGTGGCTGTTTTTGTTGCTGTTCTCAACAGTTATTTTTCAAGCAAGACCTCAGCAAATTTCGGCAGGATTCTCAGAAGAGAAATTTTTGTCAAAGTTGAGTCTCTGGCACAGAATGACATTGATATTATCGGCACACCATCACTCATAACCCGTTCAATCAACGATGTCCGTGTTATGCAGGACTTTATTCTTCAGAGCCTGAGAATGATTATTTCCGCACCCATTATGCTTGTGGGCGGAATTCTGATGGCGTTTATTCTCAATGCAAAGCTTGCAACGGTTATATTTGCCGTAATTCCCGTCATTGCACTCATTGCATTCTTTGTTGTTAAAAATGTTATTCCTCTTTTCAGAAAAAGACAGAAGCTTGTTGACTCAATCAACAGCTTCATCAGAGAAAAGCTTAACGGCATCCGAGTTATCCGTGCTTTCAACAAAAGTGAGCAGGAGGATGAAAAGTTTGAGGGCAAAAACAATGACCTTTCCGCTCTTACACTCCGCTTCCAGAGAATAATGGCAGTGCTTATTCCTACCTGCATTGTTCTGATAATCATTGCTCTTGACCTTCTTATTATGATTGCCGCAAAGAACCTTGACAGTCTTGATTATATCAAGGATGCGGAAAAGCTTATGAGCTCAATCGGCGACCTTCAGGCCTTTGTTATTTACATGATTATGATTGTTGCCGCAGTTACAATGGCAGCGGCGATGTTCGTTATTATTCCCCGAGCAAAAATTTCTGCAGCAAGAATCATTGAGGTGCTTGACATTGAGCCTTCAATTGTTGACTGTGAAAATCCCCTTGAGGTGCAGCAGGATAAGAAGGGTACGGTTGAATTCAGAAACGTTTCCTTCAAATATGAAAACTCGGGAGATTACATTCTCAAGAATGTTTCCTTCACTGCAAAGCCGGGACAGGTCACCGCTTTCATCGGCGGTACGGGCTCGGGTAAGTCATCAATTGTGAATCTTATCCCGAGATTTTATGATGTTGACGAGGGTCAGGTGCTCTTTGACGGCGTTGACGTGCGTCAGCTCAGACAAAAGGATCTTCGTTCAAGAATCGGTATGGTTTTCCAGAAGGCTCACCTTTTCAGCGGCACAATCGAGGAAAATCTCAGATATGCCTGTGAAAATGCAACGGATGAGCGCATCAGACTTGCTCTGGACATTTCTCAGAGCAGTGAATTTGTTGACAAGCTTGAAAAGGGTGCAAAATCCTTTGTCAGTCAGAACGGTACCAACCTTTCGGGCGGACAGAAGCAGCGTCTTTCTATTGCAAGAGCGCTGACAAGAGAGGCTGAGGTTTACATTTTTGACGACAGCTTTTCAGCTCTTGACTTTGCGACAGATGCAAGGCTCAGAAAGGCAATCAAGGAAAATCTTTCCGCAACGGTTATCATCGTTGCTCAGAGAGTGGGTACAATTCTTGATGCCGATAACATCGTTGTTCTTGACAAGGGTGAGGTTTGCGGAATGGGCACACACAGTGAGCTGATTGAAACAAACGAGGTTTATAAGGAAATTTATTCATCACAGATTACAAAGGGGGAAGAATAATGAAAAAGAAAAATAATTCCTCCGAAAAACAAAAGTACAGCATCGGCAGATATGAGGCATACCGTGAAGACGGCGCAAAGAAAAAGGAAAAGCCTCAGAATTTTTCAAAAACTGCCTTGAAGCTGATGAGTCTTCTCAAGGGCAAGGAGCTGCTTGTTGTTCTTACAGTCATCTTCACTGCTCTGAGTGCTTATCTGAGTGTTCTCGGACCTGAATATCTGGGTGACATAATCAATGTTCTTGATGAGCAGGTCAAAAGCAAGCTCGAGGGCAGCGCCTTCGATTTTGCGCCCATTATCGAGATCCTTCTCACAATTTTTGTGGTATATACAATAAGCTCTGTTATGAGCTTTTTCCAGCATTACATAATGGCAGGTCTCGTGCAGAAGCTTATCACAGACATCAGAAGAAAGCTCAATGCAAAGCTTTCAAGACTGCCGCTTTCATATTTTGACGGACACACAAAGGGTGACATTCTCAGCCGAATGATCAATGACGTTGATAACATCAACAACACCCTTCAGCACAGCTTTATTCAGATTATAAACTCAACGGTTACCTTTGTGGGCGTTTTCGTGATTATGGTCGGAAAAAGCAGGATGCTTTCTGCAACAAGTCTGTCTCCCTTCCCCATCTGCTTTGTTATTGCGATGGTCATTCTTCGTTTTTCAAAAAGATATTTCAGAAGACAGTGGCAGGTTACGGGTGATGTCAACGGACACATTGAGGAAATGTATACAGGTCACAGAATTGTCAAGGCCTTCGGTCACGAAAAAATTGCCATTGAGGAATTTGACATCATCAACGAGGAGCTTTGTCAGGTCAGCAGAAAGGCTCAGTTCCTTTCGGGTATACTCAGTCCTCTGATAAGTTTTGCCAATAATGCAGGTTATGTAATTATTTGCGTAATCGGCGGTTATCTTATTATTAATAAGCAGCAGTCAGTGGGCGATATAACCGTATTTATTGCTTATTCAAAAATGCTTATGCAGCCCATTATTGATCTGAGTAACATTGCAAACAGTCTTCAGTCCTCTCTTGCAAGTGCGGAAAGAGTTTTTGAAATTCTTGATGCCGAGGAGGAAGAGCCGGATTCAGAGTCAAAGACTTATCTTGAAGAAGGTTCATCAATCTCCTTCAAGGATGTTGCCTTCTCATATCTTCCCGAAAAGCCTCTGATTGAAGGCTTCAGCCTTGATGTTAAAAAGGGTCAGCTTGTTGCAATTGTGGGCCCCACGGGAGCCGGCAAGACAACAATCGTCAATCTGCTTATGCGCTTTTATGAAATTCAGAGCGGAAAAATTGAAATTGACGGAGTTGACATTCAGGATATTTCAAGAAAAAATCTCAGAAGCATTCTCGGTATGGTCCTTCAGGACACATGGCTGTTCAAGGGCACTGTGAGAGAAAACATACTTTACGGCAGAGAGGATGCAAGTGAAGAGGAATTTGAAAATGCTGTCAGAGCGGCTCAGGTTGACAGCTTCATCAACACTCTTTCAGACGGCTATGACACTCTCCTTGAGGAAGAGGGTTCAAACCTTTCCGTCGGCCAGAGACAGCTTATAACAATTGCAAGAGCGATTCTTACCTCTCCCGACATTCTCATTCTTGACGAAGCGACATCATCTGTTGACACAAGAACAGAGGTGCAGATTCAGACTGCAATGAACAATCTTATGAAGGGCAGAACAAACTTTGTTATTGCTCACAGACTTTCAACAATTGTCGGCGCAGATGCAATAATTGTTATGAATGAGGGCAGAATTATAGAAACGGGCAATCACAGGGAGCTTCTTGCAAAGGGTGGCTTCTATGCCGAGCTTTATAATTCACAGTTTACAGAGGTCTGAGAAGCAGACGGAATTTAACACAAGGAGGTTTTTTCTGTGGAATTAAAAACATATAAAAACGGATTAAGAGCGTTTTTTGACAAAAGAGAAGATCTCCGCTCCGCAACTGTCGGAGTCTGGGTTGCAAGCGGCTCAAAATATGAGAATGAAGGGAACAACGGAATTTCTCATTTCATTGAGCATATTGTCTTCAAGGGCTCCGAAAAAAGAACAGGCTTTGAAATTGCCGAATCTATGGATGAAATCGGCGCAAATTACAATGCATATACAACAAAGGAATACACATATTTTTATACAAAGGCTCTTGATTATCAGATAATCAAGGCCGCTGATATTCTTTTTGACCTTGTCAGAAACCCCCATCTTGATGAAAAGGATATTGAAACGGAAAAGGGAGTAATTCTTGAGGAAATTTCAATGTGTGAGGACGATCCCTCTGACAAGTGCTTTGAGCTTGCTGAAAGCAAAATATACAGAAACTCTCCCTTTGCGCTTCAGATTCTCGGCTCAAAGGAGTCGGTTTCCGCAATGAAGAAAGAGGATTTCACCGAATATCTCAGCCGTTTTTATGTTCCCTCGGGAATGATAATCGGAGTCAGCGGAAAATTTGACGAAAAGCAGATGGAGGAAAAAATTCTTGAATATTTTTCCTTTGAGGGTAAAGGGGAGGCTGCTCCCGAAATTCCTGAGACGGAATTTGTTTCCGATATTGTCACTCACGTCAAGGATATTGAGCAGACCCATATTTCAATGTCCTTTGAGGGTGTGGGAATTGAGCACGGAGACCTTTATTCTCTGCACGTTATGAGCTTCATTCTCGGAATGGGCTCCTCGTCAATGCTTGGCAGAAGAATCCGTGAGGAGCTCGGACTTGTTTACGGAATTGATTCCTTCCTTGTCAGATTTTCAAGGGGCGGGTACATTGATGTTTCAATGAGCCTTGTGCCCTCTTCTGAAGAAAAGGCAATCAGAGAAACCCTTACAATTATTTCTGAATTTTCACAGAGGGTTACCGAGCGTCAGGTGAGCATTGCAAAGGAAAAGCTGATTTCAAGTCTGATTATGTCAAGAGAGCAGCCTCAGTCAAAATTCTCCTCAGCGGGCTATCATCTTCTGCTTCTGGGCAGAACCGTTGAAGATGATGAAATAATTGACGGAGTGAAAAAGGTTACCGTTGATACGGTGAGACAGATGGCGGAAAAATATCTTGATATTTCAAAAATGAACTTCACGGCTGTCGGAGATGTTTCAGATAAAGAGAAATACAGAAAAATTATCAGAGAGTTTATAAAATAAGGGGGAGCTAAAATGAATCCCATTTCAAAAGCAAAAAGAATCGTAGTCAAGGTGGGCACATCCACTCTGACTCACGAAACAGGAAAAATAAACATTCGCAGAATGGTCAAGCTTTGTTCCGTTCTTGCAGATTTACATAATTCGGGCCTTGACGTTGTTCTTGTTACCTCAGGGGCAATCGGTGTAGGCGTCGGAAAGCTCGGTCTTAAGGAAAAGCCCAAGGACATTCCCGGCAGACAGGCGGCGGCAACAGTCGGTCAGTGTGAGCTGATGTTTATGTATGACAAGCATTTCGGTGAAAACGGAGTGAAAACAGGTCAGCTTCTCATCACAAAAAGTGACATTGAAAATGATCAGAGAAGAGAAAATCTTGAAAACACCTTCGAGAAGCTTTTCGAATACGGTGCTCTTCCCATTGTCAATGAAAACGACAGTGTTGCAACAGAAGAAATTGTTTACGGAGACAATGACAGTCTGTCAGCAATTGTTGCAAGACTTATTCACGCTCAGGGTCTGATTATTCTTTCAGACATTGACGGTCTGTTTGACGATAACCCCACAGAAAATCCCGAGGCTCAGCTTATTCCCGTTGTCAAGGTTATTGATGAACAGCTTATGGCTGTTTGCAAGGGTGCGGGAACAGACAGAGGAACAGGCGGTATGATTACAAAAATCAACGCTGCACAGATTGCAACTCAGGCGGGAATCCCCACCGTTATTATGAACGGCAGCTCACCCGAGGATATTTATAAGCTTGTTGACGGACATAATCTCGGAACACTTTTTACAGCAAATTAAAGGAGTGATTTTATGCTCAGAGAAATCGGTATGAAGGCAAAGAAGGCAGAGCGCTTTCTTATGACAGCTTCAGCTTCGGAGAAAAACAAGGCTCTTGACAGCATTGCAAGGGAGCTTATCGAAAAAAGTGATTACATAATTTCACAGAATGAAATTGATATAAATAACGGCCGTGAAAGAGGTATGAGTGAGTCACTCATTGACAGACTTATGCTTTCAAAGGAAAGAATAGAAGGCATCAGTGATGCAGTCAGACAGATTATTTCTCTTGATGATCCTTGCGGAAAGGTGCTTTGCGGCAGTGTCAGGCCCAACGGTCTGAAGATTCAGAAGGTCACTGTTCCTCTCGGTGTTATCGGTGTTATTTTTGAGGCAAGACCCAATGTTACCGTTGACGCGGCGGCTCTTTGTCTCAAATCGGGAAACACGGTCATTCTCAGAGGCGGCAAGGAAGCCATCAACTCAAACAAGGCTCTTGCAGGGGCAATGAGAGAGGCGCTGAGAAAGGCCAGCTTCCCCGAGGACTGCATTCAGCTTATTGAAAATACAGACAGAGAATCGGCAACCGCTCTTATGAAGCTTAACGAGTTTGTGGATGTTCTTATTCCCAGAGGCGGTGCGGGTCTGATTAAGGCCTGCGTTGAAAACTCAAGTGTTCCCGTTATCGAAACAGGCACAGGCAACTGCCACATCTATGTTGATAAGGCGGCTGACATTGAAAAGGCTGTCAGCATAATCTATAACGCCAAAACCTCAAGACCTTCTGTCTGTAACGCCTGTGAAAGTCTTGTTATCCACAAGGACATTGCGCAGAAGATTCTGCCCCTTATCCATGAAAGCCTCAGTGCAAAAAATGTGGTTTTCCATGCTGACGATTATTCGGCAAAGCTTATTCCCGGTGCTCTTGCTGCCGATGAAGAGGATTACGGCAAGGAATACCTCGGCTATGAAATCAGTGTGAAAGCAGTTGATGATATTGCTCAGGCAATTGACCACATTATGAAATACTCAAGCGGACACAGTGAATGTATTGTTTCCGAGGATTACACCGCGGTCAATCAGTTCACTCAGGGCATCGATGCGGCAGCCGTTTATGTGAATGCATCAACAAGATTTACAGACGGCGGTGAATTCGGCTTCGGAGCAGAAATCGGTATTTCAACTCAGAAGCTTCACGCAAGAGGTCCTCTCGGTCTGCCCGAGCTTACATCCTTCAAATACATTATCAGCGGCGACGGTCAGATAAGATAACGGGGGAGCGATATGGAAGAAAAGAGAAAAAAATCACCCTTGAATTTTATTGTGGGACTTGTTGTTGCGGCACTCGTTATTATCGGTCTTGCAACAGTTGTCAATTTTTTCGCAGATAAAATTCAGCAGGGAATAAACGACAGAAACGCTCAGGAGTTTGATTCTTATGAAAGCTTCATTGCTCCCGTTGTGATGAATGACCCTGACACCTTTGACGATATAACAAAGGCAAACATGCAGCAGCTTCTTTCGATTTCCATCTGGTCCGTGCTTAACGGCGCTGCAGATCCCGAAAAGTATGAATATGCCGACGGCGGAATGCTTGTTCCTCAGGTTGAAATTGAAGAAATGTTCCGCAGTCTTTTCGGTACAGAGGTCAAAATCAAGCACAGTACCGTTGACGGCGGTGAGGGCGTTGAATTCAAATACAGTGAGAAAAAGAAATGCTACGTAATTCCCATTACGGGCATCACACCCATTTACACACCAAGGGTTATTGATGTTGAGGAAAAAAGCAGCACAATTATTCTAAGAGTAGGCTATCTTGCTTCTGAGGACTGGGTTCAGGACGCTGAGGGCAATATTGTTCCTCCCGAGCCCAATAAATATGTGACAATAACTCTTGCAAAAAACAGTGACGGAACATTTTTCGTGCGCTCAATAAAGCCTGCGGACTGATCGATGTGCCGACAGAATGAAGAATATTATAATTTTTATATAGCAATACCATTGACTTTTTAACTGAAAAAATATATAGTTATTATGTATGATAGGTGAGTTGTCTTTAAACTTGCCCTGACTTTGTTTTGACTGTTAAAAATATAAGGAGGTACCCGTATGAACAAAACAATCAAAAGAGCATTGCTGCTTGTGACAGTTGTTGCCGTTATGATGACAGCTGCTGTTTTTGCAATGGCTGCAGACTGTGAGCATTATTCAACTGATGTCATAGTTTATCCCACCTGTACAGAAAAAGGTCACACAATTTCAGTTTGTTTTTACTGCGGCGAGGAGGTAACAATTTCAGATTATACCGACCCCGTAGGACATGGTCTTCTTGACAGAGAATACACTGCTGAAGGTGATTATTATGAGCTTACCCGTGATTGCGGCAAGATCCATAAGAGCCTTGTCCGTGACGCTGACGGAGAAATCGTCTTTGATGCTGAAGGTAATGCTGTTTATGAGGATGCAGCTTGTGATTATGTTTACACATCAGCCTTTAAATATTATAAGGTTGATTTTGTCAACCCCTGCGTAACTGCAGAAACTGACCCCGAAATTACATATACTCTTGTTACAAAAACTCTCAAATCAGAAGCCGTTACCGTTTCAGGAAAGGCAGAAGCTGAATTTGATGAAAACAGAATGGATCCCATCAGAGAATACTTTAACAACGGCTCTGAAATTGTTCTGTTTGTAAGAGAAGGCAATGCCGCTGATTTTGACGGCAACGAGCCCAGACGTGACAAGGATTATAACTACGGAAAATATAACTTTGCAGGCTGGTCAACAGTTTATTCTGTAAACTCAACAAACACTGATCCTTCAGGTATTGTTGATATTGCAGAGACTCCTATCAACGCAAACACAACCTACTATGCACGCTTCTTCGGTAAAGCAGAGGCTTACACAGTTAATTTTGTCAATTACAACAGCATTCCCCTTTCAAGCAACATTGCTGTTGTTCACGGTCACGGTATTACCTATGATGCGGCTGAGCCCACAAAAGAAGCTGATGTTGCAAATATTTATACCTTTGCAGGCTGGACAAGCAACAACAAGCTTGTAAACCTTGATAAGATTTATGCAAACTTAACTCTTACTGCAAAGTTCGAGGCAACTCCCTGTGAGTACACAGTTTCTTATCTTGATTATCAGAAGAATGAGCTTACCTTCAAGGATGATATCACCTTTGAGCTTATGCTTGAAGAAACCGTTCAGTACGGTGCAAAGGCACAGGCTCAGAACGATATGACAGATGACGTTCTTGCAAAGGCTCCCGATAGAGAAAACATTTATGTTCATTCAGGTGAATGGACCTTCCTTGAAAACTCAGGCTTCAGAACAACTCTTTCAAGCGTTAAGGTGCCCGATTATTATTACGATGCTGAGGGCAATTATGTCAAGACCAAAAACGGTGACAAGTTCACTCTGATTCCTCTTTACAATTCAAAGAAGGTTGTTTATACCTATAAGTTCCAGATTGTCAACACATTCTTTGATGATGACAACAAGAACCACACTCTTGAAAACTTCTCAATTCAGGTCAAGGATGCAGCAGGACAGCTTGTTGCAACCGGCAAAACTGATGCAAACGGTGTTCTTGAGCGTACCCTTTATTACAGCCAGGGCTACACAATCACAGCTGTTTCTGCAGATAACAAGTATCTTGCTGAGCAGTTCATTGCAGCTCCCATTTATGAGGATTCACTTGATAAGATTGATTACACAATCCGTCCCTCAAGAAACCCCGATTATGACACAGACCACTATTCATCATGCGGATGTATCTGTCATAACGCACTGTTCAAGGGCATCATTGTAAAGATTTATAACATCATTTACAGACTGTTCAATGTCAAGTACACCTGCTGCTATGATATGTATGCAAACATCGGTTCACTGCTTGTATATACAGCAGACTAAATGAAAGCTTAAGAGCTGATATACCATTCGGTATATCAGCTCTTTTTTTGTATTAATTCAGATAAAGATAAGCAAGCTTGTTCCACGTTTCCTTATCAACCTCTCCGTCGGGAGTGACACTTATAACCTGCTGAAAGCCTTCAATCTGATTTTTTGTTTTCTCATCAAAGCTTTCATTGATTTCAAGAAAGGAGAAATTGCTGTATTTTTCAGCAAGAGAGTTGAGCATCAGCTTCAGTGTGTGATTAAAAGGGCTTGCCTTGTTTATTTTCAGGGGCAGGTCTTCTTTTTTTATGGGAGCAATCCGGATGGGTTCAGACTGTTCAAAGACAGCCTTGTCATATTCCGAAAGGATTTTCTCCCAGGTCTGAAGGTCAACGCTTCCCTTTGCTTCAAGTCCGTGCTTTTTCTGAAAGCTCTGCACTGCAGCGACTGTTTCTGCACCGAAAATTCCGTCGGGTACAACAGAAGGGATATCCTCATCAAAAGCGGAAATGAATCTCAGATATTCCTGAATTTCCAATATTTCTTTGCTCATAGTCAATCCTCCTGAGATAATTCATAACCCGGGTACTGCCTTGAAAGGCGCTGTTGTCCCGCTCTTACAACGGAATAAACATCTCTTATTGTGTCCCAGGTTTTCTTGTCAACGTTGCCTGTCTGAGGGAGTGAAAATATCCGCTGAAGCTCTTTGACGGCATTTTGAGTCCGCTGGTCAAAAATGTTGTTTTCCGCAACGGGAGGTATGTCAAAAAACACCTTTGCTATGTAGGAAAGGTAAGTCTTGAAGGTGCGCACCGAGGGTCCCACATCACCCTTTAGGAGAGTGGCGCCCGGGAAGGGCTCGGTGCTGACTGCGGTTATCTGATTTTCCGAAGCAAGATAATCAACAATTCCTTTATAGGCATCATAAATGCTGTTCCAGGTTTTTTCGTCCGTTTCTCCCGTTGCCTCAAGCCCCTTGTAATTCTGAAAGGCTCTGACCTGATTTGCAGTGTTCTGACCGTAAATTCCGTCGGGAGTGACGGGCGCAACAAAGGGTACAAACTGACTGATGAGGGAAAGAAAATACTGAAGAGTCACAACCTGACCGCCCACAGAGCCGATTTCAAGCTTCTCCCTGAACTGCTTCGGCAGATTGGCGTAACCCACTCCCTCGGAGTCAAGCTCCGCAAGTCGGGTAACTGCATCATAGATATAAATAATTCTGTACCAGGTTGCCTTGCCCACAATTCCGTCGGCAGAAAGACCGAAGATTTTCTGAAAGCTTTTAACGGCATTTTCGGTGCTTTCGTCAAAGGCCCCGTTTATGACGGGGATTTTCGGGATGGCGGGATAATTGGCGGAAATACGGTTGAGATAAATCTGCATCCGTCTGACATTTTCGTTCAGGTCACCCCGTCTCAGAGCCGTGTCCGGATAAGAGGGGATATTATCGGAAATCGGTGCATTGACAACAAGCTCAAGGCTGTTTCCGTAATAATATCTCAGAATGTCAATTGCTGTCAGTCCGTTATTTGCAAGGTCAACAGTGCCCCATTGGGAAAGACCGTCACAGGTCACGGTTGTTCCGTTGCAGTATTGGGTGAAATAGGGGTTGACGGTGTTCTGCTGCCTTGCATAATCGTTAAAGATTTCGTCGGTGATACGACTGATGTTTTCATAAATGTTTCTGCCTTTGATAAATTTCTGATCAAAGGCGGTGTTGTTTGTGATGTCAAAATCATAGCCCATTGCTCTGTACCATTCAGTATAAATTCTGTTGAGAGCAAAGGTTATCTGAGCAAGAATGTTGGCTTTGATTGCCTGCTCGGGCCAGGAGGAATAAATTTCCGAGGAGGCAACATTTTTGATATATTCGGGAAAGGGCAAAGTGACATTTTCACCTGCCGCTGAAGGTGCTCCCAGATGCACAGTAATTTCAGAGGGAATGAAGGGAAGGGTTGCCATTTTTATGTCACCTCCGCAGATAAGGGAATAAGACTTGTGTTAAGAACAATTTCAGCTCCGCCTACAGCGCTCACAAGAAGCTTTTCTGCAGGAGAAAAGCCTTCGGCAGAAACGTCAGCATAATAATCAAGACTCTGACGGCTGCTTTCGGGATCAAGGGAGCCTTCCTTTGAATAAGAGGGGAGAGTGACGGTTTTTGTTTTTCCGTTTTCGTCGGTGGTGAGAAAACGTATAAGCTCTCCGTTGCGGTAAATTTTGACTGCGGCATTTTTGACGGGATAAACATTGTTTCCCGAATAAACATTTGCCGTGAAGAAGGAGAAATAATTTTCTGTTTCTTCATCGGTTATTTCTTTGGACAAGGGGGTCTGCTGAAGAGGACCTTCATCCGCGGGAACATTAGCTTCCTCAGCGGTGTCAGTCAGAGGCTCGGGAGAAGGTGAGCTCTGAGCGCTGAAGCTCAGCAGCTCCTCGGTGTATTTTTTTATCATGCTTTCAAGGGTTGATTTATCCATATAAACACTCTCCAAAAAGATTTCATTATATGTATATAATAAATCCCTTGCTTTTATAACAAAAAAACACCCGCAATGCCAAAGGCATTACGGGTGCAATGTGCTTGAATGAAATTATTCTTCGATTTCTTCTTCGATTTCGAATTCAAGAGTTTCACCGCAGCAGGGGCATTCAACCTCTGCATCATCGTTGATTTCATCAAGATCAATGCAGATAGCTTCACCGCAAGCGGGGCAAACTGTTTCGATGCAATCTTCATCGTCACAGCAGTCACAATCGTCATCGCAGCAGCAATCACAATCGTCTTCGCAATCATAAACGAATTCTTCGATATCACCGAGGTCTTCGTCGATTTCCTCAATGTAATCCTGAAGCTCGTCAAGATCGTCTGAGATGTCTTCGATGTCTTCATCAATATCGCTGAGCTCTGATGTGATTTCATCAAGAGTGTCGATAATTGCGTTGAAGAGCTTTGTTTCCTTCTTGTCCTCGTCGAGATCAAGGCCTTCCATGAGACCCTTTAAATATGCAACTTTTTCTGAAACTGACATAATAGTTAATTCCTTTCTTGAAATATTGGTTTTAATTTTTCCGCGGGGAAAAATTATGCACGACCTAAATATTCGCCTGTTCTTGTGTCAACCTGAACCATTTCACCCTCGTCAATGAAAAGGGGAACCTTGATTTCTGCACCTGTTTCAAGTGTAGCGGGCTTGGTTGTGTTGGTTGCTGTGTCACCCTTGAAGGCGGGATCTGTCTTTGTTACCTGAAGCTCAACAAAGTTGGGAGGCTCAACGCCGAATACCTTGCCCTTGTAGGAAAGAATACGGCAAACCATTTCTTCCTTGACAAACTTGAAGTTGTCTGAAAGCTCACTTTCGTTGATGGGGATGAGCTCATAGCTTTCGGGATCCATGAAGTAATAAAGATCACCGTCTGTGTATGAATAAGACATTTCCTTTCTTTCAACGAAAGCTGTGGGGAACTTTTCACTGGGGTTGAAGGTACGTTCAACAACTGAACCTGTGATAACGTTCTTTACCTTTGCACGAACAAAAGCAGCGCCTTTGCCGGGCTTAACATGCTGGAACTCAATGATCTGAAGAACATTGCCGTCCATTTCAAATGTAACTCCATTTCTGAAATCGCCTGCTGAAACCATTTTATTTTCCTCCGAAAAAATATTATTTTTTACTCTAACATTCTATAACAAAAGTTGATTTATTGCAAGTGTTTTTTTGAAAATACACGTGAATAATATCAATAAGGGAGAAAGATTCTTACAAAAATCATAAAATAATTTTAATTCTCTTTTATTTTCTCAGCGGTTATGGTACAATAATTGCTGAAAAAACAAAGGATGTGAGAGAATGAAAAAAATTGCAGCTGTTGTTATTATTGCTCTTGTGAGTCTGTTTATGCTCAGCGCATGCAGCTTTCAGGAGATAAAAAGTGAGGTCAGAGATATTGTAAGACCCACCGAGCCCACAACGGCAAGACCCACGGCAACGGTGACCTTCCCCGAGGGGATGACTGTTGTTCAGATTGCCGAAAAGCTTGAGCAGAGCTCTGTGTGCAGCGCCGCAGATTTCATCGCTCTTGTGAACAGTGAGCAGTTCATTGCCTCTCTCGGTTATGATTTCACACAGGGGCTTTTCGAAAAGGAAAGAGCCTTTTATCTTGAGGGCTACATTTTTCCCGATACCTATGAATTTTATGTCAATGACAAGGCTGAAAATGTTATTGTAAAATTTCTCAATAACACAGCGGACAAATTAACTCAGGATTATATAATACGTGCGCAGGAAATGGGTTATACTCTTGATGAGATAATTACTCTTGCTTCAATCATTCAGGAGGAGGCCTATACCTCAGAGTCAATGCATCTGATTTCCTCGGTGCTTTATAACCGAATTAACAGCAGCTCATACGGTAAGCTTCAGTGTGATGTGACAATCAATTATGTTGAGGATTATATTCTGAATTCTCCTTATCTGACAGGCGATGTTGAAAAGTTCAGAGAGCTTTATAACACCTATAAATGCGAAGGAATTCCTCAGGGACCCATCTGCTGTCCCGGCATTGATGCCATTGAAGCGGCTCTTTATCCTGAGGAGTCAGATTATTATTTCTTTGTGACAGATAAGGACTGGAATTATTATTTCTCGGAAACCTATGAGCAGCACAAAAGAAAATGCAATGAAATAGGTCTTTGATGTTGTATTTGAGAATAATAGTTGGTATAATATTTTAAAGTAAAGGGTGATAGGAAATGAAAATAGGAGCTTCGTCGGCCTGCTTTTATCCTCTTGAGACAGAAAAGTCCTTTGAGAAGGTTGCGGCCATGGAGGTGCCCTGTGCGGAAATATTTTTTAATTCACCCTCTGAACTGGACAAAACCTTTGTCCGTCAGCTTTGCAGAATAAAGGAAAGCTATGGCGTCAAGGTGCCTTCAGTTCATCCCTTTCGCTCCTTTTCTGAGGGCTATGATCTGTTTTCAGAATATAAAAGACGATACACCGATGCCCTTGAGGTAGCAAAAAGATATTTTGAAGCAATGAATATCCTTGGCGCAAAATATCTGGTTCTTCACGGAAACAAATTCGGTCTGAGGATTTCCCGTGAGGAATATGCCGAAAGGTATTTTCTTCTGAACGAGACTGCAGAAGGCTTCGGCTGCTGTGTTGCTCACGAAAATGTAGTTGACTTTGTGTGTCAGCGTCCTGAGTTTGTTCAGTTTATGAAGGATACTCTCGGTGACAAATTCAAAATGGTGCTTGATGTCAAGCAGGCAAGAAGAAGCGGTGAGGATTACCGTAAATTCATTGAAATAATGGGAAAGAACATTGTCCATGTTCATATGAGTGACTTTGACGAAAAAAACGACTGTATTGCTCCGAGTGAAAAAGGCAGCTTTGATTTTGCGGAGCTGTTCACCCTTATGGAAAAGGTTGGTTATAAGGGTGAATATATTGTTGAGCTTTATTCACAGTCACTGAAAAATGAGCAGCAGCTTTTTGATTCGGTTAAATATGTTGACGGTATTTATAAAAACACCGTCGGCAAAGTAATAAATAAGTAAAGAGGTAAAGAAAATGAAGTGTCCGTTTTGCAGCTTTGAAGAAAGCAAGGTTATTGACTCAAGACCTACCGACGAGGGTGAGAAAATACGCCGCCGCCGTGAGTGTATCTCCTGCGGCAAAAGATTTACAACTTATGAAATCATTGAAACTGTACCCATTGTTGTTGTCAAGAAGGACAAAAACCGTGAAGGCTTTGACCGTGAAAAGCTTTTCAGCGGCATGATCAGAGCCTGTGAAAAGAGACCCGTTTCAACTGAACAGCTTGACAGAGTTGTCAGTGAAATCGAGGCAGAGCTTCAGAATTCTCTTGACAGAGAGGTTACCTCCGTGCATATCGGTGAGCTTGTTATGGAAAAGCTCAAGGAGCTTGACGAGGTTGCTTATGTGCGTTTTGCATCAGTTTACCGTGAGTTCAAGGATATCACAAGCTTTATGAATGAGTTATCCAAGCTTCTCGGAGAAAAGAAATTTTAACAGGGTGATTGAATGATTTATAAAAATTTCTCCGCTCTTGTGGGTGAAACTCCCATTCTTCAGGCGGACGGCTTTGCCGAAGCTCAGGGCATCAATGCAAGGATTCTTGCAAAGCTTGAATATTTTAATCCTGCGGGCTCAGTCAAGGACAGAGTAGCTGTCAATATGCTTGAAAATGCCTTGAAGCAGGGAAAAATAACAAAGGGTGCAACAATTATTGAACCCACAAGCGGAAACACGGGCATCGGTCTTGCAGCAGCGGCTGCCTCAATGGGCTTTAAGGCTGTGCTTGTTATGCCAGACACAATGAGTGTTGAAAGACAGCAGCTTCTCAGAGCCTACGGTGCTCAGATTGTGCTGACTGAGGGCGGCAAGGGTATGCTCGGCTCAATCGAAAAGGCGAATGAGCTTATGCAGGAAATTCCCAACAGCTTCATTCCCTCTCAGTTTGAAAATCCCCATAATCCCGAAAGTCACCTTCTCTCAACGGGACCTGAAATCTGGAGAGATACACAGGGGAAAGTTGACTTTTTCATTGCCTGTATCGGCACCGGAGGAACGCTGTCGGGTACGGGCAGATATCTCAAGGAAATGAACAGAGAAATTAAGGTTATCGGTGTTGAGCCCTTTGACTCTCCGTTGATTACTCAGGGCAAGGCGGGACCTCACGGAATTCAGGGAATCGGTGCAAACTTTATTCCCGATAATTTCGATTCCTCCGTTCCCGATGAGATTGTCACGGTGAAAACTCAGGACGCCTTTGAAAAATGCAGAAGCTTTGCCGAAAGAGAGGGTCTTCTTGTGGGCATTTCCTCGGGTGCGGCTCTTGCTGCTGCCTGTGAGATTGCAGGACGTGAGGAAAACAAGGGTAAAAATATTGTTGTTCTTCTTCCCGATTCGGGCGAAAGATATATGAGCGTAAAGCTTTTTGACAAATAAAAGGACTGCCGCAGCAGGTGCAGACCAAAAATCAAAACAAAAAAACAGGAGTGTTTAACAAAGTGAAAACATTCCTGTTTTAATTTTAGTGTAAAGCTATAAGGGTCGCAACAGACCTTTTTGATTTTAACCGAAATGGCTGACAAGCCGGTCATATTCCTCTTCGGATATTGTGCAGATGCTTCCGTGGCGGGGACCGAAATCCATTGAATAATTTTCGGCTGCCACGGGAAGATAATTAACGAAGTCTTCTGTCTGCTGCATAAAGAATCTGCCCTTGCTGTATTCATCCATAACCATAACCCAGGTGTCCGTTCCATTAATCTGATACATCTGACTGCCTTCAACTCCGCTTGGAGCACAGGAGACGATTACAGGACAGTCCTCATAGGGTCCCTCGGGCTTGTCCGAAACAACACAGGCGATAGTCTGACTCTCTTCAAATTTGAAGTAAAGATGATATTTGCCCGTTGATTTGTTGAAGGCGATGTCTCCGTCAATAGTCTGAAGATGACGGCAATACATTTTTTCGGGCTTTGTGATTGTTTTGAAATCATCGGTGAAGGCATAATAAAGCCCCGCTGTGTTATGCTGCTTTGTTGAGTGGGACCAATAAAGCATATAGCTTCCCTTTTCTTTGTGCCACATTGCCTGAGGAGCCCAGGCTCTCGTTGTGTCGGCAAATTCACCGCCAAGAGCCTTTATGTCAATGATTGTTTCATCTGTCCACTCAACAAGGTCAGCTGAACGCCAGGTGACAAGAGCGTGGTTTGATTCCCAACCCTCTTCACACTTCATATCTGTTCCGATTATGCGGTAAAATCCCTCTTCGTCCTTGAAGATATAAGGATCGCGGACACACTTTTTTCCTTTGGTCTGAGTGATGACTGCCTGATTGTTATTAAGTGCGGTGAAATTGTAGCCGTCCTTGCTTACGGCAAAATGAATTCGCTCCTGACCTTCTCCGTTTCCGACGAAATAAGCAAAGAGGTATCTGCCGTAAAGACTTTTTGCGGTGGCTGAATACTCCATATCAGTTTTTTCCTCCTTTTATTTTCTCCCAGTAATCTTTGAAAGCCTGTTCATTTTTGTTGTTTCCCGGTGTATAATATTTTTTGTTTTTGATCGCGTCGGGAAGATACTGCTGAGGAGCATAATTGTTGGGATAATCGTGAGGATAAATATAAAACTGACCCTTGTTCTGATTGTCCTCTCCGTCAAAATGCTTGTTCTGAAGCTGACGGGGAATGGGGCCGCTGCATCCTCGGGCAAGGTCATTCATTGCAAGGTTGATTCCCATATAAGCCGAATTTGACTTGGGTGAGCTTGCAACAAGAACAACTGCATTTGCAAGGGGGATTCTTGCCTCGGGCAATCCCACCATAAGAGCAGTGTCAACGGCAGCTTTGACAATGGGAATTATCATCGGATAAGCAAGTCCCACATCCTCATTTGCGCAGACAAGAAGTCTTCGGCAGGCTGAGGGCAGATCTCCTGCCTCAAGGAGTCTTGCAAGATAATGCAGGGCGGCATCGGGGTCAGAGCCGCGCATGCTTTTCTGAAAGGCAGAAAGAATGTCATAATGCTCGTCACCCTCTCTGTCATATTTCATTGAGCTTTTCTGAGTCAGCTCACGGGCCTTTTCCTCGGTGACGGTTATTTTTCCGTCCTTTTCAAAGCTGCTGAGAACACAAAGCTCAGCGGAGTTCATAGCTTTTCTCACGTCTCCGCCGCAGGTCTGTGCAATAATGCGGCAGACCTTGTCGTCGGCTTCGATTTCGATATTTTTTTCTTCTGAAAGAAGACTGAAGGCTTTTTTGACAGCGGGAAGAATTTCCTCAGGTGTCACGCTCTTGAATTCAAAAACGGTGCATCGGCTGAGAATTGCTCCGTGAATATAAAAATAAGGGTTTTCCGTTGTTGAAGCAATAAGAGTGATTTCTCCTCTTTCGATGTAATCAAGAAGAGTCTGCTGTTGCTTTTTGTTGAAATACTGGATTTCATCCAGATAAAGAAGAATTCCGTTGGGAGCGGCAAGGGTATCGAGCTCGGCAACAATTGCCTTGATGTCTGCCGTTGAAGCTGTTGTGCAGTTAAGCTTGTGGAATTTCCTTTTGGTGTTACGGGCAATAATTGAAGCTAGAGTGGTTTTGCCGATTCCCGAGGGTCCGTAAAAAATAAGGTTGACAATTTCACCTGAGTCGATTATATTGCGCAGAGCTCTGCCTTTGGCAAGAAGATGCTTTTGTCCCACAATGTCATCAACCTGAATCGGACGTATTCTGTCTGCAAGGGGTGATTTCATACTGTCACCTGCTTTCTTTAAATGTTATTTCTTAATTTTATCACAGACACGCGGGAAAGTAAAGAAAAGCTTTTTGTCTGTGAGAGGCTTTGTGAAAAAAGCCTTCGGAGCAATCCGTCGGTGTGGGGGTATTATGTCGGTAAGATGCCGCTTTTATAAAGTCAATTGACTAAAAAAGACAAAGTCAAAAATATATTTAGTATATTTTTCACAAAAAGCCGAAAAAGGTCTTTTCAAAAGCCTTAAAAAATGATATAATCCGTTTGTTAATATTGAATTACTATGTCTATTGATATGATTGTTACATAAAATCCTGAAAAAAATAACGAAAAGAGGAACTGATTTTGGAAAAAATTGTTATCCAAGGCGGTAACAGATTATCCGGAGAGGTTGAAATCGGAGGCGCAAAGAATGCCGCCGTTGCAATTATTCCTGCAACCATTCTTGCTCAGGGTCTGTGCCGAATTGAAAATATACCGAATATCAGCGACGTTTCCTGTATGATAAGAATTCTCAGTGAAATGGGAGCTAAGGTTAAATACGTCAACAAAACCACTGTTGAAATCGATACAAGCACAATTAATTCATATATCGTTACACCCGAACTTTCAAAAATGCTCAGAGCATCCTATTATTTCATCGGAGCATTTCTCGGAAGATACAGCAGAGCAAAGGTTGCTCTTCCCGGCGGATGTGATTTCGGAGTCAGACCCATTGATCTTCACATTAAGGGCTTTGAGCTTCTTGGAGCAAAGGCTACTGTTAGTGATATTTATATCAACACAGAGGCTGAGATGCTTTCGGGCAGTCCGATTTTTATGGACAAGGTTTCCGTCGGTGCAACAATTAACATTATGCTCGCTGCGGTAAAGGCAAAGGGTCTTACCATCATTGAAAATGCCGCAAAGGAGCCCCATATTGTTGATCTTGCAAACTTCCTGAATGCAATGGGCGCTGATGTCAGAGGTGCAGGTACGGATACAATCAAGATTTACGGTGTTTCCGAGCTTCACGGCTGCACACATTCAATCATTCCCGATCAGATTGAGGCAGGCACTTATATGGTTGCCGCTGCTGCAACGGGCGGTGATGTTCAGATTAAGAACGTTATTCCCAAGCATCTTGAATCAATCACTGCAAAGCTCAGAGAATGCGGTGTTTCTGTTGAAGAAGAGTGTGACGGCACATCAGTCAGAGTCAAGGCGGAGGGCAGACCTGTTTCCTGCAATCTCAAAACAATGCCTCATCCCGGCTTCCCCACAGATATGCAGCCTCAGATGGCAATTCTTTTCACCGTTGCTGACGGTATGAGCGTTGTTACCGAGGGCGTGTGGGAGAACCGCTTCAAGTATGTCGAGCAGCTCAAGAAAATGGGTGCTGACATTGACGTTGACGGCACAATTGCAGTTTTTCGCGGAGTTGACGGTCTTAAGGGCGCACAGGTTGAAGCCGATGACCTGAGAGCAGGTGCGGCAATGATTATTGCAGGTCTTATTGCTGACGGCACAACAGAAATCAAAAATGTTAAATATATCCACAGAGGATATGAGGACTTCCTTGAAAAATTCACTAATATCGGTGCGGATATCAAGTGTATAGATGACTGAGTCAGTCAGACTTAAGCACACATCAAAAACAGATAAAAATCCCGTTTTTACAATGCGGGATTTTTTCGTTTAAAAAACCGTTTGAGAAATCACAATGGGGGAAACAGATATGGCAAAATTCTGCTCGCTTTTTTCATCGAGCTCAGGCAATTCAACTTATATCAGCTGCGGAGACAAGGGTATTCTTATTGATGTCGGCGTGAGTGCAAAGAAAATCAAAGAGGCTCTCATCGGAAGATGCATTGACCCGAAAAGCATCGGCGGCATTTTTGTCACCCACGAGCACAAGGATCATATCAAGGGTCTGAGAATAATTGCCGCAACCTATAATATTCCCGTTTATGCCACGGAGGGCACATTGGCCGCTCTTGAGGAATGCGGTGAGCTGGCAGGCAAATTTGCTCATGAGGTGATGAGTGACAAGGGCGTTCAGGTGGGAGATATGCTCATCAAAAGCTTTGCAACACCTCACGACAGCCGTGAAAGCTGCGGCTATAAAATTTATCTTCCCGACGGAAGAACAGCCGCCGTTGCAACGGACCTTGGAAAGATTACTCCTCTTGTTGAAGAAAATCTTCTCGGCTGTGACCTTGTTATGCTTGAATCAAATCACGATGTGGGAATGCTTCAGAACGGTCCCTATCCTTATTATCTGAAAAGAAGAATTCTTTCTGACTGCGGACACCTTTCAAATGAGGCCTGTGCAAAGATGAGTGCAAGACTCATCGAAAATGGTACAACCCGTCTTTTCCTGGGGCATCTGAGCACGGAAAACAACTTCCCCGAGCTTGCTTTCCAGTCATCTCTTGCCGCCATTTCACAAATCGGTGCGGTCAACGGCAGAGATTATATTCTTCAGGTCAATGCCAAGGAAAACAGAGAAGATTTCATAAGATTCTGAGGTGAGGTTTATGCAGAATATTACAGTTATTTGTGTCGGAAAGCTCAAGGAGCAGTATCTCCGTGATGCTTCAAAGGAATATGAAAAAAGACTTTCGGGTGCAGTGAAGATGAACATCATTGAGCTCAGCCCCGAAAAGCTCAGAGAAAATCCTTCGGAAAAGGAGATTGAAATTGCTCTTGAAAATGAAGGAAAAAGGATTGTTGAGAAAATTCCCAAGGGCGCATATGTTTATGCAATGTGTATTGAAGGCACACAGAGAACAAGTGAACAGCTTAGTGCAGAGCTTGATTCACTCGGAGTCAAGGGCTTCAGCAGTATTGTTTTCATAATCGGCGGCTCCTTCGGAATTTCCGAAAAGGTCAAGGCTCTCAGCAACAGCAGGCTTTCAATGAGCAAGATGACCTTTCCTCATCAGGTTGCAAGAATAATGCTTCTTGAGCAGATTTACAGATGCACTCAGATTTCTCTCGGCACACGGTATCATAAATAAGATAAAACGGTTCACAGAAAATGAACCGTTTTTTGTATGTGAAAAAAGAAAAGCCTTACGGAAACCGTAAGGCTTTTAAATTAGTTAAACAATGATTTGAAAAGATCAAAGAGCTTTGCAAGAATTGCAGTGATGTCCTCCCAGAACATAAGAAGTGACCAATCGGGCTCTTCGGGAGCTGTGGTTGCTGCTTTTGTGTTTACGTCCATTTGAAATTCCTCCTTAAAATTTATATTTTGATTATATACCTTTGTTTACATTTTGTCAATATTTAATTACTTACTGCCTTCAACCTTCAGCGCCGCAACGGTTATGTCATCCCTTGTGCTCTCCTGATTGCGCAGTCTTGCAAGTGAAGAAATGTGTGCCGCAAGGTCGTTCATGTTGCTTGTGCTCCATGCGAGAAGCTCGTCGTTTATCCATCCGCAATCCGTTGCAGTCACTCCGTCGGATACCATCAGAATAATGTCGCCCTTTGAAAGCTGTCTTTCCTCAGTTGCGCAGCTGACCTCTCTGATTATTCCGAGGGGCAAGGATTCCTTTTCGATGACTGTTATTTCATCCTTGTGTCTTATGAAGCTTACGGCGGCGCCTGATTTATAAAAGCGCGCCTTTGCCGAAAAGGTGTCAATGCTTACAATGTCAAGGGTTGAAAGGGCTTCGTCCGTCGATTTTATAATAAGTGAGGAGTTGACGGTTCTGACGGTGCTTTCAACGGAAAAACCGCAGGAAAGGAGCTTTTCTGTCAGAGAAACGGCCATATTGCTGTTGACTGCCGCAGAGGTACCCGTGCCCATGCCGTCGCTTATCACCGCAACGGTGTCTCCGCCTGTGCAGGAAAAAATGCTTACACTGTCACCGCAGAGATAACCGGGCTTTACGGCGTGTCTGGAATAACCTGAGGAAACGGCAAACATCGGCTTTTCATCAAAGGTTGCAAGAAATCTGAGCTCCTGTCTGACGGCCTTACCCTCAAAAAATCTGCGTCCCGTGATGAATTCAATGACAGGTCTGATTTTTTTGAATACCGCTTCTGAGGGCAGCTCATAAAAATAAATCTCAACCCTCACTCTGTCTCTGTAAGCAAAGCAGCTCAGAGCGTCTGCCGTTATACCGTTGTCTCTGAGGGCGGTTTTAAGATAAGCGGATTTTGCCTTATCCTTATACCGCTCTCCTGCAAGCTCATCAGAAAGGTCTGAAAGATAATCACCGAGAACAACAAGCTCATCGGAAAGAAGCTGTCTGAGGCGGCTGTTTTTGTGCTTTGCGGCAAGAGACCTTGTGTATGAGGGATAAAATTCACGGGCGGCAGCAAGAAGGGAGTCGAAATTTTTGCATCGGGCAGACAGCACCGGGGATTCATTGCCCTTTTTTTCAATGCTTGTCAGATGAAGAATATCCCTTGCGGTTGAAGCAAAGCTTTTCTTCCAGCAAAGCTGCTTGTTTTCACAGCTGGCACAGATATTTTGCTGAAGGGAGGAAAAAAGTCTGTTTACCTCGGGATTGATGATGTTGTCAAGCTTATCGCTGACGGAATTTATTACTTCTGCCGTCTCCTTCATTTTTTCGCAAGCATAATCAAGCTTTTCGGAAACGGTATGATTGATGCGGCTTTCCTTGAAAAAGGCAAGAGCATCAATCCTCTCCTGAAGCTGAGAGAGCTTTTCGGCGGGAATGACAATGAAAATCAGACAAGCAATGGCGGGTTCAAGGTATAATGGCCATAATTCCCGCGTATTTTGCCCTGTAACAAGGCTGAGCACATAAGGGAGGATGAATGACAGTCCAACGGTAATCTGTCCGTAAGAGGAAAATAAGCCGCTTATAAGAGCGCTCAGAGCAAAGGCGGGAAAAAGATCGGGGTTTGAGGCTGAAAAGCTCAGACAGGCGCCTGCAATAATACCTGCAACACAGGAGAAGGCGGTTGCCTTATAAAGAGAAATAAACATCAGCAAAAGGCAGAAAAGCACTCTTGCAAGGGAAATGCCCTCGATTGTCACATAGGCTGAGCAGACGATGACAGTGCATACACTCAGACAAAGGCAGATTTTATCCTTGGTTTCGGCAGCCTGTATTCCTCTTTTGACAGCGGAGGATACAATTGCGTTACGGTAAAAAAAGGTCATAGCGGCAGAAACCAGAGCCTCGGCAAAAATGTTCAGCCAAAGAAGAAGGGTTGAGCCTGACACAAGTGAGCTGACTGCCCCGGCAAGAAGAATGCTGAAAAAGCTGACACAGCAAAGACTTACCGTTGAGGGCGGGGAGGGCCTTTTGTGGAGAAGCAGTCTGAATATAACTGCAAGGGACAAGGCTCCGATATATTTCAAAGCATTTTCGGGCGGATAATAAATCAGATAACCGATACAGCCTCCGGTAAAAACAGCAACACAGTTTTTATACCTTGCCGCTGAAATAAAGGCGGCAGCCACGGGTGAAAAGCTTTCATAAAAAACGGGTGTGCTGAGAATAAACCCGAGGAAAAAATGAGGGAGAAAGCTGATAAGATTAAGGGGCAGATTACTTTTACTTTTGTTTTCGGGCAAAGCAGAAATATTTTCTTTTTTATTTTCAACAGATGCGGAATTCATAAGGGCCTGTCCTTTCTTTTTTGAAGATTATATTATCCCTTCGTTGAGAAAAAACACGGATTATGGATGAATAAAAAAAGACACAGCGGAGATTTATCCGCCTGTGTCCTGTTTTGTTATTTGAGATAAAGATTGACAACCTCAGGGATGCTTTTGATTGATGCCATAATTATATTCAGGTTATTTTCATTCTGAGGGGCAATGATTGCCTTGATGGTTACGGTGTTTTCTTTTGTGTGGCTTACGGTTTCTCTTGTGACAATTTCAAGAGAGATGAGGTTTGCGCCGTATCGGGCAATGATTTCGGGAATTTCCGCTGTGTGAAGAGAAAGGTTTTCAACCTCAATGAAGATGTTCTGAGGAGGATGCTTTCTGATAACATATCTTTTAAGGGTGTTCAGAACAACATATATTGCAGCTGTTGCAACGGTTGCGCCGACATAATATTCAGAGCCGATTGCAAGACCGACACAGGAAACTGCCCACAGGGAAGCCGCTGTTGTCAGACCCTTGACGCTGAAGCCCTCACGGATGATTGTACCTGCACCGAGGAAGCCGATGCCGCTGATGACCTGAGCACCGAGACGGGTGGGGTCGAAATTTGTGAGACCTTCGTAATTGTGGAAAATAAAATCCGAGGTCATCATAATCAGTGTTGAACCGATTGAAACAAGGATATGGGTTCTCAGACCTGCAGGACGGTGGGTGTGCTGTCTTTCATATCCGATAATTCCTCCGAAAATAACTGAGAGAAAAATTTTGATTATTGCACTCAGAGTTTGCTCAACGGAGGGGTTGTTTAAGAATGAGTCGAAAAATTCGGTGATTGTTTCCATTGTTAATATCTCCTTTAGCTAAGTTGGCAGAAATCCATATTCAAAAAACTGTTTCGGATTACATTCGCCAACTTAGGGTTTCATTATAGCATAAAATCTCGTCAAAAGCAAAGAAATTCAGAATAAAATATTCTTGATTCTCAAAAGACTATACTGTATAATAATTATAATTACGAAAAAGATTACGAAGAAAAGGGGTTTGTGCTTATGGCAGTGAATAAAGTAAAAATTACCGTTGGATCAACTGAGCTTTCTGTTCTTGCTGAGGATGACGTTGCTTACGTTCAGCAGCTTGGCAGAGAAATCGACAAAGCCTTTAAAAGCATTATTGCTTCAAACAACAGAATCTCAGCCACTCAGGCGGCAATCCTTGTTGCTCTTGATTATGCCGATGACAGCAAAAAGGCAAACATCACGGCAGACCGTCTTCGCGATCAGATAAAGGATTATCTTGACGATGCAAGAAATTCAAAAAACAAGGCTGACTGGGCAAGACATGAGCTTGAGCTTGTCAGAAAGCAGGTTGAAGAGCTTACGAGTGAAAACATCAGACTCAAAAGTGAGCTTAATTCAATTCTTGCCGAAGGTCAGGATTAATTTCAGAAAGCAAGGAAAATGCCGGATAAAATGAAAAAACAAGGTGAAATACTTGCTCCCGTCGGCTCTGCCGAGTCTCTTTATGCTGCAGTCAGAGCGGGCGCCGATGCAGTTTATATGGGAGCGAAAAATTTTAATGCACGAATCAAGGCTGACAATTTCAGCGACGATGAGCTCAGACAGGCTATTGAATATTGCCATGCCCGCAACGTTAAGGTCAACATAACCATGAATACTCTCATTTCCGACAGGGAGCTTCCCGAAGCGCTTGAAACCGTTGAGAAGCTTTGCCGCTGGGGTGCGGATGCTCTGATTCTGCAGGATCTCGGTCTTGCCTCTCTTGTCAGTGAAGCGGCTCCCGATATGGAGCGTCACGCTTCGACTCAGATGTCCGTTCAGACCGTTGAGGGTGTCAGACTTCTTGAAAAGCTGGGATATTGCAGAGTTGTGCTTCCCAGAGAAATGACAAGGGAAGAAATAAAGAATATCAAAAGCAACACCGATTGTGAAATTGAAATTTTTGTTCACGGTGCTCACTGTATGTCTGTTTCGGGTCAGTGCTATATGAGTGCAATGTTCGGCTCAAGAAGCGGAAACAGAGGACACTGTGCCCAGCCCTGCCGTCTTCCCTTCAAGGCTGAGGGCGGTACGGGATATGACCTGAGCCTCAAGGATTTGTCTCTGATTGAAAAAATTGCCGAGCTTGAAGAAATCGGTATTGATTCTTATAAAATTGAGGGCAGAATGAAGCGCCCCGAATATGTTGCCGCTGCCGTGACAAGTGTTCTTGCTTCAAGAGAGGGAAGAGCTGACAGTCAGGTAAAAAATAATCTGAGAGCTGTTTTCTCCCGCTCGGGATTTTCTGACGGATATTTTGAAAATCAGCGCGGCAGACAGATGTTCGGAACAAGACAGAGAGAGGATGTCACCGCCGCAACAAGTGCGGTGCTTTCCGATTTAAGAAAATTATATGAAAAAGAAAGAGCACATATTCCCGTTGATTTTTATCTGACGGTCATTGAAGGGGAGAAGGTTTCACTTTCTGCCTCGGCTCTTGGTAAGATGTGCTTTGTTGAGGATGATTTTGTTCCTGAAAGAGCAATCAACAAGCCTCTGACGAGGGAAGGACTTGCGGAAAGAATTTCAAAATGTGGCGGGACTCAGTTCATTGCCGATAAGATTGAAATTGACCTTGATGAAGGACTGATTGTACCTGCAAGTGTGATCAATAATCTGAGAAGAAATGCTCTTACGGAGCTTGAAAATAAGCTTAAGACTGTAAAGGTGCCTAGCTTTACAGCTCCTCAGCTGAAGCTTCCCGCCCACAGAGCAAGGACTCCTGTCGGCTACCGCATCCGAGTGGCTGATGAGCAGCAGATTCCCGAGGATCTGAGCAATGTGGAATATTTATATTTCCCCGTTAAAAATGTTGAAAACTTTGCGGAAAAAGTGAAAAAACTCCCCATAAAAGCGGGAATTGAGCTTCCCAGAGGCATTTTTGGCGGAGAAAAGGTTGTGGAAAATTATCTCCTTAAGGCAAAAGAGTGCGGAATAAACACCGCTTACTGCTCAACAATTGACGCTGTTGCTCTTGCAAAAAAGCATGGCTTTGAGATTCATTCGGGCTTTTCAATGAACGTTTTTAACAGTCATTCTGTGGCGGTTCTTGAGTCTTTGGGTGTAAAGGATATCACCTTGTCACCCGAGCTTACACTCAAGGAGGCTGCCGCTGTCGGTGGCGGTGCACAAAGAGGCATTATCGGTTACGGCAGACTGCCGCTTATGCTGACAAGAAACTGTCCCGTGGGTAACGGAAGAAGCTGCAATGAATGCAAATCAACGGGCTTTCTGACTGACAGAAAAAATTTCAGATTCCCCGTTATGTGTTCCTTCGGTTGCTCTGAGATTCTCAACTCTCAGCCGATTTATCTGGGTGACCGTCTGAATGAATTTGAAAATATGGATTTTATAACCTTCTTTTTCACCAACGAAAGCAAGCAGGAGGTACAGAAGGTTATGAAGGCATACAAAGAAAAAACAGCCTTTGAGGGAGATTATACCCGAGGCTTGTATTATCGAGGAGTAGAATAAGAAAGGGAGAAAAAATATGGCAAAGAGAGAAAATTATTTAAGCTGGGACGAATACTTTATGGGCATTGCAATGCTTTCTTCTTACAGAAGCAAGGATCCCAACACACAGGTCGGAGCCTGCATCGTCAATGACAAAAACAGAATTATGTCCGTCGGCTACAACGGCTTTCCCGCAGGCTGCAGTGATGACGAATTTCCCTGGGAAAGAAGCGGTGACGATTATGAAACAAAATATCCGTATGTCTGTCACGCTGAGCTCAATGCAATTCTGAATAACAGAGGCGCAAATCTTGAGGGCTGCAGAATTTATGTTGCACTTTTCCCCTGCAATGAATGTGCCAAGGCAATCATTCAGAGCGGCATCAAGGAGGTTGTTTATCTTTCAGATAAATATGCCGACACAATGGGAACAAGAGCATCAAAAAGAATGTTCAATGCAGCGGGCGTCAAGCTGACAAAAATGGATAGTGTGGCAAAAAGTGTTATCATTGACTTTGACGAGAAAAAGGTATAATAAAAAAATGCTGTCAGTAAATTTCTTCTGACAGCTTTTTGGTTAATAATAAAAGGAGATGCATGCGCCGACGCCACATAAGGAAGTATTTGTTTCTCGAACAAAATTCCCTGTATTTTTGCCAAAAGCCTCGCAAGGCGACAGCCTTGCTGCATTTTATGGCTTCAATACAAGAAATTTTTAGTTCTTACGAAACTGCGAAGCACTTTAAAAGGCGAAA
>JAZOWF010000048.1:0-17038 GCA_045659065.1 Acutalibacteraceae bacterium
TCGAAGTTTAACGGCTGAAGATTTTTGCTGCAGCAAGGCAAAAAACGCAGAAAGGCTGCCGCCTTTCGAGGCTTTTTAACAATGTTGCAGTGAAAATATACTCCGTTAAACCTTATCGGGTTCGACTGCCGTTACCTTAAGAATTAAAAGCCGAGATTTTCTCCCACTAGAATAACGTGAATTCTGTCCTTGTCTCTGCTTCGTCTTGTGATGACAATCTGATTGCAGATGCAGTCCTCACTGTAACAGTCACCGCATTTGCCGTTTTTTGCACAGGGGGTGTTTTTGCTCAGACGGATTGTGTTCGGGGGAGAAGCCATATTTCTGATTCGTCTGTAAGCCTCGTCAACGTCACCGACAATTTTGTTCATACCCACAACCATAATCACGTGATCGGGGCCGTAGATAAGACTTGCAACTCTGTTGCCGTAACCGTCAACATTCACAAGCACACCGTCAAGGGTGAGTGCGTTGGAACTCATAAAATAATAATTGCAGTTGAAGGCAAGGTTGTTGAACTCCTTTGCCTTTTCGGGAGTGTTGTAAGCGGCTCTGTCGTAAACGGTGAAGCGGCTGTCCTCAAGAAGTGTCTGAGGGATAAGGCATTGCTTGATGCTTTCACTTCCGCCCCAGGCAATTGTGCTGCCCTCGGGAATAAGGGAGATTGCCTTTTCAAGAGCCTGCTGTCTGTTCTGACAGTAATATCCGTTGATGTTTCTTTTGTTGAGGGCGGCAATAAGCTGCTGAGCCTGCTTTTGTCTTGCCTGAGAAACAAAATCCATAATTATTTTACCTCCTTGAAATCAACACAAAGTCCGTAATGGTCTGAAAGGAAGACCTTGTCCTTATATCTTTCATCCATAATTCTGTAGCGGGTAGCCTGAACATCATCTGAAAGGAAGATGAAATCGATGGGTGAATTGTTGTCCTCTTTTCTGCCGTAGTTGTGGAAGGTGATACCCTTGTCTGTTTCCTCGGCAGTGAATTTGCTGTCCTTCATAAAGGCGGTCATTGTTTCATATTCCGCACTGCCCTCGTGGGCATTGAAGTCACCTGTGCAGATGATGGGACAGCCTCTTTCGGAAAGCTCCTTGATTTTGCCTTCAAGAACCTTTATCTGCTTGACTCTTGCCTCTTCACTGACGTGGTCAAGGTGAGTGTTGATGTGAGTGTAGGTGTAGCCTGTTTCCTTGTTTTCAAGGGTAACCCAGGAGGCAATTCTTGTGCAGCCTGAGCCCTCGTACTTGGTATATTTCACATCGGGTGTGTCACTGAGCCAGATGGTACCGCTGTCAAGAAGGTTATATTTGTCCTTGAGATAAAAGACAGCACTTGCTTCGCTGCCGGGCTTTGAGCCGTCTCTCATTTCACCGACGTAATCGTAATCCTTCATTTTCTTTGAAAGAAGCTTCATCCATTTTGCCGTTGCCTCCTGAACGCCGAAGGAGTCGGGCTGATACTTGTTCAGAAGAGAAAAGATGAGTCTTGAACGGACGTTTACGCTGCCGTAAAGGTCACTGACACAGCGCACGTTATAAGAGATGACGCGGATTTCATCCTCAGCCTTTTCGGGTACGCCCTCAAAGGCATAATCAATGGGAAGGAAGAAGATGAAGTTCATCAGGAATGCAAGGGCAATTGCCACGAATTTTTTTGAAAGGGTCATTGTGCTTTTTCCTCTCTTTCTTTGTATTTGCCGTATAAGGAGCCGACAACGTTGACAATGTCAAATTTGGGCTCAAGGATGGGCTTGAAGATTTTCTTTGTCAGATCACTGCCGAGAATAAAGGTGATTACAACACAGAAAACAAGGAAAAGCGCCTTGCGCAAGGGTGTGTTGAAATGACCGAGAATTTCATATTCGTAATTCAGACAGCGGAATGCCACAACGGGAAGGGAGTGGATAACAAAGATGTACATGCTGTTTTGTCCGAGCTTTGTGAAAAGGCATTTTCCGCGGGGGATAAGAGTGAACAGTGCAAAGGAAATAACGGGAACAAACAGCACCATAAACAGTCTGCCGAAGGCGGGATGAAGACCGAAGGCAAGCTCGCCCACCTTTTCATAATTTGAGGAAAGACCGTAAATGTTTCTGATGCCCACAATCCAGTCCTGTCTTGACATAAAATATGCATAGCCGAGGAAAACCGCAACGGAGCCGATGATAATCGGCTTTTTGTTTCTCAGGGTGAGCATAAAGTCCTTGGGAAGAAGATAACCCAGAAGATAGAAGGGATAGTAGCTGATAACCTTTGTGATTTTGAAAACATTTATCTGCTGAACACAGCCGCAAAGCAGGGTGAGAATAACTGCGCCGATGAAAAAGAGAACGGGTCGGCGTGCGGGCTTGATTTTCATTGTCACAAGAACAAAGATGATAATTGCCATCAGATACCACAGCTGAAAAATCGGCATAAAGAAGGAGAAATCCGAGCGGTCAAAATAAGTTGAGTTTGCCGCCTTGAGTCCGTCGGGAACAATAACTGCCGTGAAATAAAGGAAAAGCTGTGCCGTTATGTAGGGAACAATGTTTTTGTTGATGACGCTGATGTAATCCTTTCGGTTGATACGGGATTTTGACATATATCCCGAAAGGATAAGAAATGCACCCATATGCATTGTGTTGATGAAATCGTAAATATATTTCATCACACCGGAAACGGAATAAAAGGATGCAATCATATGTCCGATAACAACAAGAATCATAAGTACACCCTTGATGTTGTCAAACCAGAAATCTCTTTGCCTTGTGATAAGGGGGCTGCTTTCGTTTGCCATAAAAAAATACCTCTCTCCTTTTTTGTTGCTGTAATTGTAACACGGGAATTAAAAATTTGTCAATGCTTGGCGGTTTTTATTGTTTAAAAAGCTGTGCGGATGAAAACAGGAGGTGCAAATGCACTTGCTTTCTTGACAAAAGGTGATTTAATTATGTATAATAAAAAAGATATATAAACCGAGAAGCTTTTCTCGAGTGAAAACTCTTTATGAGAGGGAGGATAATATGAAGTATATCTGGGAAAATCCCGAAATTATCAAGGAAAACAAGGAAGACGGCCACGTTATTGCCTTCTGCTATGACAAGGCTGACTCAGCAGCAAAAAGAGAGGCTTCACCCTTCAAAATTTCTCTTAACGGTCAGTGGAAATTCTTCTGGAGCAAGGGCGTAGCTCAGCTTCCCGAGGAATTCAAAAGCGCTGATTACGATGACAGTAACTGGGAGGATATCACAGTGCCCGGCGTGTGGCAGTTCCAGAAGGATTACACAAAGCCCTGGTACTATGCAAACTCATACCCCAACTGCATCAGCATTGAAAAATCAAAAATCCCTTCAATTGATGTGGCAGGTCAGGAAATTGCCGTTCACAGAACAAGCTTTACTCTGCCTGAGGACTGGAGCGAAAGAGAAACCTTCATTCACTTCGGTGCCTGTAAGGCAGGTCTTTCCGTTTATGTCAACGGAAAATATGTGGGTTATTCCCAGGGCTCCTTCACTCCCCATGAATTTGACATCACCAGGTTTGTAAAGCCCGGCGTGAACACCGTTGCCGCTGAGGTTTACCGTTACACCGACGGCACATATCTTGAAGACCAGGATATGTGGTTCCTTTCAGGTATTTACCGTGAGGTTTATGTTTACAGTGAGCCCAGGGTCACTGTCAGAGATTTCTTTGTCAATACAGAGCTTGTCAACAATTACACCGACGCTTATGTGAATCTTGAAATCACCCTCAAAAATTACAGCCCCGTTGCAAAGAAGGCTCAGGTTGAGGCTGTTCTTCTCACAGCCGGCAAGCCCACAATCATCGGCAAGAACGAAATTTCAGTTTCCGGCGGTGAGGCAAAGCTTTCCTTCAAGAAATTCATTGAAAGACCTGTTCTCTGGTCAAGTGAAAAGCCCACCCTTTACAACCTTCTCATCAAATTCAGCTGTGACGGTGCCGTTACATATAAGGCAGTGCGCATGGGCTTCAAGCAGGTTGAAATCAAGGGTGAGAAAATTCTCATCAACGGCAAGCCTCTTCTTATCAGAGGTGTCAACCGTCACGACTTTGACCCCGATTTCGGCTGGGCAGTGCCCGATGAAAGATACATTCAGGATCTTAACATCATGAAGCAGAGCAACATCAACTCAATCCGTACAAGCCATTATCCCAACGATCCCCGTTTTTATGATCTTTGTGACGAATACGGCTTCTATGTTATGGACGAGTGTGACCTTGAAACCCACGGCGTAAGAAGAAAGAATGTTCCCGGTGACAATCCCATGTGGACAAATGCCGTTGTTGACAGAATGGAAAGAATGGTTCTTCGTGACAGAAACCATCCCTGCGTGTTTATGTGGTCTCTTGGTAACGAGGCAGGTGACGGCTCAAACTTCCTTCGTATGAAGCAGGCCGCAATGAAGCTTGACTCAACAAGACAGTTCCATTATGAGGGTGACTTTGACTTCACAAAGAGTGACGTTATCAGCCGTATGTATCCCACAGAGGATCAGGTTGAAAAGCTCGGCAAGAAGGAGCCTCTTACAATCACCTGGTTTGACAATATTGCAAACTCCCTTGCAGCTGACAGCAAGCCCATTTCAAAGGACCTTTACACAAAGCCCGTTGTTTTCTGTGAATATGCTCACGCTATGGAAAACAGTCTGGGTAACTTCCAGCAGTATATGGATGCCTTCGAAAAGTATGACAACCTTTGCGGCGGTTATATCTGGGACTTCGTTGATCAGGCAATTCATAAGAAAAACGAAAACGGTGAGGATATGTGGCTTTACGGCACAGATTACAACGAAAAGGATCTGTGGATAAAGCCTCCCTATAACACCTGCGCAATCGTGGGCAGTAACATTTATTTCAATGCCAACGGTATTATTGCCGCTGACAGAAAGGTGCATCCCTGTATTCACGAGGTAAGAAAGGTTTACTGTGAGATTCAGGTCAAGGCCGTTGACGTCAGAAAGGGCAAGTTCATTCTGAAAAACAAGCAGATGTTCTCCGACCTTTCAGCCTTTGACATTCAGTATCAGATCACAGAAAACGGTGAGGTTATTTCAAAGGGTATGATGCCCGCAAGCACCTATGAAAAGCTTGCTCCTCTTTCAGAAAGCAGCTTCACAATCAATTATAACTTTGACTCAATGCCCAAGGGTGAGGTTTTCATTACCTTCTCTTATCTGAGAAAAGAGGACTGCCGCTTTGCAAAGGCAGGCTTTGAGCAGGGCTTTGATCAGTTCCTTATCAAAGAGGCTGACAAGGCTGAAAAGACAGCTTATGAAAACAAGGTTGACATCAAGGGCTCCGAGGAGGATTTCACCGTCAGCGGTGAAGGCTTCGAATACAGATTTGTCAAGGGTCTTCTTGCTGAAATGAAAAAGGACGGCAAGGATTACCTTATCGGTCAGCTCAGACCCAACTATTACAGAGCTCTGACAGACAACGATATTGACTTCTTCAACTTTGTGCCTCCCCTTATTCCCTTCCATCCTCTGTTCAACTGGAGAAGAGCAACAAACAGCCTCAAATCCAAAACACAGATGGTGCACCGTTACAGCCACAGCGCTTACATTGAAACAAAGGTTTCCGTTCTCGGCATGAAGAACGTGACCCTCGTTTATTCAGTTTATCCCGACGGAAAGATTGACGTAACCCACAAGGGTACTGCAAAGATGGATATGGTGCGCTTCGGTATGCTTCTGACAATGCCCCGAGAGTTTGAAAACTGCAAGTGGTACGGCAGAGGACCCCACGAAAACTATATCGACCGAAAGGAAGGCGCAAGGGTTGCCCTTCACGAAATGACTGTTACAGATATGGAGCATCATTATATGCGTCCTCAGGAAAACGGTCACAGAATTGACGTAAGAATGATGGAAATCACCAATGCTGAGGGCGAGGGTCTCAGATTCACCAAGCTCGGTGACAAGCCCTTTGCAATCAACTGCCATCATTACACAATTGATGACCTTGATGAAGCTACTCATATTCACACTCTTAAGCACAAGGATATGACAACTGTCTGCATCGACCTTATGCAGAGAGGTATCGGCGGTGACACACCGGGTAATGCTTGTCTGAGAGAGCCCAACATTATGCACAAGGGCACAGAATATGAATACAGCTACACAATCGACATCATCTGATTTCAGACTTCCGATAACGGCACAAAAACACGGACAGAGTATCATAGACGCTTTCAATGATATTCAGGCCGAGAATTAAGATGAACCAAAAAGGCTCACAACATCGAGTTGTGAGCTTTTTTCTGTCCGTTTGCAGTTTTTTTGCCCTCTCGCAGTACCCTTGTACAGCTTCGGGGCAAAGAAAACAGCATTTTGCACCATTCTCGAAAGTCTGACCTTTTCCGATAAAGGCACAAAAACAGCAATCAGTGTGGAGTGAAAAGAGTCATTTACCGTACTGATACAAAGGCTGAACTTAATACTTTTCAGAAACAAAAAAGAGATGAAACGTCGAGTTTCATCTCTTTTTCTGATTGCTTCGGCTGCGGATTTTTTGTTTTAAACATCAAATACGCCGCCGTAAAATTTCTCTCCTCAGACAGTTTGCGGTGACGGAAAGCACGGTCGGCTCAAGAGTCGACCCTACGGTGTATATCTCATTTACCGTTACAAAATCGCTGACCGCAGATTCCAACGGAAATGATGATAGAGCGGGTGTCGAATGTCGACCGCTTTAGTTTCTGAGGAGACAGCACAGCAACGCGGACTAGACAAGGCAGCAGTTGGGGGAGGGAAAATTGCAGCGAATTTTCTTGAATCGTTTTCAGTAAGTGAATCACCGAATACCCTGACTGCTATTCATATGATTGCAGAACTGTGGAAAAATGCCGCCCCGCAGAGACTGACCGCCTTGAACGGCAGGGCGTAACAGAAAAGAGTGAAATCTTATATAAAAACCTTCTCGGCATTTTGTAACCTCGTTCGGACTCAATTGACGGAAAGCGTGTTTTTGTTTCCTTTTGTCACGCCTGACTAAAGTAAATGCCCCCGCGGCACGAGCGGGAGGGATTTAATCATTAGACAGAGCTGTCTATTAAAAATAAAACCATCACTATAACGTTTAATTTTTATTTTGATGTATAGGTGGGTTTTCACGGTCGACCATTGGTTGTCTATACGGTGTAATGATAATTTGAGGTGGCGGCACACACGGTCGACTCAAGAGTCGACCCTACGGTTGCGGAACACCGTAGGAGAAACCATTGGTGTGCCGCCCCTTTTCCATCGTCACGGCGGTAAACAATAAATATAATAAAAAAACAAAAAAGGCTCGGCGTTAAACCGAGCCTTTTACTTGTTTTATCAAAGCTTAAAAATTATTCCCACTGCCGCCGCAGCAATAATTATTGCCACCGGGTGAAGCTTTTTGAATTTTTTCATAAAGATGAAAATCAGAGCCGAAAGAATAATTGTCTTGTAATTGACCGCCTGAAAAATTTCTCCTGTCTGAGCAAAAATTTCACTGCTGAAAAAGGTGATTTTTGCAACTCCGAAGCAGGCTGCCGCAACAAGACCCAGAGAGGCGGCACGAAGACCGTAGAAGATATATTCAACATATTTCGACTGACGGAATTTCATCAGCACCCTTGAAATAATCAAAATGACAATCAGTGAGGGGAGCACAAGACCCACGGTAGCAATAAGGGCTCCGATGAAGCCTCCCGCCACACCGAACTGACTGCCCACCTGATAGCCGACATATGTGGACATATTGACACCGAGAGGGCCGGGGGTTGATTCGGAAATTGCAATCATATCGGAAATATCCGTCTGAGTGAACCAGCCCGTTGTTTCTCCCATATCAATCAGGAAGGGGAGTGTTGCAAGACCGCCGCCGACGGCAAAAAGGCCCACAAAAAAGAAACGGATAAACATTTCAAGAATAACCATCATTTCTTTTCCCCTCCCTTCTTTTCCTTTGAAATCCGCAGAATGAGGGAGCAGACTGCCGCGCAGACAATGAAAATTACGGGTGACAGGTCTGTTGCAATTGAAAGCAGGGCAACACAAAGGAAGATGATTGCCGTTGCAATGTCAACAACACTCTTTTTGCCGATTTTGAGCACGGATTTTAGAATCAGCGCAACAACTGCCGCTCTGATTCCGCCGAAGGCGTGCTGAACAATTTCATAATCCTGAAAGCCGCTGATGAAGGCGGCAATGACTGCAATGATGATAATTGAAGGGGAAACCACACCTGCTGTGGCAAAAACCGCACCCCAGAAGCCGCGCACCTTCTGACCGATGAAGGTCGCGGTGTTGACGGCAATGATACCGGGTGTGCACTGACCGATTGCAAAATAATCAAGCAGCTGGTCAGAGTCTGCCCATTTTCTTTTTTCAACAACCTCTTTTTCAAGCATGGGCAGCATTGCGTACCCGCCGCCGAAGGTGAAGCCGCCGATTCTTGCAAAGGTGAAATATAAATCAAGAAGCTCTTTCATACAGACTCCTTTCTCATTAATACTCAATCCGAAAAAACAGGGCATTCGGTTTTGCACCGAGGATGCCCTTTTTATCTTTTATACGGTTTTTTTGCTGTGTGCGGCAAAGAAATCAAGCATTTCCTCAATGGCTTCAACAGATGCCTTTTTTTCGGGATAGATAACGGGGAAAACGTGAGGGAGATCCTCTCCGTCAGTTTTTTCAAAATCCATAAGCTTGTGCTCAATGCCCCTTTTGCTGAAAAGCTCAGCAGTTGCAAGAACCTGCTTTCTTGCAAGGAAATCACCGCTTGAGGTGACCATAAAGGCGGGAATCATATCACCCAGAGTCAGCAGAGTGTCTGCATTGACATAGGGTGCCCACTTTTCTTTTTTATAATTTTTGCCGAGTGTTGTTCTTGTGTAAACACTTGTGAGGGTGCCGTCATCCATAAAAGCCATTGCTGAGGTAAGACCAACAGCGTTGAAATGAATACCGTGGTCAGCAACGTCAAAAATTTCACGTGCCTTTTCACTTTCGGAAAGCACTGAGGTGAAAAGGGCAAGCATACCGCCTGCTGAGTCACCTGTGAGACAGATGTTATTTTCATCAGCGGGGAAATCAGAAAGCTTCTCTTTGATAAAGCAAAGAGCCTTTGCAACATCTCTGAGCTGCTCGATTGCGGTGATTTCGGGATAAAGGCGGTAGCTCATATTGAAAACCACATAGCCTCTTTTTGCAAGCCAGAGGCAGTAATTCTTGTTAAGCTCCTTGTCACCGTACATCCAGCCGCCGCCGTGAACGTCAACAATTACGGGAAGCTTTCCCTCGGAATTTTCGGGAAAATAAACGTCAAGAAGGTGATGAGGGTGTCCGCTGTCGGTGTAAGCAAGACCGTTCACCTCGGTCACACCCTCGGGCCAGTTCAGAGTGGCAATGCGCTTGTCATCCATTCTCTTTGTGTTAGCCCAGAAGAGCTGAAAGATTTTATCTGTTATCTTTGACATAATATCACCCTTTTGAAAAATATTTTACATCATTGGGGGCTGCTGCATACCCTGGCTCATTGCCTGTGCAAACATGCCGGGCTTCTTTTCCTTCTTGGGCTTATAGGCGGGAGGGTTTTTGAGAAGCTTTTTGAGCTTTTTGCCCTTGCCTGAAGCAAGAAGTCTGTTGACCTCGATAACGGGGGGAGCCATTGTTTCACTCATATAGTCAACACAGCGGGCAAGAAGAATCTTGTCGTTGTCAAGACCGCCGAGGATTGTTACGGCAATAAGGCTCTGGGTGTCGTTTGTTCCGTCCTCATAAATTTCGTTGAGAATCTGGAACATCTTCTTCATTGTCTGAGGATCGTTAGCCTTGATGGCGTCGATAACCTTTGAAGCAGCATACTTTGTGAAGAACTCTTCACCGAGGAACTCACCGTATTTTGCAAGGTTTTCCTTGTATGCGGGACGAAGCTCGGGGAAAACAAGGCAGAGCTTGCTTGCAAGAGTGTTTGCATCATAGAAGGAGCCGTTTTTGACAGCTGCCTTTGAAACAGTCTGAGCAGCCTTCTGTACGGGCTTTTTGGGAGCGATTGTCTTTTTGGCAAACTTCTTTTCAAGTGAATCTGAAAACTCGCTGATAACGTATTTTACGTCTCTGCTGTCAGCGTTTTCGTCAAGAAGGGTGACGGAAAGCTTGTTGGGAGTGTTTTCGGGGGTTTCTGCGTCGTCGCCTGAAAACAGAGAAACCCTGCCCTCTGAAAAGCTGACGGAAACAGCACCCTTTTCACCTGAATATCTTGCGGCTAAGACACCGTTTTCTTCTGAAATAAAGCTGCCGTCCTCATTTTTGCAGGCAGTGAAGCCAAGCTTTGCCATTTCTTCACCGAGACCGTCAAGGACACTTCTGAAATTTTCGTTCATAAGAGAAAACTCCTTTTCTTTTTATCTTTAATAAGATATATTTTCATACATTAAAAGAGTATATCACATATTTCATACTCTGTCAAATGAAAAAACTCTGCGGCTGCTTCAAAATAATAGCAAAAAACTATTGATATTTTTCTTATTATCTGAGATAATATAACGTATTATAAATACCCTGCAAAGCCTCAGGCACAAAAGCCTGCATCTGCGTCCCGGTCAGGGCGCGGCACAGAAAAAGTTAGGAGACAGAAAAATGGAAGAAATTAAAGTTTCAAATTTCATTCACGATTTCATTGATGAAGACCTTGAAAAAGGTGTTTATACTCACGTGCAGACCCGTTTCCCTCCCGAGCCCAACGGTTATCTTCACATCGGTCACGCCAAGGCAATTCAGATTGACTTCAGCACCGCAGAAAAATACGGCGGTACCTGTAACCTCCGTCTTGATGACACAAACCCCTCAAAAGAGGACGTTGAATACGTTGACGCCATCAAGGAGGATATTCAGTGGCTCGGCTATAAGTGGGACAAGGTGCTTTATGCATCAAGCTATTTTGATTTTATCTATGAATGTGCAATCAAGCCCATCAAGGACGGCAAGGCTTATGTGTGTGATCTGACAGCTGATGAAATCAGAGAATACAGAGGCACTCTCACCGAGCCCGGCAAAAACAGCCCCTACCGTGAGCGCAGCGTTGAAGAAAACCTTGAGCTTTTCAAAAGAATGACCGACGGTGAATTCCCCGACGGTGCAAGAGTGCTCAGAGCAAAGATTGATATGGCATCTCCCAATATCAATATGAGAGACCCTGTTATTTACAGAATTGCTCACATCAGCCACCATCAGACAGGTGACAAGTGGTGTGTTTATCCCATGTATGACTTTGCTCATCCCATTTCAGACACAAGAGAGGGCGTTACCCATTCCCTTTGCTCCCTTGAGTTTGAAAATCACAGACCTCTTTATGACTGGTTCCTTCGTGAGCTCGGCTTTGAAACTCCTTCAAGACAGATTGAGTTTGCACGTCTTAACCTCAATTACTGTCTGACAAGCAAGCGTAAATGCCTTGATCTTGTTGTCAACAACATTGTTGACGGCTGGAACGATCCCCGAATGGTCACAATCAGCGGTATGAGAAGAAGAGGCTATCCCGCAGCCGCAATCAGAGATTTCATCAACAGAGTCGGTGTTTCAAAGGCTTATTCCGTTGTTGATTTCGGTCTGCTTGAGGCCTGCGTCAGAGAAAACCTCAACGAAAACGCTCCCAGAGCGATGGCTGTTCTCAGACCTCTTAAGGTTATCATTGACAACTATCCCGAGGATATGAGTGAGGAAATCGAGCTTCCCGTAAATCAGGACAGAGAAGAAATGGGTACAAGAGTTATCCGCTTCTCAAAAGAGATTTACGTTGAAAAGGAGGACTTTATGATTGAGCCTCCCAAAAAGTACTTCCGTCTCTTCCCCGGCAACGAGGTAAGACTCAGAGGCGCATACTTCGTAAAATGTGTGGGCTATGACACCGATGAAAACGGTGAGGTTACCGCAGTTCACTGTACCTATGACCCCGAAAGCAAGGGCGGCAATTCACCCGACGGCAGAAAGGTCAAGGGTACTCTTCACTGGGTAAGCGCAAAGCACAGCATTGATTTTGAAGCCCGTCTTTATGACAGACTCTTCAAAACCTCAAACCCCTCTGACGAATCACAGGGCTCCTTCAGAGACAACCTCAACCCCGATTCACTTCAGATTCTTGAAGGCTGTAAGCTTGAGGACGGTGTCGGTGAGCTTAAAACAGGTGACACCTTCCAGTTTATGCGTCAGGGTTATTTCTGCGTGGACACAACATCAACTCAGGACAAGCTTGTTTTCAACAGAACAGTTGATCTCAAGTCCTCCTGGAAATAAACAAAAAGGAGATTTTAAAAATGAAACTTGCATACCGTATCGTAACACCCGTTCTTGCTGTCGGTGCAGTTGTGATGGGCTTGTTCCTCAAGCTGTTCTATTTTGCAATCGGCGGTATCACTGACGAGCTTGCAAGCATTGTCACAATCGCTCAGGCTCTCGGCGTTAAAACAAGCTATGAATTTTCAGCCTTTGAAATCATTCAGCTTCTTATGGGTGCAGATCTTTCTGCAGCTCAGACAACAACATCATCAGATGCAGCCGCTGAGGCAACAAGCTTTATGACAATCATTGAGCCTATTGTTCCTCACATTGCAGCATTCATCATCTTCTTCGTTCTCACCCTTGCTCTTTTCCTTGCAGCAGGCGTTGTTGCCGCTGTCAAGTGTAACAGAAAGGCAGTTATGACAATGTCTGTCAGCGGTCTTGCTCTCTGCTTTATCTGCATTGTTATCAGCCGTGTTGCCTTTGACAAGATTATCGGCGGAGAAATTCCCCTTGCTGATGTTGTGGGCGCATTTTCAGACAGCACATGGGCTCAGCTTCTTTCAGCCGTTGTTTCAATTACAAGCGCAACTCTTTCCGCAGGCTTCTATGCCGTTTTCGGAATGTATCTGCTTGTAATCTTCTGGACAATTATGACAAATATGCTCATCAAGACTCCCATTCAGGTCACAAAGAAGCACAGAAGAAAGAAGCCCATGAAGAGACTTTCAGCAGTTCTCAGGAAATCTTAAAAATGAAGGCACGGATTTCGCCGTGCCTTTTCTTTTTGTGAAAGCTATAAAGCTATATAATACATACTGAAAAATTATATAATATATAAGGTATAAGCTTCTGTTATTGACTTTTATTTTAACGGGTGATAATATGAATTTATCAAGGGGAAAATTCCCTGATAAAAAAGGAGATGTTTTTTGTGAAGAAAACAATGAAGAAGCTTTTAGCAGTCACTCTGACACTTATAATGTGTCTTATGAGTCTGCCCGTAATCTCCCTTGCAGCAGGAGATGGAGACATTACCGTTGACATTTCTCAGCAGAGAGCTGTCTATGAGGGTCTCAGCAATGCAACAGTCAAGATTCTTGGTATGAATTTCAAGCTTGATTTTTCCGCGCTGTCAGAATATCTTGACGTTACCGTTGAGTGCATCGACACCAATGGCGTCAGCTATTATCAGACAATTGACATCAGTGCCCAGAGCAGTGATGTTGTAGGTCTTAGCTTTGACACTCAGGCGCCGGCAGACAAGGTTATTATTCACTTCAATTCTCTTTATTATCTTAAGGCTGACCTTCTGGGCACAGTGCTTGATATGATTGACAGTGAATATGTTCCCTCCTTTGCCCTTTTATCTGATGAATTCGGCAGCAAGCTCTTTACCCCCTCTGAGGCTCAGTTTGTTGAGGATATCACAGCCTCCGTACCAATAAATCTGATGATTGTCAACATTGATTCAGAGGTTAAATTCAAATCATATCAGTACACCCTCGACATCTGCAACGAAACCGTTACCGTGGATATTGCCGACGTCCTTTCAATAAAAAAGGCTCTTGACGAGGTGGAGGATATCAACGTTGCAGGTATGACAATGGACGTTGACTTTACCGATTTTTATGATTATCTTGACGTTGAGGTTGAATGTATCGACGAAAACGGCAGCAGCTACATAAAGACTATTGACGTCAGCGAGGCTGAAAGCAATCTTGTTGACCTTACCTTCTCAACAGTTGCTCCCGCCAAGGAGTATATCATTCATTTCAACGGCGTTGAAAAGATTTCTGCCAGGGTTCTGACCACCAATATGGATTTACTTCAGAATGATCAGATTCAGGGCTTCACAGTAAGCTCAGAGACCTTCGGCACAAGAACCTTCGTTCAGCAGGAGGCAGAGGTTGGAGAGGAATACTCAGGCGGCTTCACTCTGAAGCTTGGCATTCTGGACGCAAGCGCCGAGGCTAAGCTGAAAAAGACAACCTACGCCTTCAGTATCTATAACGAAACAATCACCGTTGATATTTCTGCCCCCAGAGGCATGAGAGAAGCTCTTGATAACCTTGAGGTCAGAGGCTTAAGCTTTGATTTTGCAGATTTCCATTATAATCTTGATGTTACCGTTGAATGTGTTGACACTAACGGCAACAGCACCTTTAAGGTTATTGACATCAGTGAGGCTGAGAGCAATCTTGTTGACCTTACCTTCTCAACAACGGCCCCCGTAAGAAAGATTATTCTTCACTTCAACAGCATTAAAAAGATGTCCGTCAACACGCTGATTGCGGGCTATCTTGAGCTTTTCACCCTTGACGACCTTTTTGAATTTGCTATCAGCACAGACGTTGTGGGCGGCAAGTATTTCTCTCAGGCTGAGGCTCAGGAGATTACTGACTATACAACAGAATTCAACTTCAAGGTTTCAGGTGTTAGTATGAAGGGCTCAGCGGAGATGCAGTCAGCACAGTATGTCTTTGACTACTGCGCAGAGACCGTCAGCGTTGATGTTTCAGACTGCAAGAGCTTATGGAATGCTCTTTCTGAGATTGATGCAGGCTCCATAGTGCTTGACCTTTCAGACCTTGGCAAAAAGGCTTCAGGCGTTGATGTTATCTGCACCGATATAAACGGCGCCGTAAGCACACAGACTATCGACACCTATACCTGTGAGCAGGACGTAGTTGACCTTACCTTCTCAATGGATGCTCCCATCAAAAACATAACCGTCAGAGTAAAGGCAATCAGAGCTCTGGATCTGGTTATTACATCCGTTGGTCTGGATGCCTGCCCCGCTGTTGCCCTGACAACAAGAATGGGCAGCCGCGTTTTCCTTCCCGAAAATGCAACCGAGGGTGATATGTTATCAGTTAAGTTCAAAACAAAGATGATGGGTATGAGTATGACTGTTGAGGCTGCGGTTCAGAATATGGACTACTCCTTCGATTTAAGCCCTGAATATTACCCCGCAGACTATGACCACGAATATGACACCCTCTCCTTCGGCAAATTATACGACAAGGTTTCTGTGGATATTTATAAAAAAGCCTACGGTGATATCAAGGGTGCTGAGCTTTACAAGCTTTTCGAAAACGGTTATGAGCACGGTATGTGCTTCGGTCTGACCGCCGCAACAGCCGCCTTCCTTGCTCACCCCGAGGCAGTTGCAAGCAACAACACCTATTCCTATTCCGCTGCCGACCTTGAGATGAGCAGTATTCCCGATGCCTTCGGTATCAGCGTTGCGGACTTTATCAGATACGCTTATATTTATCAGTTTGACGGTGACCTTCAGAAGGCCGAAAGAGCGGCAATGAATAACCTCAGCGGTCTTTATGAGGCAGTGAAGGCTTATGCCAACGGCAACAATCAGCCCGTGGTTATCAATTTCTTCGGTAAAAATGCCGCAGATATGACCGACGGCCATTCAGTTATTGCTCTCGGATATAAGGAAACCGATGATTATTACGCTGTGATTGTCAAGGACTATTATGTTGATTCTGACAAGCAGGAAATTAAAATTGCCAAGGATTTCTCATCCTGGACATATAACGGAATTTCCTCTGACAGCTCTGATATTACATACCTTAAGCCCGCCGAGGATATTTACACAATGGGCAGGAATATAGCCTCCGCTTCAGCCTTCTTCGGTGCTGATGAAAGCCTTGTTACTTCAGAAAAGGCAATTGACGGTGATGCTCTGCTCAAGTCAATGCTTCCCCTTGTTGCCGGCTCAGCTGACGGCTCAGACGCTTATGTTTACTGGCTTGAGGATGAGGAAAATGCAGCAATCACCTGCGCTGAGAATGATAACCTTGTTTCAGTTTTCACCGACAAGAGTCTTGTTGAGTTTGTTCTTGATGAGGATACCGAGGCAACAGTAAACGTTGACCTTCTTGACAACAGCAGCGTTGTTCTTAAGGGCAACGGTAATGATATGGGCAAAATCACCTTCACAACAGTTGACGAAGAGGGCACAGAAACAGTTCTCGTTATTGAGGGCTCCGACTGTGAGGGTACCGTCACCGCCACAAAGAACGATGAGGGCATCAGGGTCAGCGGCGTTAAAGACGGTAAGGTTACTCTTTCACAGGAGGGAGAGGTTGTAGCATCTCAGGAAATCACAATGGCAGAAAGTGACATCGGCATCACCCTTGACTCACAGGCAGGTCTTGATGTTGATTATACCGCTCACAAGCACAGCTATGAGCAGACAGTGACACTTGCTCCCACACACATCAGCGAGGGTGTGATGACCTACAGCTGCTCCTGCGGTGACAGCTACACAGAGGATATCGGAGTGATTGAGCAGCATTCATATAATGCTTCAATAGTAAAGCCCACCTGCACTCAGAACGGATATACAGAATATACCTGTCAGTGCGGTGACACCTACACCGAAACAATTCCCACAACGGGACACACCTATAAAGAGGGTGAAACAAAATGCTCTGAATGTGGCTTTGATAAGGCGGACAGCTGCTCCTGCAACTGCCACAAGGGCGGATTTATGGCATTCATCTGGAAGCTTATCAATCTTTTCAATAAGCTTTTCAAAATAAATGCAAGCTGCTCCTGCGGAGTCAGACACTGGTAAAAGTATTTACCCAATAAACAAAAAGGCACGGATTTCGCCGGCGCCACATAAGGAAGTATTTGTTTCTCGAACAAAATTCCCTGTATTTTTGCCAAAAGCCTCGCAAGGCGACAGCCTTGCTGCATTTTATGGCTTCAATACAAGAAATTTTTAGTTCTTACAAAACTGCGAAGCACTTTAAA
>JAZOWF010000049.1:0-18488 GCA_045659065.1 Acutalibacteraceae bacterium
CGGAAGCTCATAGAACCTCACAGCGTGGTTAAAAATAGCACTGAGCTGATTGTGGATAGTTTTCAGGTACCCGGATGCATAAGGCTGTCCGTCTTTATCACGGTACGCCATCATTTCCTTCTGCCAGGCTATAACGTCGGAAACCCTTATTTCGCACATCTTCTTTTTCTTGAAGTACGGCAGAATTTTCAGCTCGATAACACTGGTTTTCATAACCCAGGTGTTCTCCTTAAGCCTTTCCTCAAGATCGCTTTTGTAGATGTCATAGAACTCCGCAAAGGTCATATTAAGGTCGCCTGCATTTTTGTTGAGGAATGTATTCTCCCAAGCAACAGCCTCCTTACGGGTTTTGAAGCCACGCTTCATCTTTCGGTCGGATTCGCCTTTCCAGTTCGTGTAGTAGACCGACACATACCACGTACCTCTTTGTTTGTCTTTAAAAACCGCCATTTCATCATTCCTTTCTGTTTAGTTTTCCTTGGGCATACCGTAAATCTGCTCTGACAGATAACGGCGACTGACTTTACCCTTGATTACGAAGTAACCTTTTGCCTCAAGCTCTTTATTGAGCTTCTGCATAATCTCATAAGCAAGAGTTTTGGAAATACCAAGTTCTTCGCTGATTTCCTTTGCATTCATAAGAACAGCCATTCTGTTTACCTCCTTTCGACTGATATTTATTACAAAGCCGGATGACCGACATTGAATACATAACCCTCTATTTCTTTATTGGGACATTTTTTTGCAAATCTACAAACAAAAACTTTACTAATTTACAAATTATTAATAATTGCATTGTAAATACCCTCCACTTCTATACCGCAACAAAATTCAGGTTTTGCTCGCCAAATTTTTAAAAATATGTCAAAATAGCCCTCTATTTATATACCGCACGTATTTTTTGAGTTTAACAACCAAAATCATCTGAAATTTTGTCCTCACTTCTTTACCGCACGAATTTTGTAGTTTTGGTAACCAAAAATATCGTAATTTTACAATCAGTACGATAAACCTCTCTACTTCTCTATTGCGACATATTTTTGGCTTTTTACAAAAATAATTTTCAAACACCCTCTACTTTTTATTGGGACATTTTTTTGCGTATCATCCCACTTTTTTTGAAAATTTTCTCCTACACTTCTCTATTGCGACATAAATTCAGCTTTTTGCAAAAATAATTTTAAAGCAACCTCTACTTTTTATTGGGACATTTTTAGGTTTACAGTTGCGGTTTTTATATAAATTTTTTCAAAAAATATAGGTTACTGTTGCAGTATCACGCTGCCGAAAAATGGGCATAAAAAATACCTCTCTCGAATGAACTAAGTGTTCAAACGAGAGAGGTTTTCTCTTGTATGAAATTAATGTGGGAAAGCCGTATACAGTATCATTTTCGTATCACGAGGCTTTTTGAAAATCCTGAAACCCTTTATTTTACTGGGCTCACGGGCTTTCGTTTACTTATTCCCACTCAATTGTGCCTGTCGGCTTGGGAGTGAGGTCATATACGACGCGGTTGATGCCGTCAACCTCGTGAGTGATGCGGTCTGTGATGCGGTGAAGAATTTCATAAGGAATTTCCTCAATGGTTGCTTCAACAGCCTTCTGTGTGTTTACAGCGCGGATGATTGCGGGCCAGCCTTCATAACGCTTGCCGTCCTTTGAGCCGACGCTCTTGAAATCGGGCACTGAAATGAAATACTGCCATACTGTCTTTGAAAGGCCGCACTTGTCAAATTCCTCACGGAGAATTGCATCAGCTGCACGCAGAGCCTCAAGACGGTCACGTGTGATTGCACCAAGGCAACGAACACCGAGTCCGGGGCCGGGGAAGGGCTGACGGTCAACAAGCTCATCTGAAAGGCCGAGAGCTTTACCAACAACTCTTACCTCATCTTTATAAAGGAACATAAGGGGTTCAACAAGCTCAAGAATCATTTCTTCGCCTTCGGGAAGACCGCCAACGTTGTGGTGAGACTTGATGCCGTCTTTACTTTCGGTAATATCAGGATAAATTGTACCCTGAGCAAGATAGGGAATGTCGCCGTGCTGTGCAGCAACCTCATCAAAGACCTTGATGAATTCTTCACCGATAATCTTTCTCTTTTTCTCAGGATCGCTTACACCTGCAAGAAGGCCAAGGAAACGGTCTGTTTCATCAAGATAAATAAGCTCTGCGCCAAGCTGATTTTTGAAAAGCTCAACAACACCGTCACTTTCATCTTTTCTCATAAGACCGTGGTTAACGTGAACACAAAGAAGATTCTTTCCGATAGCCTTGATAAGAAGAGCTGCAACAACTGATGAGTCAACACCGCCGGAAAGAGCAAGAAGCACCTTTTTGTCTCCTACTTTTTCACGAACAGCTGCAATCTGCTCCTCAATGAAAGCATTTGCAAGCTCCGGTGTATTGATCTCTGCCATATCGGCAGGTCTTACCGGTAATTCTTTCTTTTCCATTTCCATAAATTTGTCCTCCTTGAATTATTTAAGAATATTTATAACCGACACAAAACTCAGTTTGTGTAGTTGTCAAAGTAGCCCTGAACAAGTACAACAGGTGTACCCTTGTCACCGGAGCCGCTTGTAAGGTCACAAAGTGAACCGATGAGATCGGTGAACTGTCTGGGAGTTGTGCCCTGAGAAGCCATGTTGCCCACAAGACTTTCTTCACCCTTTTCAGCAATCTTCTTTGAAATTGCGTCCTTAAGCTCCTGACCGCTCAGACCCTTGAAATCATTGTCAGCAAGATACTTGAGCTTGAGCTCGTTGGGAGTACCCTTCAGACCGTCTGTGTATCCGGGTGAAACGCAAGGGTCAGCAAGCTCCCAGATTTTACCCTGAGGATCCTTGAATGCGCCGTCACCGTATACCATAACTTCGATATTTTTGCCTGTTTTATCATTAAGGAGCTTCTGTGTTCTGAGTACAAAATCTCTGCTGTTTCTGGGGAAAAGCTTAACAGCATCTTCTGTTGACTTGTTTGAGCCCAGAAGACCGTAATTCTCATTGAAGCCGCTGCCGTCAACTGAAGCTGTAAGAATCTCATCAAGACCGCAGACAATCTTTGCACCTGCTGCCTTAAGAAGTCTCTTTGTTCTTGCTCTTGTGTGAATATCACAGTTAAGAACACAGTCTGTATAATCGAGAATGCTCTTTGCCTGATTTGCAAAAACAACTTCACATTCAGCGCCTGATTCCTTTATGAGCTGTGAATAATATTCAACATAATCAACGCCTGTAAATTCGTGCTTGTTTTCACCAAAAAGCTCACGGTATTTCTCAAGTGAAAGAACATCGCTGTAAGGATTGACGCCTGCTTCATCAAGCTGATCATAAGTCAGAAGATGGTTGCCTACCTCATCACTGGGATAGCTGAGCATAAGCACGATTTTTTTGCAGCCCTTTGCTATGCCGCGAAGACAAATTGCAAAGCGGTTTCTTGAGAGAATAGGGAATATAACACCAACGGTTTCACCGCCGAGCTTTGCCTTGACATCCTTGGCAATTGCCTCAACTGAAGCGTAGTTACCCTGGCTTCTTGCAAGAATGGATTCTGTTACGGCAACCACATCCTTATCACGAAGCTTAAAGCCTTCGCTTTCTGCTGCTTCAATAACGCTGTCACAAACAATCTGAGCAAGATCGTCACCCTCACGGATGATGGGACAACGGATACCTCTTGAAACGGTACCAACTTTTCTTTCCATGAATCATTACCCCTTATTTAATAAGACTTTGGTAAAAATACCGAATAAATAGCTGATTCGATAAATTACATTTTATTTTAGCACTAAGAAAAGAAGAAATCAAGTTTTCTGGATTCAAAATATGCATTTAGCATAAAAAAATTTTTGTAAAAAATGACAAAAATATCCATATAAGCCCTCAGACATAAAAAACAATTGCCATTTATCCCGTTCAGACTCCCCTCTTAACAAAAAACAGATGTATCCCGCCTTAGTTAAAAGAGGGACGCATCTGTTTTATTTTGGTCGCTTATTTGATTTTAATACCCTTGAAACAGCGGGGGAATAAATTAATCCGAAAATCATTTTGCTGAGGAAATAAGCTCATATATATACCTTTCAAATCAACACAAAAACTGCATTCCGCTCATCCATTGTTTCTATTGCTAAAATTTATGAAATGTGGTATAATATTCTAAATACTTTAAAAGGATGTTTTAAGTTTGAAAAGCTTTACAATCGAAAAAAATGACGCTAATCAGCGCCTTGATAAGTTTCTGACAAAATCCCTGCCAAATCTGCCCAAGGCTCTGATGTATAAGTATATCCGAATCAAAAGAATCAAGGTCAACGGCAAAAGAGCGGAGATTTCAACAAGGCTCTGCCTGGGTGATGTTGTGGATATGTATATAAACGATGAGTTTTTTGAAAAGAAGGAAACGGTCTTTGATTTTATGTCAGCTTCAAAAAACATCGACATTGTTTATGAGGACGAAAACATTATCCTTCTGAACAAAAAGGTCGGTCTTCTTTCACACCCCGATGACAATGAATATATCGACACCCTCATCACACGGGTAAAAAGATATATGTACGAAAGCGGCAAATGGAATCCCGAGGATGAAAAATCCTTCACCCCCGCCCTCGTCAACCGTATTGACAGAAATACAAGCGGAATTGTCATCTGTGCAAAAACCGCTGAGGCTCTGCGCATACTCAATCAGAAGATGAAGGACAGAGAGCTTCACAAAATTTATCTTTGCATTGTCCACGGACAGCTGAAAAAGGACGAGGATATCCTTGAGGGCTATCTTATCAAGGACGAAAAGAAAAACAAGGTTTTTGTTTCAAAAAAGGAAAAGCCCGGCTCAAAGCTTATCCGCACAAAATATAAGGTGCTCGGCTACAGAGAGGGTCTGAGTCTGCTTGAGGTTGATCTTCTGACTGGCAGAACACATCAGATCAGAGCTCACCTTGCTTCAATCGGACATTCACTTCTCGGTGACGGAAAATACGGAAGCAATGAGCTTAACAAAAAAACAGGTTATAAAAAGCAGTGCCTTTGCTCTTATAAGCTTACCTTTGACTTTACAACGGATGCAGGTGAGCTTGAGTATCTGAACAAAAAAACTTTCACCGTCGATGATGTATGGTTTAAAAATGAGTTTCTCGACGGAACACTTTTCAAGTGAGGTAATTTTATGGCAGATTTTCAGCAAAGCAGTCTGCGAGCTCAGCAGCTGCGTGAAATCATCAACTATCACAACAAAAAATATTACGAAAACGACGAACCGGAAATCGAGGATTTTGAATATGACCGCCTTCTTCATGAGCTCATTGCAATTGAAGAGCAGTATCCCGAGCTTATCACAGCTGACTCCCCCACTCACAGAGTCGGCGGCAAGGCTGACGGTCAGTTCACTCCCGTTGAACACAAGGTGCCCATGGAAAGCCTTCAGGATGCCTTTAGCTTTGACGATGTGAGAGCCTTTGACCAAAGGGTCAGAGCCGTTGTTTCCGAGCCTGAATATGTTGTTGAAACCAAAATTGACGGTCTGTCCGTTTCTCTTGAATACGAAAACGGTGTGTTTGTCAGGGGCTCCACCCGAGGTGACGGCAGAATCGGTGAGGACGTGAGCGCAAACCTGAGAACAGTCCGCTCAATACCCCTGAGAATTGAAACAGAGCTTCCCCTTCTCGAGCTAAGAGGTGAGGTATATATGCCCCGTGAGGTTTTCACAGAGCTTACCGCGCAGCAGGAGCTTCACGGTGAAAAGCCCTTCAAGAATCCCCGAAATGCCGCTGCGGGCTCACTCAGACAGAAAAACCCGAAAATCACAAGTCAGCGCAAGCTTGACATTTTCCTTTTCAACATTCAGCAGATTGAGGGCAAGGACCTTTCCTCCCACAAGCAGTCCCTTGATTATATCAGCTCTCTGGGCTTTAACACCGTACCCTTTTATAAAAAGTGCAGAAGCATCGAGGAGGTAATTGATGAAATCAACCGTATCGGTGAGCTCAGAGGCTCACTGCCCTTTGATATTGACGGTGCAGTTATCAAGGTTGACTCCTTCTCACAAAGGCAGCAGCTTGGCTCAACGTCAAAGTTTCCCAAGTGGGCGCTTGCATTCAAATATCCTCCCGAGGAAAAGGAAACTGTCCTTCTTGACATTGAAATCAATGTGGGCAGAACGGGAGTTCTCACACCCACCGGTATCTTTGAGCCGACGGTTCTTGCCGGTACAACCATCAGCAGAGCAACCCTTCACAATCAGGATTTCATTGACGAAAAAGGCATCTGCATTGGTGACAGAGTCATCATCAGAAAAGCGGGAGATATTATCCCCGAGGTGCTTTCCGTTGTCAGTCACGGTGAAAACTCCGTACCCTACCGCATACCCGATATATGCCCTTCATGTAAGGGCAAGGTTATCAGAGAAGAGGGCGAAGCCGCAATGCGCTGCTGTAACCCCGACTGTCCCAATCAGCTGCTGAGAAACCTGATTCATTTCTGTTCAAGGGATGCAATGGACATTGAGGGACTCGGCACAGCGGTGCTTGAAACCTTTGTCAACGAGGGTCTCATCAAAACCGCCGCCGATATCTATTACCTGAAAAAAGAGGACATTGCCGCAATTGAGCGTCTTGGTGAAAAAAGCGCACAGAATATTCTTGATGCCGCTGAAAAATCCAAGGGCAATGATCTCTCAAAGCTTATTTTTGCCCTGGGAATCCGACACATCGGACAGAAGGCAGGCAAGCTTCTCAGTGAGCATTTTCTTACAATGGACAAGCTCATCAGCGCATCAGAGGAAGAAATTGCAGAAATTGAAGGCTTCGGTCTGATTATGGCAAAAAGTGTAAAGGAATTTTTCTCTCATAAGGAAAGCCTTGAGCTTATTGAAAGACTTGCGGCTGCAGGCGTGAATATGGAAAGTCAGAAGGAAATTGTTGACCTGCGCTTTGAAGGAAAAACCTTTGTCCTCACGGGCACTCTTTCTCAGATGACAAGAAGCGAAGCCACAAAAATCATTGAAAGCTTCGGCGGAAAGGCTTCTTCAAGCGTTTCAAAGAAAACAGATTTCGTCCTTGCCGGTGAAGATGCGGGAAGCAAGCTGAAAAAAGCCACCGACCTTGGTGTAAGGGTTATCAACGAAGATGAATTTGCACAGATGATTAAATAATCCCACATATCAAAAAATAAAAGGAGCAGATTTTTCTGCTCCTTTGTTTTTTTATAAAAGGCTAAATTAATTTTTACAATTGATGTTCTTGTGTCTCAACGGAAGTCCACAGGCTTTCGGAAAGTGTGCAAGACAAGTTTTTCTTTGCCCCGAAGGCGTACGTGGTACTCCGAGCGGGCAAAAAAAGCTTGAATCAATTGTTTACAATTGATGTTCTTGTGCACTTAACGGAAGTCTGTCAGCTGTTAAGCATCTTGAAGATGTTCTTATTTACTTTGTAGATTTCCTTGTAAACAGCAAAGTTTTTGTCGTATGCAGCCTTGACATCCTTATTGGGAGTGAAGGTTTTTTCTGCTTCAATGAGCTTGCCTGCTTCATCAACGGAATCAATAACACCAAGACCGACGGCAACCATAACAGCCGCACCGACAGCACCGACATTCTGAGGACTTGCAACAGTTTCAACAACCTTGCCTGTGCAGTCAGCAAGAATCTGGCTTGTTGAATCGGTCAGCGCACCGCCGCCGACAAATCTGATTGTGTCTGAGGTTTTTGTCTTTTTGTCCTGAGTTTCAATCATCCATCTCATATGCATGCAGACACCCTCAACAACGGCACGGATCATTTCTGATTTGCCTGTTTCGATGCTCAGATTAAGGAACATACCTCTTGAGTTGGGATCCTCAAAGGGACAGCGGTTACCGTGAAGCCAGGGAGTGAAGATTACTCCGTTTGAGCCTGCGGGAACGCTCTGAATAACAGTTGAAAGATACTGATAAAGGTTTGTGTATTTTGTTTCCATATCCTCGGCAACATTGATTTTCTTGAGATAAATGCCGATTTCGTCAAGAGCAAGATGATTCTTGACCCACTCAAGACATTTGCCTGCGGTTTCAAGCTCTGCAAAGTAATTGTAGCGTCCGGGTCTTGCACCGACAATTGCGGCAATCATAGCGGAAGCGCCAACGATGCTCTTGTCAACGACAGTTGAGACCCAGCCCGATGTACCCATATAAACGTGAGTATCATTGAGCTTGACTGAGCCTGCACCGACACCGATAAGAGAAGCATCCATACCGCCGCCGAAGACCATTGTGCCTTCCTTGAGTCCAAGCTCTGCAGCTGACTGTGCGGTAAGACCGCCAACCTCATCTGTGCATTTGACAATGTCAGCAAGATGCTTCATGTCAACCTTGAGAATCTTGCAAACCTCGGGGCTCCACTTTTTCTTGTGAATATCATAAAGAAGTGTGCCAAAGGCTGAATCCTCAGTCATAACGAATTTGCCTGTCATTCTTGCAATAAGCGACTCCTTGACATCAAGCCATTTATGTACTCTTGCAAAGATTTCAGGCTCATTATTTTTAACCCAGTTATATTTGAAAACGGGGTCCTTTACGCTTGCTGCAACAGCACCTGTTTTAGCAAGAGAAATGAGAAGCTTGGGAATTGATGCACCGGCAATCTGAATACCGTGAGCCATAAGCTCTTTTCTTTCTTTTCTTGCTCTCTGGTCCATATAGCTCATTGCTCTGCGGACGTGCTTTCCGTTTTCGTCAACAAGAACAAGACCCTGTGCCTGTGAACAGAAGGAAATACCGTCAATCTGTTCGGCAGTGATGTCACATTTTTCAAAAATTTCCTTTGTGGTCTTGCACATTGCAGCCCACCATTCGTCGGGATCCTGCTCTGCGCCGCCGTCGGGAAGAACATAAAGCTCATAACCCTCAATGGCATCTGCAATAAGTTTGATTGTTTTGTCGATTTCGTAAAGACAGGTTTTTACACCGGTAGTTCCGATATCATAGGCAAGTGCGTACTTCATATTTTCAATTCCTTTCAAAATATATATTACAATTTTAATGCCGCTTTGATGAACTTGAGAATGTTTTCAATGACAAAGCTGTCCTTGTGAAAAATTTCATCCTCAGTATAAATTTTGAATCTTTCCTTGTAATAATCACAGGCGTATGTAAACTGAACATTCATCAGAATATTATCCACAAGATATGCGGCAATTCCCGGATCAATGTCCTTTCTGATTTCACCGCTGAGCTGTCCGTCTTCAATTGCTTTTCTGTAAACAGAGGCTGTAATGCTTTCAACATCAGATGCAATCCTCTGAGCAAGCTCATTGTTGCACTCCCCTGTCAGAACATTGTAAAGCTTGATGAAAACACTGTTGCTTCTTGAAAACTCAATGTCACTTCTCAGAAGATTTTCAAGCTTGAGCATAATGGGATCATCTGTACCGATGATTGCATTAAGCACCGCCTCAAGATTCTGAAGGCCGAAATTGACGCTTGTGAGAAAAAGGTCATTCTTCGTGTCAAAGTATTTATAAAGAGAGCCTACGCTGACCTCAGCCTTTTTGGCAATGATGTTGATGTTTGCATTTTCAAAGCCGTTGTTTGCAAATTCGTTGACGGCAACGGAAAGAATCTTTTTTCTTTTTTCCTCAGATATGTTAAGGAAGGTCGGTTTGCAGTAATAGCTGTATCTGCTCATTTGAACACCCTTGATTAATCTTATTTCATTGCGGTGCTGTTCATAACAAAATTCAGAACATTTGCCGCTGTTCTCTGCATTTCACCGAGAGTGATGCCCTCCTTCTTGCCATAGGTTGCAAGAAGAGTTCCGTCTGCCTTTCTTTTTCTGACAACACGGGGACCGCCGGGCATAAGAACGTCAACCTGAGCTCTTACTCTGTATGCCTGATCCTTGAGTGTGGGGAATTCCTGGCTTCTTGATTTTCTCATCCACCAGTCTGTCATCACGTTACCCTTATATCCCCATTCATTTCTGAGAATAAGTGTGCAAAGCTCATAATTGTAATGTCCCCAGACACCGTTGATAAGGTTATATGAGGTCATAATATTTTTAGGCTGAGCTTCCTTGACACAGATTTCAAAGCCTCTGAGATAAATTTCACGGAGCGCTCTTTCCGAAACTCTTGAATCGTTTCCGTTTCTGTTGAATTCCTGATTGTTACAAGCGTAATGCTTGGGGCAGGCAGATTTTCCGTTATGCTGCACACCTCTTACATAGGCTGCGGCAATTTTACCCGAAAGGAAGGGATCCTCTGAGAAATATTCAAAGTTTCTTCCGCAAAGGGGATTTCTGTGGATATTCATACCGGGAGCAAGAAGAATATCCGTTCCCTTATCTGCCATTTCATCAGCAAGCTTTTCAAGAAGCTTACAGACAAGCTTCTCATCAAAGGTACATGCAAGAAGTGTTCCGATTGGCATAAGTGAGCAGCAGGCTGAAAGTCTGATACCTGAGGGGCCGTCAGTTGTTGTTGCTGCGGGAACACCCTTTGCTCTGAGTGACTCAAGAACACCGCCGAAGCAGCCTGCGTTACCTGAAACACCAAGCTTGCTGTCCATTGTGTAATCGCCTCTTGAAATTGCTTCAAGCTCTTCAAGGCTCAGCTGAGCAACAAAATCCTCCATTGAAACTCTGCCTTCCTTGACATCAATAAGCTTATAGCCCTTATCTCCCGTGATAGCCTTGCCCTCGGGGAGATTTTCAAGAATAATCTTTTTAAGGTCGTAATTCTTTTTATGTACAGCTGTCTTTTTAAGAACATAACCCTTTTCGTTCTTTTCAGCCTTGAAGACTTCAAAGCTTTCTCTGGGAGCGGCAACCTGGGTAAGCTGCTGATAAAGGGTGTTTTCTTCAACCTTATAAGTCCATACAGTTTCTGCGTCACGGACATTGTCACCGATTGCAAAGCCGTAATCACCCTTTTCGATTACATAAGCTGAGCTGAAGCCCGTCTCTCCGCTTTCATCATAGGAAGCAAGGTAATACTCGGGAACGGTGACTGTCAGGCTCTGACTTTCATCGGGCTGAAGGCTGTCTGTTTTTGCAAAGCCGCAAAGCTCACGGTATGCATTACCGAGTACGCCGCAGGGCTTTTCGACATAAGCCTCAAGGACGTATCTGCCCTCTTTATCACCGATATTTTTGATTTCAGCGGTGATTTCAATGCCCTTGTCATTTTTCTCAGCGCTCTTGAACTGAACGTCAAATTTTGTGTATGTAAGACCGAAGCCGAAGGGATAAAGCACATTCTCCTTGCAGAAGGTCTCAAAATATCTGTATCCGACAAAGATGTCCTCGGCATAGATGTTATAATTCTTATGGCCGAAATTGTCTGCTGACGGGTAATTTTCATATTTTTTTGCAACGGTGCAGGCAAGCTTACCTGAGGGTGACTGTTTGCCGGAAAGAAGGTCAGCCACTGCGTTTCCGCTTTCCATACCGCCCTGCCAGACAATCATAATTGCAGAAAGCTTATCTGCAAATCTTTCTGTCCAGCTCATATCCATAATACAGCCGATGTTGAAAATAAGAACTGTTTTTTCAAATCCTTCAGTTACCTTTTCAACAAGCTTAAGCTCTTCATCGGTAACAAAGAAGCTTCCCTTTTCAAGAGCATTTTCTCTGTCCTCACCCGATGAACGTCCGATTACAACAACTGCAGCCTCTGACTTTTCCGCAGCAGCCTTGACAGCTGAAGCTTCAACAGGCATTTCGGGATAAAATCTGGGCCAATGACCCCAGATTCCGTGGTCAATGGGGTTTTCGTCACACCACTTTTCATATACTGCGGCAAGCTCTTCATTGAGAACAAGACCCTCACAATTTCTGACGCCTTCAATAAGGTTGACGGCATAGGGCTTGTTTACGTCACCGCCTGAGCCGTAGCCTGTGTAAAACCAATCCTTCTGCACTCTGCCGAAAAGTGAAACCGAGGTACCCTCCTTCAAAGGAAGCACACCGTCATTTTTCACAAGCACAGCACCCTGAGCGGCGGCATATCTGAGAAGCTCGGGCATACCGGGAGTGATTGTCTTTTCAGCAAGGTTGCGCTGAATTTCTGCCTGTGAAAGTGAATTGAATTTTGCATAAAGCTTTCCCGCAAGGGAAATCACATTGTCTTTTAAGCTCATAATTATCTCCTTTTCAGTTGTTTTTATCTTCGTAAAGCTTTCTGAATTTATGTCTGTTGATTTCATTGATAACAACAGAAACCAGAATAATTCCCACCGCAAGACCCGCTGCTGTTTTCAGCGTTTCTCCAAGGTAAAGATTAAATTTAATTTCATCCTCAACAACCAGATAATAGGTTGTGTAATAAAGCATACCGCCGGGCACAAGAGCAATAATTGAGCAGGCAAGAATGGGCGTTGCGGGAGCCTTCATAATTCTTGCCATAATCTCTGCATAAGCTGTTGCAAAAAATGCAGGAATCAGATTCTCAAAAAACGTGTTGTCAAAGCTGGTGGAACAAAAATAATAAATTGCGCAGGCAATTGCACCGCCGACAGCACAGCAGAAGACTCTGCTTTTTGCTGATTTGAAAATGATTGCAAAGCCGACAGTACCGAGCATACCGCCGATTACAGTGCGTAAAAATTCACTCCAGTCCATCCGCTTAACCTCCTAACAGTCCCGAAATATAAATCGGTATTGCAAAGCCGCAGGCAATTGCAAAAGCAAGAATGATTGATTCCGCAAGTCTGAGAATGCCTGACATAAGGTCTCCGCAAAGCATTTCTCTGACAGAGTTAATCAGCAGAAGTCCGGGAATTGAAAGCATAATTGCGCCGATCATAATCTTGTCGGGGTTATTGCCGAAGCCGATATGAACAAACCAAAGAGCCATTGCACTTGAAACAATGCTTGTGAGCATTGTGAAAAACAGCTTACTTGCACCGCTGACCTTCAAAAAGGCATTGACAAGATAAATAATCACGGCAATGGGCATAGCTGCAAGGCTGTCAAGAAGCGTTCCTCCGAAAAAATAAGCGAAGGCAGATGCGGCAAGCATATAGCCGAAGCAATAAACGGGTCTTACATTTTTTGTTCTCACGGCAACCTTTTCAAAATCTGCACGGGCAAGATCGATATCAGGCTTTTCGGCACAGATTCTTCTCGAAAGAGCGTTGAGTCTTTCAAGCTTTTCAAAGTTACTTGAATAGGAATACATTCGCCTTGTCTGAGTATGCGTTCTGTCGTTCTCGTCAACAACCGTTGCAAAAATCATTGAAACAACGGAAAACACCTCAGCGCTTTTCATTCCGTAAGCATAACAGATTCTGACAACGGTGTCTTCAACACGGTTCACTTCCGCACCGCATTTAACCATATTCTTGCCGATATCAAGGGCAAGACCGAGCACCTTTTCCGTATAACGTTTATCTATATTTTCCATATTTTCTCCCGTCTGTTCGGGCAAGGGATTTCTCTTGTCAACCCAAGCCCAAACGGTGCAAACACAGTTTTCCTATAATAATCAATTATAATACCAGGCCTTGACAAAAGTCAACTGCAATCATCAGCTTTCACAGTAAATTTTAAATTCAAAGCTTCAATCCGGGCACAAAAGACAGTGCCACCGCAATCACCACAGAGGGAAGAAGGTTTGCCACGCGGATTTTCTTTCCCCAGACAAGATTGACTCCCACACAGAAAATGAGCACAGAGCCCACAAGGGAAAGATTTGAAAGTGCTGTCTCAGTCATAATTTCTTTGAAAAGTCCTGCAAGCACGGTCACGCTGCCCTGAAGGAGAAAAACAGGTATAGCAGAAAAAATGCAGCCCTTTCCCATTGAGCAGGTCATAACGAGAATAATAATAAGGTCAAGGACAGACTTTGTTGCAAGAATTGAATAATCCCCCGTTATTCCGTCCTCGATTGCACCGACAATTGCCATTGCGCCAACACTGACAGTCAGAGAAGCGGTAACAAAGCCTTCAACAAAGGTCTTTTCACCCGAGTTGCCTGTTTTTCTTTTGAGAAACTCACCGAAGGCCTCTGTTTTTCCGTCAAAATCTGCAAGCTCACCCACAAGTGCGCCAAGCACAAGACAGATTACAATAAACATACTTTTCGAAGAGGTCAGACTGCCGTTACTGACAGTCAGCATTCCCTCAAGAGCACCCGCTCCGCCGATGAAAAGCACACTCACGCCGCAGGCCTTGTTGAGAGTATCTCTCATTTTTTCAGTGATAAATTTTCCCGTCAGACCGCCCATAACACCGCCGAATATTATTGCGGCAACATTTATCAAGGTTCCGAGTCCGAACATTTTTCCAACTCCTTTTTTAACGGAGGTTCTTTAATCCTTCTTCCGTTTTTTTATCAAAATGGAGACACAAATGAATGTATCTCCATCTCAGATTATTTTTTAAGTGCAATGCCCTGCTTTTCAAGAGAGTCAATGATTGAATTGATAACGCTCATAACCTCTTCTCTTGTGAGAGTCTTTTCGGGATGAGCGAAATAAATTCTTGATGTGATTGACTTTCCGTTTTCATCCTCATAGATATCAACAACGTCGATACCCTTGATAAGAGGACATTCAGCATCCTTGACAGCCTGACCGATGGGAGCAAATCTGTTTGTGACAAATGAAAGGTCAATTTCAATGCCGGGGAACTTTGAGGGCTCCTCATATCTGATGCTGCCTGATTCAACCTCAGTAAAATCAGTAACATCAATTTCTGCCCAGACAATGTTTGCCTTCTTATCAATCTTTCTGAGAACTGTGGGATAAACAAGACCGATTTTACCGATAACCTTGTCACCGCAGATAATCTCATTGAGATTCTTGGGATGCTCATAATTATAAACGGGCTCAACTGCCTTGAAGGAAAGTGAAAGGTGCTTGATGTCAGCTGCAAGAGTCATCAGAATGTCACGAAGCTCAAAATAAAGCTGCTGAACAGGCTTTGTCTTGCTGAAGAGAGTGATTGCAAGCTTCTTTCTTTCGTTGCAAAGACCGTTTTCCTTCATGCCCTCAACAACTCTGCCCACCTCGAAAATACCGAAATCGGTGTCGTAGGTATTGTTAAGCTTAACCTGGCAGAACTGAGTGGGAACAATTGTTTTACGGATTGCTTCGATGTTGGGGTTGGTTGCATTGACAAGCTTGATGTCGCTTTCAGCCTCAATACCGAGAGCCTTATATTCATCGTGATAAATCCATACATATGAGTGCTCCTCGTGAAGTGAGAAGCGCTTGACAAGGATATCCTTGATTCTGTCCTCAGTTGTCTTCTCCTGAGCTGCACGTACGGGATAAAGAGGAGTTGCGGTTGTATGGATATCAAAGTTGTCATAGCCGTAGATTCTTGTGATTTCCTCAATGATATCAGCCTTGATGGTAACGTCCTTGGTTGCTCTCCAGGAGGGCACCTTTACGCTGAATTCCTCACCCTCAACCTTAACCTCAAAGCCCAGTGAGCTGAGAGTTCTGACAATTGTGTCGGTGCTGATTTCAATACCTGTGTAACGGTCAACAAAGCTCTTAGAGAAGGAAAGTCTTACATCCTCATAACGCTGTGCATATTCATCTGTGAGAGCGGAAACAACCTTCACACCGGGATCGATTTCCTTAAGAAGATAAAGGAAACGTGCAATCGCGGGCACTGTCATTTCGGGATCAAGGCACTTCTCATATCTCATTGAAGCGTCTGTTCTGTGAGCAAGACGGACAGTTGATTTTCTGATTGAAACAGCATCAAAGGTTGCTGATTCAAGAGTAAGAGTTGTTGTGTCATCAACAATTTCACTGTCAAGACCGCCCATAATACCTGCAATTGCAACGGGTGTTGTGTCATTGCAGATCATAAGTGTGTTTTCGTCAATGTTTCTGTCTGCACCGTCAAGGGTACGGAAAACAAAGCCCTCGTCATAGCGTCTTACACGAATTTTCTCAACCTTTCTTGAGTCAAAGGCGTGCATGGGCTGACCCATTTCAAGCATAAGGTAATTGGTAAGGTCAGCAAGAAGGTTGATGCTTCTCATTCCGCAATAGAAAAGTCTGATTTTCATATTTACGGGGCTTACGTTCTTTGTGATATTTTCAACCTGGATGCAGGAATATCTCTGACAGAGCTTGTCTTCAATTTTAAGGTCAAGCTTGCCGAGTGAATCGTATTCACTCAGATCAATCTGATCCATGGGCTTGAGAGGTCTTCCGGCAAGCGCGGCAAATTCTCTTGCAATTCCGTAATGGCCCCAGAGGTCAGGACGGTTTGTGAGAGACTTGTTGTCAACCTCAAAAACAATGTCGTCTACCTGATAAAGCTCCTTGATATCGGTACCGTTCTTGACATCCTCTGTGATGTCCATAATGCCTGAGTTGTCATCACTGATACCAACCTCCTTTTCACTGCAGCACATACCGTAGGAGGTGTAGCCTGCAAGAGCACGGGGAGTAATCTCGATTTCACCGATCTTTGCACCGATTTTTGCAAAAGCTGTCTTCATACCGACTCTTACATTGGGAGCACCGCAGACAACATCTGTGAGCTGTCCGTCACCTGCATCAACCTTGAGAAGATGAAGCTTCTTTGATTCGGGATGATCTTCAACACTCATAATTTCAGCAACAACAATACCGCTGATGTCTGAGCCCTTGAAGAAAATTTCATTTTCAACCTCAGCTGTTGAAAGTGAGAAGCGTCTGATAAGCTCAAGCTTGTCAAGGCCTTCAAAGTCAACAAAATCTGAAATCCAGTTCATTGATAAAAACATATTATTCTTCCTCCCCTCTTATTCGTCGTCTGTAAACTGTGAAAGTGTTTTAAGTGAGCCTGAGTTAAGGTCACGGATATCCTTGATGCCGTATTTCATCATAACAAGTCTTGTAAGACCGAGACCGAAAGCAAAGCCTGTGTATTCCTCGGGATCAATACCGCCTGCCTTGAGAACCTCAGGGTGAATCATACCACAGGGGCAAAGCTCAAGCCAGCCGCTGTGCTTACATGAGGGGCAGCCGTCACCGCCGCAGATAAGACAGCTGATGTCAAGCTCGAAGCCGGGCTCAACAAAGGGGAAGAAGCCGGGACGGAGTCTTACCTTAAGATCCTTCTGGAAAACCTCTGAAAGCATGGTCTTCATGAAATAGATAAGGTTTGAAATTGAGATATCCTTGTCAACCATAACGCCTTCCATCTGGAAGAAGGTGTTTTCGTGGCAGACGTCAGTTGCCTCGTTTCTGAAGCATCTGCCGGGGAAAATTGCCTTGGTGGGCACACCGTCATTGATGAGAGCGTCCTTGTATTTTTTGTAAATTGAATTCTGAGCTGCTGATGTGTGGCTCTTGAGAAGCTGACCGTTTTCAAGATAATATGTATCCTGCATATCTCTTGCGGGGTGATGCTTGGGGATGTTGAGAGCCTCAAAGCATTCATAGTCGGAAACGATTTCAGCATAATCCTCAACAGCAAAGCCCATTGACTTGAAAATTCTTTCGCACTGACGCTGAACAAGAGTAACGGGATGATATGAGCCTTCACCGAGAGATGCGGGCATTGAGATGTCAAAATCATCCATCGCGTCAATTTCCTTCTGAATTTCAAGAGCCTTCAGCTGCTCTGTTTTTTCTGCAATTTTGTCTGTCAGCTCACCCTTGAGCTCATTGACCTTCTGACCGAAGCTCTTTTTCTCTTCGTTTGAAAGGTCCTTCATTTCTTTCATAAGCTCAGTTACTGAGCCCTTTTTGCCCAGGTATTTGACACGCATTGCTTCAAGGTCGGCTGAATTTTCAGCCCTGTCAAGCTCAGCAGCAAAATCCTGTCTTAAAAGTGCAATTTTACTTTCCATTCTTAAACCTCCGTAATAATATAAAAAATCGTCTCACCTGAAAAGATGAGACGAAAAAATTCCGCGGTACCACTCAAATTGCAAAGCTGTGCTCTGCCACTCGTTACGCTTTAATGCAGCGCTTACATTCTGCTTTTCACAGACAGCTCGTGAGACGAAATTCAGCTTCGGGGAGATGGAATTTTCCAGCAACCAATTCCTCTCTGTTATCCCTTGTCCTCAGCCTACTGAAACTCAGTCAAAGCCTTTTTAAAATATATAAGGGTGACGATAAAATCATCACCCTAAGATTATATATTAATTTTTCCCGTAAGTCAAGAGAAATCGTCTTTTTATTACTTCCAGATAAACCAGATAAGAATATATCCCGTAACAACAGCTGCCATTGTAAAGGGAACACCGTATTTCATAAAGGTGGTTGCCTTTACCTCATAGCCTTCTTTTCTGAGAATTCCGATACCTGTGATATTGGCAGAAGCACCGATAGGAGTAAGATTTCCGCCAAGGGTTGCACCGCAAAGAAGACCGTAATAAAGCATAATAGGATTCATTCCCACGCCCTCGGCAATAACGGGAACAATTGAAAGCATTGTTGCGGTATATGGAATATTATCAATAAAGGCTGAAAGCAGAACACTCATCCATACAATGATTGTGTAAACCACAAAGGGAGAGCCTGCACCAAGAGATGCAATAGCATTACCGATA
>JAZOWF010000050.1:0-2219 GCA_045659065.1 Acutalibacteraceae bacterium
GAGGGCTTCATTATATCAAAGGACACATAGTCATTGACATTTTCCGTTTCGGGAAGATAACATTCCTCAAATCTGTCGCCCCATTGCTGTTTTATAGAAACAGAGGGAGAAAGAACGAGAGCAGGCGCACCGAGTCTTCTGATAAGCTCAAGCCCGAGAACGGTTTTTCCGCTGCCGGGAGCCGCAACAATATGTATTTTTTTGTCGAGAAGATGCTTATTTGCATTATCAAGCACCTTCTGCTGATAATCACGGAACGTCCATTTGAATTTTATAAGGCTGAAATCCTTCATTTCTTTACTCCCAAAGTTTTTTATTATTTTAACACAGTTAACTTTTTAATTCAAGAAAAGACAGCCGGGACTACCGACTGTCTTATTTCTTTAGGAAAACTTATTCTACGATAAACTGTTTTGCAATTCCTGTATCTTCCCAGATGTCATTTATTTCGACTTCAACGGGGGAATCAGAGGTAAGAATGTAAACATTGGAGATTGTAACAGTAGCACCTGCATCAACGTCCTTTGAGAATGCCATATCAGTATCGCAAAGCTCATTTGCCTGACCTTCCTCAAGCTGAATACCATCCTGGAATACCATAATATCGCAGGCATCAAAGAAATCTTCAGCCTCGGTATCGTTGTTCGTAAAATCAAAATATACTCTTATGAGCTTTGTATCCCTTGTTCCGTCAACAAATTCTGCATTCTTGATAACAACATCGTGCTTTGCATCTCTGTTATAATAATCTGTTACCTTACCGCTTTCCGGCCAGCCGGCATTGAAATCAGGAGCAGCAATTGTCTTTGCTGTAAAAGCCTCCTCGGGTGCACCGGGAAGAGCCGTAACATCAAAGGTATAAGTAAGTGTAGCACCGTCCTGTCTTTTTGCGGTAAATTCAAAATCAACGCTTCCTGTTTCGGCATTAAGTGCAAATTCTTTGATTACGCGGATTGTAACACCGGGACGGATATTCTTTTTCTGATTGCCGAACTCTGCAACATCTTCACCGTAAACAGCATTTGTTTCATTAAGCTCTTCGCCGTTCTGAATGAAAACAATATCCTGTGTTTCATCGGAAAATGTAGTTGTGTAGCTGTCTTCTTTATTTGTAAAATCAAGATACACACGGATTGCCTTTGCACCGTCTTCATCATTAAAAAGCTCTGCACCGACAAGGGCAACAGCGAATTTTCCGGCATTGTTTACCCATTCACCATTTGCAAGGGCTGCTGTGCCGACATCTTCTGCAGCTGTTGTTTCTTCTCCGGCAGGAGCGGTTGTTTCTTCGGTGTTACCGCCGCAGGCGGCAAGTGATAAAACAAGCATAATTGCCATTAATAAAGCGAGTATTTTTTTCATTTTAATTTACCCCTCTTTTTATAGTTTAACTATTTTTCTGTTTTCCGCACTCGGTGCAGAAATTACCGTTATTATTGCTTCCGCAGGAACAAAGCCAGGAATCAGGCTTTTTCACTCCGCATTCGGTACAGAATTTACCCGAATTCAGGTTGCCGCAGGAGCATTTCCAGCTACTGACCTTGGGTTTTTCTGATGCAGAAGCACCGATATCTGCAGATGCAAGTAATTTTTCTGTCTGATAATCCACCTGAATCTGCATATCAGAAATGCGGGTAGCTCTGACACCGCATCTCGATTCCCATTCTTCAATGCGCTTGTACGCTAAAGCCCTGTCTGCCTCATTTACCGTTTTGTGCTTAATTTCATCAAGAGAAGCACCCTCTTCAAAAAGCGCGGTAAACGTTCTCTTAACGGCAAGCTCAGCATCCTTTTGCATAAACTCTGCAGGTAAAATTCCGCCAAACATTGTATCGAGCCGCTCCTGGTCAACTATGTCATATTCAATTTTTGCCTTGAACCATATCGATGCCGTAAGGTCAAACGTTCCCTGTACCACCCGGACCCAGAAATTTCCGCTGAACGGAATTGACATACAATGCTCTGACATTTGTTTTTTCCTCCTGAAAGTTTTATGCCCAGGGATTCATGCTTTCAGGCTGACGTATATCAGCAAGAAGGAACTGCTCCCAGAGATACCATTTGCCGTCCTTCGCAAGACGCATCTGTACACTTCTGAGGCTGTCTGCCCCGCCCGAACGGATATAAAGCGTAGCATATGTTTCATTCTGATAGGAATAAGGATTATCACTCACTATCACCGTATAAGGCTCTGCAGGCAAATAATTGTTTGCAGGCGT
>JAZOWF010000051.1:0-12412 GCA_045659065.1 Acutalibacteraceae bacterium
CGGCTCTTCATACCTACAAGACGGTTTTCAACCATATCTGAAATACCGATACCGTTAGCACCGCCGATTTCGTTAAGAGCCTTAACCATTGCGGGACCGTCAAGCTTTTCACCGTTAAGAGTTACGGGAACACCCTTTTCAAAGCCGAGTGTGATGTAAGTGGGAGCATCGGGAGCGCTTTCGGGAGTTACGCCCATTTCAAGAATTTCTTCATACTTGGGCTCATTTGCGGGATCCTCAAGATCGAGACCCTCGTGTGAAAGATGCCAAAGATTCTTATCCTTTGAATAGTTTGTTTCTCTTGTAATCTTGAGAGGGATGTTGTGAGCAATCGCATATTCGATTTCTTCTTCACGGCTCTTGAAGTCCCAAATTCTCCAGGGAGCAATGATTTCCATATCGGGTGCAAAAGCCTTGATTGCAAGCTCAAAACGAACCTGGTCATTACCCTTACCTGTGCAGCCGTGGCAAATTGCATCTGCGCCCTCTGCAAGAGCAATTTCAACAATTCTCTTTGCAATGATGGGACGTGCAAATGATGTACCGAGAAGATACATACCCTCATAAACGGCACCTGCCTTGAGAGTGGGATAAATATAATCTTCAACAAACTCCTTGTTGAGATCTTCAATGTAAAGCTTTGAAGCACCTGTTGCAATTGCCTTTTCCTCAAGACCGTCAAGCTCTGTGCCCTGACCGACGTCACCTGAAACTGCAATTACTTCAGCATTGTTGTAATTTTCCTTGAGCCAGGGAATGATGATTGATGTATCAAGTCCGCCTGAGTATGCAAGAACAATTTTTTTGATATCCTTCTTATCCTTTTTGATAGCCATTTTTTTCAATCCGACGAAGGCTTTCAAGCCTTGACGCCGACTCCTTTCTTAAAAGCGTAGATACGCCGTAATTTTTTCGTATGGATATGATTATAAGCAACTTTATGCAAAAGTCAAGGCTTTTTTGCAATAAAATTACATTTTTATGCATTTTTTTGAATATATTTGATATTTTACTCCTCTTATACTCTAAGATGCACATACATAAATGCAAATCGAAGAGGAATAATATTCAAAAAGAAAAAAGAGGTGCTTCTTATGGCTTCATTATGGCAGGAAGAGATTGAGCTCCCCCGCTTTGAAAAGCTCAGAAAAAATATCAGAACAAAGGTGCTTATCATCGGAGGAGGAATGGCGGGAATACTTACCGCTTACCACCTCGAAAAAGAAGGCATACCTTATGTGCTTGTTGAAAAAGGAAGAATCGGATGCGGCACAACGGGAAACACAACGGCAAAGATTACCGCACAGCACGGGCTTATATACCACAAGCTGATTAAATCCGCAGGTAAGGAGAAAGCCAAGGCATATCTCCTGGCAAATGAAATTGCTCTGGAAAAATTCAGAAAAATCTGCTCTGAGGTCAGCTGCTCCATTGAATCCAAAAACAATTATGTTTACTCCCTGACAGACAAAACCCTTCTTGAAAAAGAGCTTGAAGCATTGAACAAAATCGGAGCCAAGGCTGAATATGTTGAAAATCTGAATTTGCCCTTTGAAACTCAGGGTGCAGTAATGTTCAGAAACCAGGCTCAATTCAATCCCCTTGAATTCATTTCAAAAATTTCAACGGGACTTAATATATATGAAAACACAGCAATTAAAAAATATTCACCCGGCACAGCAGAAGCGGAAAGCTGCAAAATAGATACGGAGCATATAATTGTTACAACACATTTTCCCTTTATCAACAATCACGGACTTTTTTCCCTGAAGCTTTTCCAGCACCGTTCTTATGTCATCGCCCTTGAAAACGCAAAATTCCCCGACGGAATGTTTCTTGAAGAGGGAAAAGAGGGGCTGTCCTTCAGACATTACAAAAATCTGCTTCTTATGGGCGGAGGAGATCACCGCACGGGCAAAAAAGGAGGAAGCTATGAGCTTTTAAGAAAGCTGTCAAAGGAATATTTTCCTGAAGCCTCAGAAAAATATCATTGGGCTTCACAGGACTGTATGAGTCTTGACAATATGGCATACATCGGAAAATACTCCCCGAAAACAGAGAAGCTTTACACCGCAACAGGCTTTTGCAAATGGGGTATGAGCGGATCAATGGTGTCTGCAATGCTTCTGACGGATATAATAAAAGGAAAAACATCGGGACTTGAAAGAGTATTTTCTCCCTCGAGGTCAGTTTTAACCCCTCAGCTTTTTGTCAACACGGCTGAATCCGTCCTTTCTTTTCTGACACCCACATCAAAAAGATGCCCTCATCTCGGCTGTGCACTGAAATACAACAAAGCTGAACACTCCTGGGACTGCAGCTGTCACGGCTCACGTCTTGATGAAAAGGGCAATATACTTGACGGACCTGCAAATTAAGTTCCTTTATTTTATTGACACTTTTGATATTATGAAATATAATCTAATTATCAATGTTATTAAGGAGAGCTTTTATGGAAAAAACAAAAAAACTCTCAAAGCCGGAAAAGAAGGCCTTGAGAAAAGAAAAAGAACTCAGCTACTGGAAAAAACAGCAGGCACGTCCCAAGAGCAACTTTTATTTCTGGTATCTAGTGCTGATTATAGCACTCATTTATGCCGTTGATGAAATTGCTTCACAGATCGGCTCACTTATGCAGACAGAAATTGCCAACGACTTTTTCCAGAGTGACAGTGCAGTTACCATTCTCGGACTTTTACAGGTCGTTGCAATTCCCTTCCAGATTATAGGTATTTTCTACAGACCCCTTGCTGACCGCTTCGGAAGAAAAACCTTCCTTCTTATCAACACCTTCGGTATGTCTGTGGCAATGCTCACAATCTTCCTTTCACAGAACGTGTTTATGTATTTCTTCGGTGCATGTCTTATCATGTTCTTTATTCCCCACGATATGCATGTTGTATATATTATGGAGTCAGCACCCGCAAGTAAGCGTGCAATAACATATTCGGTTGTTAAATTCTTTGCCAACATATCCGTTCTTCTTATACCTCTGCTCCGCAGCTGGCTTATGGAAACTGCAGGTGAATGGCGTAAGGTTTACTTTATCCCTGCAATTGTAGGTGTTGTTGTGGCACTTATAGCTCTTATCTGCGCAAGAGAGCCCGATGCTTTCATCGATTCACGTATCCGCTATCTCAGCATGACCGAAGAAGAGCTTGAAAAAGCAAAGCAGGCAAAAAGCGCCGAGGATTCTCAGGGCGGCGTTATCGATGCTCTTAAATTCGGCTTTAAGCATAAGCAGCTTCGTTGGATTTTCATCTGCTTCGCTCTTGCAGGCATCGGCGTTATCGGCAGTCTTAACTATCAGGCTATCCTGACTCACGGCTATGCTATGAGCATCCACGGCTCAAACGTCAAGGAATTTCTTGACATTGTAAGCGTAAATGAGGTTACAAAGGCTCTTGTATTATACCCCATCGGCATGGCTGTTTCACAGGTTATTATGGGCTCCATCTCTGATAAAAAGGGCAGAAAACCCGCCGCTATTACCGTTGCTGCCAACTGCGTTATTTCTTTTCTTGTATTTTTCCTCGGCTCAAGATTCAACTATCTTACCCCTGAAATCATTGGATTCTTCTGCGGTGCCTTCGTCGGCAGCTACTATTCAACCAATGACGTGCTTATTATGATGGCAAGTGAATCCGCGCCCACAAACCTGCGTTCCTCAACAACTGCTGCTCAGACTGTTGTAGGCTTTGCAGGCTACGGTGTTGCCTTTATTCTCAATATGATTCTTGCTCTTATTTTCGGTGACGGCATTATCGGAACAGTTGCTCTCTGTCTTCTTGTTCCCAGCTTTGTTATCACTCTTATTGCTCTTGTCAAAAACACTCACGATACCCGCGGTATCGACCTTGACACAGTCACCGGCTGTGAATGGGACTGATAAAAAGTACATAAAAAAATCCAACATAAAAGCCGAAGGTTCAGACCTTCGGCTTTATTTTTTATTTGCCTGAGCAGAAATCTTCAATCATAACCTTAACTGATCTGCTCATTTCTTCACTGAACTCACTGTTCCATTTTCTGCTGCAGAATTTTTCAACCCAGCTGTCAAGCTCAGCCTCACAGGTAAAGCCTTGCTTTTCTGTGAGCATTCTGTCCATTTCTTTTGCTCTTTCATTATTATATGTGTTTTCAAAGAAAATATCCTCTGTCTTGAAGCGGACAGGTTTTTTTCTTTCCTTCTGATTTTCCGTGGGATAACCCAGACAAAGCATTGCCGCAGGTGCAACGTGATCGGGCAGATTGAAAAGCTCCTTATGCTTTTCATAATTCTCCGTTATGTCTCCGATATAGCATGAGCCGATGCCGAAGCTTTCAGCAGCGGCAACAACATTCTGTGCGGCAATTATTGCATCAGCCTGAGCAAGAAGAAAATCTCCGTGAGACACCCTTCTGACGCAGTCAACATGCTTTCTGAAGCACTCGTACCAGCGGTTATAATCCGCAAGAAAAACCAGCACAAGAGCCGCAGAGGCAATAAATGGCTGATTGTCACAGGTTTTGACAAGAGTCTCCTTCAGAGCCTGGTCTGTAACCTCAATAACAGAATAAAGGGTCATATTTCCTGCTGTGGGAGCCTGAAGAGCCGCCTGAAAAAGCTCCTGCTTTACTTCCTGAGGAATCGGCTTATCAAGAAACTGACGGACAGATTTCCTTGCCTTAAGAGATTTCATAATTTCATTCATAATTTCTTCTCCTTATACCTTTCAAGTGTGATATACCGAAAAATATCCTTGTTTGGCTGTTATTGCATTATCAACGAAAGGACTGCTTCTGCCTTACGGCATAAACAGTCCTTTTTGTTCTTATCAGATTCTTTCTGCAACAAGGTCGCCCATTGTGCTGCAGCTGACCTTTTCACAGCCGTCCTGCATAATGTCACCTGTGCGGTAGCCGTCATCAAGCACCTTGTTAACGGCATTTTCGATTGCGTCAGCCTCCTGAGCCATATCAAAGGAATATCTGAGCATCATTGCAGCTGAAAGAATTGTACCAAGGGGGTTGGCAATGTTCAGTCCTGCAATGTCGGGTGCTGAGCCGTGAATGGGCTCATACATACCGAGAGTGCCTGAAGAAAGTGAAGCTGAAGGCATCATACCGATTGAGCCTGTAAGCATTGAAGCTTCATCGGAGAGAATATCACCGAACATATTCTCAGTTACAAGAACGTCAAACTGAGTGGGGTTCTTGATAAGCTGCATAGCAGTGTTATCAACAAGAATATCACTGTATTCAACCTCGGGATATTCCTCGGCAAGAGCGTGCATTGTCTTTCTCCAAAGACGTGAGGTATCAAGAACGTTTGCCTTGTCAACGGAAGCAAGCTTCTTTCCGCGCTTCATAGCTGTTTCAAAGCCTACGCGACCGATTCTTTCGATTTCACTTTCGGAATAAGGCATAATATCTGTAGCAACAAGCTCACCGTTAACCTCAACAGTGTTCTTTTCACCGAAATATACACCGCCTGTAAGCTCTCTGACGATGAGAAGGTCAATTCCGTTGCCTACAATTTCCTGCTTGAGAGGAGAAGCATCAGCAAGCTGGGGGAAGAGCTTTGTGGGACGGAGATTTGCAAAAAGACCAAGCTCCTTTCTTACTGCAAGAAGAGCCTTTTCAGGTCTGATTGCAGGAGGACAGCTGTCCCACTTGGGACCGCCCACTGCACCGAGAAGCACGCTGTCGGATGACTTACATTTTGCCATACCCTCTTCTGTGATGGGTACACCGAATTTATCAATTGAGCAGCCGCCGATATCAACATATGTATATTCGAAGCTGTGGCCGTATTTTTCTGAAATTCTGTTGAGCACCTTGATAGCCTCGTTGACGATTTCGGGACCGATACCGTCACCTGCAAGAACTGTAATTTTTTTGTTCATCTCAATCAATCCTCCTTAAGAGATGCGAGAAGTCCGCCCTTTTTGATAATGTTCTGAATAAAGGGAGGGAAGGCCTGAGCCTGATAGGTCTTTCCTGTTGTGTTGTTTGTGATAACACCTGTATCAAAATCAACGCTGACCTGATCCCCTGCTGAGATTTCCTCTGCAGCCTCTTCACATTCGAGAATGGGAAGACCGATATTGATTGCATTACGGTAGAAAATTCTTGCAAAGCTCTTTGCAATAACACAGCCTGTACCGCAGGTCTTGATAACAAGAGGAGCATGCTCTCTTGATGATCCGCAGCCGAAGTTCCAGCCTGCAACCATAACGTCACCGGCCTGAACATTCTTAACAAATTCTGTGTCAATATCCTCCATGCAGTGAAGCGCAAGCTCCTGAGCATTGGGAGTGTTAAGATAACGTGCAGGAATGATTACGTCTGTGTCAACATTATCGGGATATTTGAAAACTTTACCTTGTGTATTCATTTTACTCAAACCTCCTTGGGATCTGTGATGTATCCGGTGAGAGCACTTGCGGCAGCCGTTGCGGGAGAAGCAAGGTAAACCTCACTGTCAACATGTCCCATTCTGCCCACAAAGTTACGGTTAGTTGTTGCAATACAACGCTCACCTGCTGCAAGAATACCCATATAACCGCCAAGACAGGGTCCGCAGGTGGGAGTTGAAACAACTGCACCCGCATCAATGAAGGCTGTTACATAACCCTTTTCAACGCATTCTCTGAGAATCTGCATTGTGCCGGGGATAATGATACATCTGATTCCGTCTGCAATCTTTCTGCCCTTGAGGATATTATAAGCTGTTTCCATATCCTCCATTCTGCCGTTTGTGCAGCTGCCGATTACAACCTGGTCAATCTTTATATCGGAAAGCTCTGAAGCAGGATGGGTATTTTCAGGAAGATGAGGACAGGAAACAATGGGAACAATCTGAGAAAGATCAATGTCAATTGTCTTTTCATATTCTGCATCGGCATCTGCCTCAAAAATAACGGGCTCACGCTCGCTTCTGCCCTTGAGATAGTCAAGAGTAATCTGATCGACGGGGAAAATACCGTTCTTTGCGCCTGCTTCAATAGCCATATTGCAGATGCAGAGTCTGTCATCCATTGAAAGAGTTGCAACACCCTCTCCTGCAAATTCCATGCTCTTGTAAAGAGCACCGTCAACGCCGATCATACCGATGATTGTGAGAATAATATCCTTACCGCTGCATTCTGCGGGAAGCTTGCCCTTAAGATTAAATCTGATTGCTGAAGGCACCTTGAACCAGGCCATACCTGTTGCCATACCTGCAGCCATATCTGTTGAGCCTACACCTGTTGAAAAAGCGCCTACAGCACCGTAGGTACATGTGTGGCTGTCTGCACCGATGATGCAGTCACCGGCAGTTACAACGCCCTGCTCGGGAAGAAGAGCGTGCTCGATGCCCATCTTACCAACATCGTAAAAGTGGCTTACACAGTGCTCGCAGGCAAACTCACGGCACTGCTTTGACTGCTCAGCAGCCTTGATGTCCTTGTTGGGAACAAAGTGGTCAAGAACAATTGCAATTTTGTCCTTGTCAAAAACGCCTTCAAAGCCGGCCTTTTTGAACTCGTTGACAGCAACGGGAGTTGTTATATCGTTGCCGAGAACAATGTCAAGCTTTGCACTAATTAACTGTCCTGCTGTCACGCTTTCAAGACCTGCGTGAGCTGCAAGGATTTTCTGAGTCATTGTCATACCCATTTCAATTAACCTCCAATACTGCGATTGACAGCAGAGAACAAGGCATTGATTGAGGAAGCAATAATATCATCGTGAATACCTGCACCCCAGATCTTCTTTCCGTCTGCCATTGTAATGCTGACATATGTGATAGCCTGAGAAGTTGAGCCCTTTGTAAGAGCATGCTCCTCGTATGTAAGCTCTGAGAATTCGATTTTGAATTCCTTCTTGACTGCATTGCTTACAGCATCAAGACGTCCGTTACCTCTTGATGTGATTTCCTTGACCTCCCCGTCAACCTCAACGGTGAGCATAACTCTGATGTCCTCGGCAGCACGGATGAAGTGATAGTCAATGAGCTTGATGTGGTTGTTTATGTTGACATAAGTGTCTGTGAATACGTTAAGCACCTCTTCAGGTGAAAGCTCTGCGTGAGCGTGGTCTGAAACGGATTTGACTGTGTAGCCGACATCCTCTCTCATCTTCTGAGGAAGAATATATCCGTAATTATGCTCAAGAAGGTAACCGATACCGCCCTTACCTGACTGTGAGTTGATTCTGATAACATCTGTTTCATATTCTCTGCCGACATCAGCGGGATCGATGGGAAGATAAGGAACGGTCCATGTGTCACTGCCCTTTTCCTCACGCCATCTCATACCCTTTGCAATGGCATCCTGATGTGAGCCTGAGAAGGCGGCAAAAACAAGCTTGCCTGCATAAGGCTGACGGTCATAAACCTGCATTCTTGTTACCTTTTCATAAAGCTCGGCAATTTCTGAAACATTTGTGAAATCAAGCTCCGGCTCAACTCCCATAGCATACATATTAAGAGCAAGAGTGATAATGTCAACGTTACCTGTACGCTCACCGTTTCCGAAGAGAGTACCTTCAATTCTGTCTGCTCCGGCAAGAAGTCCGAGCTCGGAGTCAGCAACGGCACAGCCTCTGTCGTTATGAGGATGAAGTGAAACCTCAACAGCATCTCTGTACTTGAGGTTATCACACATAAATTCAACCTGATCGGCATAAACGTGGGGTGATGAATGCTCAACTGTTACGGGAAGGTTGATAATTGCCTTTCTGTCGGGAGTGGGCTTCCATACATCGAGAACAGCATTACAGATTTCAAGAGCGAACTCAGGCTCTGTGCCTGTGAAGGATTCGGGTGAATATTCATATCTGTAATTTGTGCCTGTTTCCTTTGCAATCTTTTCGAAAAGCTCTGCACCGTCAATTGCAATCTTGATAATCTCTTCTTTACTTTTTCTGAAAACCTGTTCACGCTGAGCAAGTGAGGTTGAATTGTAAAGGTGAACAATTGCATTCTTACAGCCCTTAAGAGCATCAAAGGTCTTTCTGATGATGTGCTCACGGCTCTGAGTAAGAACCTGAACAGTTACATCGTCAGGAATAAGATTGTTGTCAATAAGAGTTCTGAGGAAGGTGTATTCCGTTTCGCTTGCAGCGGGAAAGCCTACCTCAATTTCCTTGAAGCCGACCTTGACAAGAAGCTGGAAAAATTCAAGCTTTTCCTCAAGACTCATGGGGATAATAAGAGACTGGTTACCGTCTCTGAGATCTACGGAGCACCAGGTGGGTGCCTTTTCAACACAAATCTTGTCTGCCCACTTTCTTGTGGGATTTTTCACAGGAAAGAATTGTTTTATATATTTTGACGTATTTTTCATCTTTCTGTCTCCTTAATGTCTGTTCCGACATAAATAAATTTAAGATATATTATAACATTACCGTTATTATTTGTCAACACATTAAAGCATTAAAAAGTTAAAAGGAAAACACCTTTTAATCTGTGTCAAAAAACAAAAAAGCTACCGACAAGCCGAAGCTCATCGGTAGCAGACTGTCTCTGGAAATCAGAAGCGGAAGGAAACAAGGCTTCTGAAGAAATCACTGATCTTAAGGAAGAAGTTAATAATCTTCTGAAGGAATGTGAGCTCAGGCTCAACAAAACTTGTATAGCCGGGAAGAGTGAGGTTTCTGTCACCGGGCTCACCGTCAACGGTAAAGCCTGTAATCAGAGGATTGAGAACTGTTGTAAGAATCAGCTCAGCGCCTTCAAATCTCTTAAGACCGCTGCCTGCATAGCTGAGAAGGTCAAAGCTGACATCAACGCCGAACATATCAAGAACAAAGTCAAGAACAGTTGCGTATTCTTCTGCACTTACATCAGCAAGAGCATAGCTGAGAATTGCTGCAAGGCCTCTTGTTACAAGAATTGTTTCGGTACTGTATGAGGGATAATTCTCGTCACCTGCTGCAAAAGCACGGTAAATTTCAACTGCAAGATCAAAGAAGGTTGTGTAGTTACTTGCGGGAAGAGATTTGCCGTACTGAGCCACGATTGCTTCAAGGCTCATACCCTCTTCAGTCTCCTGAGCCTTATAAATCGGCATTGAAAGAGCTGTGTAAAGTCTGTCTGCAACCTTGTCAAAAATTGCGCACATTTCGGGATTCTTTTCTGCATCAAGCTTAAGAAGCTTCTTGAGCTCTGTTGTGCTTGTGTAAGCACGGAAGGTTATTTCCATACCGACCTCGAAGCACTCACGTGCATACTGAGGGAAGTTGCTCGCCATAAGCTCTGTTGCTCTGTCACTGAGGTTGGGAGCGACAATGCTTGTGTCGATTTTTTCAATATCCTTGGTGTTGATCTTCACTTTTTCGCCAAAGCGTACCTCTCTGTATTCACAGGGATACACATTGAGGCTGCCTGTAACAACATCATAGATTGTTGCGCCGTTTGCTGCTGTATAAGACTGAATGTCGTGATTGTGGGTATGGCCTGTGAAGATATATTTCACGCCGCCCTCTGCAAGAACGTCAGCCATATTGATGTTGACATTGACACTTGCGCCGGTATGAACAATTGATGAAACATTGTAATGGTCAAGAAGATTGTGATGCATCATAGCAATAAGCTTTTTGCCGTCTGCGGCAGCCGCATCACACTGTGCCTTAATCCAGGCAAGTCTTTCGGCATTGATGCCGTGACTGCCCACGGGAGGCTGACAGCTGTCGATTGCAAGAAGTCTGTATTCATCGTCAAGATCAACGGTATATGAAGCAGAAAGAGTATCGGTTGCAAGAGCATCACCGTAGCCGAAATCGGCATAATAGCTCTTGAACTGCTCAACTGAGGTCTGAAGGTAGTCGTGATTTCCGGGAACAACATAAACCTGCTTGCCTGTTGCAGCTTCAAAGTTGCTGATAATTTCAACAACATCTTCATGCTCAGCGGCAATACCGGTATCAGCAAGGTCACCGGGAAGAAGCACAAAATCACTGTCAGAAGCGGCAGCCTGCTCAAAGAAGCTGAGAATGATAGCCTTTGAAGCATAAAGAAGTCTGCCTGTTGATGTAATCTGAGGATAATCTGTACTGATATTGTTTCTTACTTTCATCTGTGTTGCAGTTGAATAAGCCAGATTGTAATGTAAGTCATTTGCAACAGTGACAACCAGCTCATCCTCGGCTGCAAATGAAGGAACTGCAAGAGAGAACAGAAGAACCGCGCTTAAAAGCACTGACAAAAACTTTTTCATATTTATTACACTCCTTTTAATTTTCTGTCAATATTAATTCTATAAAAAACAGGACTTAAAGTCAATAAGATTTGCTATATTTCCCTTTTTCAAAATAAAATAAACCGCCCCTGCAACATCACCCGAATAAAAACAGTATTTTTTTTAAAAATCCCTTGATTTTTCCTTTTGGGTAATGTATAATAACCGAGTTAATAAAACATACGGAGAGTTGTCCGAGCTGGCCGAAGGAGCACGATTGGAAATCGTGTAACGGCGATAAACCGTTCGAGGGTTCGAATCCCTTGCTCTCCGCCAAAAAATGAAAGGTAGTACCATAAGGTGCTACCTTTTATTTTTTCGATGAAATCATAAGGAAGGGATTAGAACAAGGAGGGAGCGAAGCGGAAGAAAAGGCTTCGGGGAAGCCTTTTCGCCGACGGGGCAACGAGCGAAGCGAGGCGATAGCGCGGCAGCGCGGGACAAAATCCCTTGCTCTCCGCCAAAAATCCCTTTTGCTTTTATCAAGAGGGATTTTACTTTTTACCTATTACCTTTTCACTATTCCCTCATAAATTTTTGAGTCGGGATTTTTGGAAAGTAAGAAGTAATAGGTAATAGTGAAGAAGTTTTTTTGCAAGGCTTCGCCTTGATTGTCGCCCTTCGGGCAAACGGATTGACTTTTCAGGTTTGTTGTTATACAATGAACTCGGGTGTTAATATGAACAAAATAAAAGACATAGAAAATCAAACTAAAAACCCGCATTTTCAAATAATAGTTGATAAAGCAATAATTCTTCTTCTTTCGGTTTGTGCTTTGAGTATATATAACGATTATTGGATTTTTGAACACGCCTCAAAGAAAAATCTGCTCGCAATACATTTCGATATGTTTAGTTTTTATTATTTGTTAGTTTTTGCTTTATTTATGTGTGTTGTGCCAAATGCCTTGGAGTTTTTCAGTGGAATGAGCTTTTTGCACAAGTATACTTCCGAAAGACAACTGCCTGCAAAGCTTGTCAGAGTGTTAAAAATTATTATTACTACTGCTATAATTGTTTTATGTTCAGTAATGTTTTCTGATAATTATTCAAGAGTTGAGTTTTATGATAATGGCAGAATAGTTGAGTATAACAAAGACAATCAGATTGTAAATGAATATTCAAAAGGTGATGTTGATGTTGTTGAATTGAAGGCCGATTACGGATATTCCAGCAGATATGTTTACTATAAGGCAGTAGCAAACA
>JAZOWF010000052.1:0-6294 GCA_045659065.1 Acutalibacteraceae bacterium
AGCGGTACACCGTAAGACAGAATCTGCAAGGCCCGATGAGGAAACCTCCCGCTCTGTCATCAATTCAGAAAGAATCTGCGGTCAGCGATTTCGTTGCGGTAAATGAGATGTTTATTGCAGGAGCAACCATTGGTCGCCCGTGATTTCCGTCACGGCAAATTATCATTACACCGTATTTTCCGTCACCGCTCATAAGATGTTTACCGTCGTAACAACGAAAATTTCTTTTTAAATTCCCAAACAAAAAAGCCCACATTTCTGTGAGCTTTTAAGGTGAGAGATTTTTTACTGCTCATTGATTATGTCAATCATAATCTTCTGTGCATCCTTTGCCTCAGGTGTGGGGAAAAGGGGATAAGGGTGATCAAGACCCTCCTCAACAATCAGAGTGTGTTCAATACCCGCTTCTGTCAGCTTCTCTGAAAGCAGAAGGTTGTCGGGACAGAGCATATCTCTTGTGCCGATGAAAAGTGTGATCTTTCCGAGATTTTCATATGTGCCGTAAATGGGGCTGACGTGAGGATGATGAACGCCAAGGTCACCTGCCCACATTTTGCCGAGCTCAACAGCACCGTAAATGTCAAGCATGGGGTCAACGGGCTCATAATCGGGAATGTGCTCATTTTCCATTGAAACGTCAAGCCAGGGAGCAATAAGCAGAAGCTCTGCAGGCTGAAGCGCATCGGGATGCTCGTCACGGAGAATCATCGAAAGTGCAAGAGCCATACCGCCGCCCGAGGAGTCACCGGCAATAATCAGACGCTTGATGCTGCCGTCATTGATCTTTTCAAGATAAAACTCAACCATTGCCGCAAGGGACTGCTCACAGGAGTAATTGGGTACCTTCAGATAAATGGGCATAATGATGGGACAGTCTGTTTCAAGACCGAGGGTGTTGAGAAGTGTCCAGTGATATTTAAGAGGCTGATTCAGATAAGCACCGCCGCAGAGATAAAGAATTGCGGTGTCGCGTTCACTTTCTTCGTTGAGATAAAAAATCTGCATACCGTTTTCGTGGGTGCTGCGGACGGAAATATCCATCTTCACACCCTTGGCAACGTCGGTGTCCTGAGTGTTGAGGGTCTTCATCTTTTCAAGGTTTTCGTCATAAGCCTCACCCTCGGAATAAATCTTGTCACGGTCAATGAGCACCATATAAAATTCCGCAAGGGTTGCCATGGCCGAGCGCTGAAAATATTGATGAGAGACGCCGAAAAAGAGAGCAACAACAAAAATTGCTATCATAAGAATTGATTTGATAATATCCTTTGCTGTACGGGGAGAACGCATTTTTTTCAGATCCTTTCATTTTAAGGAATAAGGTTATGTTGTAATTATATGGGCTAATTATGAACAAACCTAAAACTAACTGTTCATTTCTTGTTAATCTTCGTCCTTTAAAATATAAATGCACAAAAAAATGATGATAATTTGTATATCTTTACTAAAACAAGGAGACTCTTTTGTGTATAATGTCAAAAATGAAAAATAGCCTTTACCCTTTAAGGTAAAGGCTGTATAATCAGAAAAAAAGACAGAACAGGAGCAGGCGATATGAAGATACTTGTTGCGGGCGCGGGCGCTATCGGCGGCACCGTAGCCGTTATTCTCAAAAGGGCGGGCAACGATGTCAGGCTCTTTTGTCACAATGCAAAAACAAAGGAAAAAATTGAAAAGGAAGGCTTTTATCTCCACGGAGCCAAGGGTGAAATGAAGGAGAATTTCATCTGCTACGGTGATATTTCCGAAGCAGGTGAGGAGAGATTCCCCGTGATTATCATTGCCACCAAATATCAGGCAATGGCACAGTGTGCAAAAAAGGTTCTTCCTCTTCTGACCGATGACGGTCTGATTGTGGGAATGCAGAACGGACTTCTCACCGAGGAGCTTGGTGAGGCTGTTGGCGCGGATAAGGCAGTAGGCTGTATGATAGGCTTCGGTGCAACAAGAAACAGCGCCAACGATGTGACAATGACAAGCAAGGGAGAATTTTATCTGGGTATGCTTGACGGCTCTGAGCCTCAGGTGCTGAAAAGCTTTGCCGCTGAGCTTTCGAAGGTTCTTCCCACAAAGATTACCGATGACATAAGGGCAAGACAGTATTCGAAGCTGATCATCAATTCCTGCATCAATGCCGTTGCGGGTATCACGGGAAAGACTCTCGGTGAAATTCTTAAGGACGAGAGAGCCGTTGACCTGTTTCTGAAGATTGCAAGAGAGGGTATGGCAGTTGCCGACGGTATGAGGCTGAAGGTGCCGAAATACGGAGTGATGCTTGAATACCGCCTTCTCGGTCTCAGTGACGGCAAGCTTTACAATGCCTTGTGCAAGGCAATTGTCAGAATTGTGGGCAAGCTTTATTCCGATGTCAGACCCTCAACCCTTCAGTCAATTGAAAAGGGTGAGCTGACAGAGATTGACGTGCTTAACGGATATTTCTGTGAAAAGGGCAGAGAGTACTCTGTGGCAACACCTGTCAATGATAGGCTTGTTGAAATGATTCACGAAATAGAAAAAGGGAGCCGTAAGCCGACTCCCGATAACCTTAGCGAATTTTAATTTTTTTAAGAGGTGACAGCTGTTGCCTCTTATTTTTTTACCTTGCCGCTGATTTTTCTGACATTCATCACAAGGATGAAAAGAGCAAGATAAATGGGCAGAGAATAGGGGAATACACCTTCAATAAGAGGATGAATACCCTTGCCGTAAATCAGGGCAAAAACCATAAATCCGCTTGCAAGAATTGCAAGAACGGGCAGAAGCTTACCCTTGAAGAAGGGAAGGCTTTTTCCTTTTTTCAGCATTGAAATGAAAATGGGAACATAAAGGGCATAGATTGTTACAATGGGAAGCTCCGAGCTGTCAAAGAACAGATGAGCGATTTTTTCCGTGGCTCTCATACTCATGCAGAAATAAACAAGCCACAGGGCAGCAAGAACAAAGGAAAGCAGAGCGGGTCTGAGCTGAGAAAGAGTACCGTCCTTGAGGGTGAAGGGCTTTTTCAGGGGACAGCCATCTCTCTGAGCAAGAACATACATGCTTCTGCTTGAGCCGAGAGTGATGCCGTTGAGAGCACCAAGGCAGGAAATAAGCACAAAGATGAAAAGCAGTGAGCCTGCACCTGATGAAAAGACCGTTGTGAAGGCAAGGGCAATACCCTCTTCTCCTGAGCCGAGAAGCTGATTCTTTGAAACTGAGCCCATAAGACCGGTGAAGTAAGCAATATAAATCACAATTACAACTGCTGTGCCAAGCACAAGAGCTCTGGGAAGTGTCTTTTCGGGATTTTTCAGTCTTGAGCCGATACCCGTTGCCATAATCCAGCCTTCATATGCAAAGGCAGTTGCCGTAAGGCAGGTGAAAAGGCTTTCGCCTGTGACCGACTGTGTTCCTGTGAGGGAGAAGTTTTCAAGCAGAATTCCGTTTGACGCCCCCTTTATTGTTCCCACAACTGCCATCAGCACAAGGGGGAAGATTTTAACAAAGGTTGCTGCAATCTGAAATTTTTCCGAAAGCCGCGGAGTGAGGAAGTTTGCAAGGGAAAACACACTCAGCAGCACAAGGGCAAGAAAATCGCTTATGAGTGAGGCTGAGTCGATGCCGAAAACAACACACATATATCTTGCCGAAACAAAGGATAAAACTGCGGTGTTTGCCGGGTTATAGAAGAAGGCAAGAAACCAGCCGGTGAAATATCCGTAATCCTTGCCCACAAGGGAGTCGGCATAATCCACAACGGAGGTCACATTTTTTTCGCCTCCGATGAGGGCAAAGCACCTTGCGCAGACAATCATAATCATACCGCCGAACAGCCAGGCAAGAACACCTGTCAGAGCATTGCCGCCGGAAAGCTGAAGCACTCTTTCCGATTTGAAGAATACGCCGCTGCCGATAACAGTACCGATAATCATACAGACAGCAAGTAAAAGTCCGTGTTTTTCTTTTTTCTTTGTCATAAATCCACCTTTGATTTTTAAGTTCCGTCACCCTGTACTTTTTTTGAAAAAGGGAATGCAGATGAAGGACTTATATTCTTATAAAACAAATTTGCCACCAGATTAATATACACAAAAAAGCTCCGCGGGTCAAGAGGTGCAGGTCAAACTTTACATTTAGGCAACGAAAATGTAAACATATTTAATTTTAATTTGACAACGGTGACTGTTTTTGTTACAATGCATATGTAAAAATATATTTAAGGAGTGCAGACATATGAAAAAATTCCTTTCACTTTTAATGGCTCTTGTAATGCTCGTCTCCTGTGTCGGCGTCATCGGTGCTTCAGCTCAGGAGGGATACATTCATAAGAATGAGGTTCCTCAGTTTGATAATCTTAATCAGATTTATAACGAAACCGTTTACGGTGTTACCGTTGACTTTCTTTATAACTCAACATCAGCTCTTGACTGGAGTCAGGTGACTCTCAACAACGCACAGTCAGAGACTCTTGTCCCCCTCAGTGACTTTGCACTTATGAAGGGCAACATCAACACCTTCCTCAAGAGCTTCTTCATTGAAAATTATCTCGGTGAGCTTCTTTTAACCGAGAGAAATGCAACAATTCTCACAAACCTCATCGGTAATCTTTTCTATCCCGATTATGAAAACAAGACCGTGAAGTTCCCCGGCTCAATTGCTCTCAATGACACAGAGTTCTTCACCCTTGTTGTCAAGGAATCAGGTCTTGATGTCATTATCCAGAACAACTGGTGCTATTCAGGCATCGACTTTATGTCCTTTATGGTAATGCTCGGTGTCAACAAGGCAAACGTTCTTGAAAGAGAATATGTTGACGGTGAAGCTCTCGGTGTTCATCTTCTCAAGGGTATTTACAGAAGAATGATTGAAAACATCGGCCCCGTGAATTATCTGTTTGAGGTCTTCAACAATCTCAAGGGCTCATACAACAGCATGAATTCAGCCTATGCGCAGTCAATCAACGCTCTTTTCGCTCTCAGACTCAACACAGGCAAGAGCATTGAAACAATCACAGACCTTCTTAATATGATTTTCAACGGTATGGATCCCGATAAGACTGACAAATATCAGTTTGCTCCCATGCCTCTGACAAGAATGCAGATTACAACAGATGCAACAGAAAATCTTTATTACATAATCGCTTACACTGCTCTTAACTATAAATATAAGAACAATGCCGCTGTTGTCAGCAATTACCTTGAAAACACACTTCCCGCATACCTGAAAACCGTTGACACAAACTTCGGCAATGAGGAGGTTATCAAAAACTCTCTTGCAATTCAGCGTATGATGAAGGCATTCCTCACAGGTGACCTTGACACAGCAACTTATCAGTGGGGTCTTGACCTTTCTTCAGAAAGCCTCAACACAACCAAGAATGACCTCTTTTCACTCATCAAAAACTCAATTGCAGGCTTCTTCAGAAGAATTGCCGAGTGGTTTGACAATTGGCTGAAGGTTTTCAGCGGTGAGAAGGAATTCGGCAAGGCATAAAAACAACATAAACATACAAAGGCACACAGGAAACTGTGTGCTTTTTATTTTAGGGGATATCTGACAAACAACACCCACAGACCGCAGATAAATTGGGGTGACGGTACACACGGGCGACCAATGGTCGAGCCTACAATATACCGCAAACCCACCCCACAAACTCTCTGACCGCAGATTCTGACTGATTTGACGATAGAGCGGGAAGCGAATGTCGGCATCTCAGGTGTCTGAGGAGACAGCAACTGCCCAGACAATATGGCATTATGATGAGGGAAAAAAGCAGCGAATTTCCTTGAATCTCTTTCAGTATTGAATCACTGAATACTCAGGCTGATATTCAGCAGAAAGCAGAACTGTGAAAAATGCCGTAGGGCAGAGGCTGACCGTATTGAACGGCAGGGCGTAATAGAAGAGGATGAAAGCTTATGCCGAGCCTTCACGGCATTTTGTAACCTCGTTCGGACTCATATCACGGAGAAAAGGGCGTTTTGCTTACTTTGCCGACCGGGGCAAAGTAAGAGCCCCCACGGCTTGAGTGGTGCAAAAGTTAATCTTTAGAAGAATTTGTTTATAAAGAAGCCCCGCGGCATAAGCGGTGCAGAAATTAACCCTTAGCAGAAACAGATTTTATAAATGAAACTATCGTCATATTGTAGGAACGATCATTGGTCGCCCGTGACTAACAAATATATCAAATTTATTAAACAAACATAATTATCAAAGAATTTGAAACATTCAGCTTTTCTCTTTATGGGCTCTTTGCTCTGTGAACAGCTTAACTCCCGCTCGTGCCGCGGGGGCATTTCCTTTGCCAACAGCAGC
>JAZOWF010000053.1:0-1625 GCA_045659065.1 Acutalibacteraceae bacterium
CCGAAAAAGTTGCCTATTGCAATAAAAATGCTCATAAAAAATGCTAAGATTTTTGAAATAACTGAAATATCCATTTTCTTCCTCCAAAAAGAATTGATTTATTATACTTTATAGTACAGCAAAGCAACCCTAAAATCAACAAAATTTTCTAATAATAAAACTGTATCAGCCGTCAGACCGATACAGTTTTTTTATTAGTCTATAACGTTTGCCGTGAAGAATGCTCTTCTCATTACACCGTTGGAATCATATTCACTGATAACGAAAGTGATTGTGCTGCTGTTGTTCTTGAGAACAACGGGAACAACACCGGTTGCAGATAAGCCCTTTATTTCAACCTGAGCGTATTTTGTGTGGTTACAAACGTAGTTATTTGCTTGCTCACCTGTTTCGTCATATACCTTGAAATCAAGAGGAGTTACAATAAGACCTGTTGCGTTTGCAAGGTGGGGCTTGTAACCTATGTTTTTAACTTTGTAGTTAATAAGAACACACTGCTCATTTGTATAGCCCTGTGAGCTGTTGATGCTGTCACTGTGAAGGGGATGGTTTACGACACTTTCAATTGAGATTTCCCAGTTATCTGCAACTATCCATTTTTCTCCGAGGGGAATTTCTTCATAGTGGGTGGGGTCGGAAAGTCCGCAGTTTTTGCAGAGACCTGTTGCTTCATCATAATTATGTCCTGTAGCAGGGAACTGATCAGCCTTTACGGAATTACACATTGTGCACTGATATCTGATATGTCCTTTGGTTGTGCAGCCTGCGGGCTTTTCTTCCGTAATCTGATAATCGTGTTCGATTCTGTCAATATATTCAGTTCTTGAATAAGTACAGCGAGAGCATGTGAAAACATTTTTGCCCTGCTTTTTGCAGGTGGGAGCTTCTTCTTTGGTAAGCTGAAAATCGTGACCGAGAGCGTCAATGTATTCAGTTTGCTCTCTGCCGCATGCACATGCAACTCTCTGCTTACCGGAGCCGGTGCATGTAGGGTCACGGTCGATGGAAATGACCTTGTCGTATATGTGTACGTGTTCTTCTTTATCTTCCTCAAGCTCGCCTAAATTGTCAAGACCTACAGCGGCACGAAGTATCAGTCTTGCGTCGGAGGCGGAAACTCCCGAAACTCCGTCTACGTCTGCCGCAACAAGCTGAGTCGCACTTAATTTCTCGAGACCTACAGCCGCTCTGAGAACAATTCTTGCATCCGATGCGGAAACACCGGGGGTACCGTCTACATCACCCTTAAGAGCAGCAAAGACAGGTGTTATACTTGAAAAAACAAGTACGATAACGAGTAAAATTGCTGAAGCTGATTTTTTCATATTCTTTCTCCTATGTTTTACAATATCCCCGATAATATATCATAAAATGCAGAATAAGTCAATTATCAGAATGTGCTTTCTTCGGGAAAAACGGCAGTTTCACGGTATCAGAGGTAGCAGTAATTCTCATAGCCTTACGTGATATAAAATGCAATTGTCTGTTGACAAAAACTGCCGCAGAAGGTAGAATGTTTTATATACAATTATAAGGGGTAAGATTATGAAAAGGCTTATTTCCGTATTGCTATGTGTTTCGATGCTTTTCGGTATGACTGCGTTTGCCGCATCTGCTGATGAGGC
>JAZOWF010000054.1:0-5163 GCA_045659065.1 Acutalibacteraceae bacterium
ACCTTAAATGCCCGAGTTACAGTGCATTTAAGGATTTCTTCGACGAAACAATACTCGCGTCTTGCGAGGAGAAAAATCATTAAAGGTGCTGTAAATCGGACTTTTAAGGCTTGTCAGGTTCGATTACCGTTACCTTAAAATAAAAAGGAGCATAAAATTATGAAAATTACAGTATGTATCGGTTCTTCCTGCCATATCAAGGGTTCACGCCAGGTTGTTGAACAGCTTCAGAAGCTTATCAGTGAAAACAAGCTCGAAGAAAAGGTTGAGCTTGGCGGTACCTTCTGCCTTGGTGAATGTCAGAAGGGTGTCTGTGTAACAGTTGACGGCAGCTTCTTCTCAGTGACTCCCGAAACTGTTGAAGAATTTTTCAATAATAACGTAAAGGAAAAGGTATAATATGCTGATTCAGATTTGTGTCGGCAGTTCCTGCCACTTGAAAGGCTCTCCTGAAATTGTGGAGCTTTTGCAGAAAGCCGTCAGTGATTATCGGCTTGAGGATGAGGTTGCTCTTGCGGGAAGCTTCTGCATTGGCAAATGCAACCGTGTCGGCGTTACCGTTCAGGTTGACGACGATATTCACACAGGCATCACAAAAGAAAGCTTCAAGGAATTTTTCGAAGAGAATGTGTTGAAAAAAATCCAGAACGAAGGGAAGTAACGGATAATGCCAAATTGTCTGACTCTCAAAAAATCAAATTGTAAAAACTGCTATAAATGTATCCGCCATTGTCCCGTCAAAGCCATACGCTTTTCGGGAAATCAGGCTCATATTATCGGCAATGAATGTATTCTCTGCGGACAGTGCTTTGTTGTTTGTCCTCAGAATGCAAAGGAGATTGTTGACGAAACAGAAAAGGTGAAGGTTCTTCTTCAGTCAGGAGATCCTGTTATTGTTTCTCTTGCGCCCTCCTTTATTGCAAACTATGACGATATTGGAATCAATTCAATCAGAAAAGCTCTTAAAAAGCTTGGATTTTATGATGTTGAAGAAACCGCAATCGGTGCAACAATTGTCAAAAATGAATATGAAAGAATGATCAGAGAGGATGACAGAGATATTATCATTTCATCCTGCTGTCATTCAATCAATCTGCTCATTCAGAAGCATCATCCCGCCGCTTTGGAATATCTTGCCGATGTTGTTTCCCCAATGCAGGCTCACTGCAAGGATATCAAGAAGCGTTATCCTGATGCTAAAACAGTTTTCATCGGACCTTGTGTTGCAAAAAAAGATGAGGCAGAGCATTACGAGGGCATTGTTGATGCTGTTATGACCTTTGAGGAGCTCACGGAATGGTTCAAAAATGAAAACATTGAGCTTGAGCCCGAGATTGACAAAACAGAGCAGTCCCGCGCAAGATTTTTCCCCACAACCGGCGGTGTTCTTAAAACCATGGCTCAGGAAAACACCGGCTTTACATATCTGGCTCTTGACGGTGTTGAAAACTGTATTGCCGCACTTAAGGACATTGAAAGCGGAAAAATCCACAAGTGCTTTATTGAAATGTCGGCCTGTGTCGGCAGCTGTATGGGCGGTCCCGTTATGGAAAAATACCACCGTTCAGAAACCGTCAAGGATTATATCACAATCATAAATTATGCAGGTAATGAGGATTTTGATGTTTCACAGCCCAAGGCAGTTGAACTGAAAAAGCAGTTCGAATTTATCGAGCAGCATCTGCCCTTGCCTGCTGAATTCGAAATCAGCAATACACTTCGTCAGATGGGCAAATTCAAGCCATCTCAGGAGCTCAACTGCGGCTCTTGCGGTTATAACACCTGCCGTGAAAAAGCAATTGCAATTCTTCAGGGTAAGGCTGAAATTTCAATGTGTCTTCCTTTCCTTAAGGATAAGGCTGAAAGCTTTTCAGACACAATTGTTAATAATTCACCTGACGGATTTATTGTTCTTAATGAGCAGCTTGAGGTTCAGCAGATTAACAAATCTGCAATGGAGCTTATGAACATCCGTTATGCTTCTGATGTTCTCGGCACTCAGGTTATCAGAATTCTCGATCCGTCACCCTTCATCAAGGTTCGTGACACAGGTATGGGAATATACAAGGAGCAGGTTTATTTAGCTGAATATAAGCGCTATGTTGAACAGACAATTGTCTATGACGGTGATTCAAGACTTTTTGTGGGCATTATGCGTGACGTGACAAAGGAACAGTATTCCAGGGATCGAAAAGAAGCAATCAGCAAGCAGACCGTTGAGGTTGCGGACAGGGTTGTTGAAAAGCAGATGAGAATTGTTCAGGAAATTGCTTCTCTTCTTGGTGAAACGGCAGCTGAAACAAAAATTGCTCTTGCAAAGCTTAAGGAGTCAATAACCAATGAATGATTTATGTGCTGATATCGGATATAAAAGTATAAATCATTACGGTGAAGAGCTTTGCGGAGACCATATTGATATAGTTGAGCCGGGTGAAGATTCAACGGTTGTAGTTCTTTCAGACGGTCTTGGTAGCGGGGTTAAGGCGAGTATTCTTTCAACTCTTACCTCAAAAATTATTTCAACGATGCTTGCTGAGGGTCTCTCTCTTGAAGAATGTGTTGAAACAATTGCGGCTACCTTGCCTGTTTGCTCAGTCAGAGGAGTTGCTTATTCGACCTTCACAATTATTCATCTTAAAAACAATCAGACAGCAGAGCTTATACAGTATGATAACCCTCATGCAATTATTATCCGTGATGAAAAGAATTGGGATTACCCGAAAATAGAAATGAATATCGGCGGTAAAAAGATATTCAAATCTGTTATTGATTTACAGGAAAACGATATTTTTATTGCTATGAGTGACGGATGTCCTCATGCAGGAATCGGAATGTCCTATAATTTCGGCTGGAAAAGAGAGGACATCATTGATTTCCTGGAAACGCTTGCTCCTGCGGGCTACACAGCGAAAACACTTTCAACAATGCTTGTTGATGAGTGTGACAAGCTTTACGGACACAAGCCCGGTGACGATGCCACTGCCTGTGTTGTCAGAATTAGAAAAAGAGTTCCGATGAATATGCTCTTCGGTCCTCCGTCAAACCGTGATGATGCGGATAGAATGATGTCTCTGTTCTTCTCCAAGGAGGGCAAGCACATTATCTGCGGAGGTACAACCTCCTCCATTGCCGCCAAGTTTCTCGGCAAGCCCCTCAGACCCTCACTTGTTTTTGAGCAGAGTGATGTTCCGCCCATTGCTGAGCTTGAGGGCGTTGACCTTGTAACAGAGGGTGTTTTCACCGTTAACAAGGTCGTTGAGTATGCGGCAGATTATCTCGGTGAAAACAAACATTATGAGCATTGGAGCTTCAAAAGAGACGGTGCTTCGCTGATTTGCCGTCTGCTGTTTGAAGAGGCAACCGACATCAACTTTTATGTCGGACGGGCCATTAACCCCGCTCATCAGAATCCGGATCTTCCCATTAACTTCAACATCAAAATGAATCTTGTTGAGGAGCTTTCAAAGTCCCTGAAAAAAATGGGTAAAAGGATTAAAGTCAGCTATTTCTAAGAGGTATATTTTATGAGAAAATTTGATACAAAAGTACAGCATCTTAAGTACAAGGTTTTACGTCAGGTTGCTCAGGAAGCTTGGAATGACACCCTTCTTGAGAATCTTATTGACATTCCTACGAAAATTGTTCCCGGAAAAATTCCCACAATGCGTTGCTGTGTTTACAAAGAACGCGCAATACTGGGAGAGCGTGTCAAGCTTGCAATGGGCGGAGATAAAGAAAACCCCAATGTCATTGAGGTTATCGACATTGCCTGTGACGAATGTCCCGCTGCCGGTTATGAGGTAACAGACTCCTGCCGAGGCTGTCTTGCTCACAGATGTGAGGATGTTTGCAGACGCGGAGCAATTTCCTTTGACCATAACCACGTTGCTCACATTGACAAGTCAAAGTGTGTTGAGTGCGGACAGTGTGCAAAGGTTTGTCCCTTCTCTGCAATCATTAACCGCAAGCGCCCCTGCCAGAAGGCCTGTAAGGTCAAGGCAATTTCAATCAATGAAGACAATGCCGCCGCAATTGATAACAGCAAATGTATTCAGTGCGGTGCCTGTGTATATCAGTGTCCCTTTGGCGCAATCAGTGATAAATCCTTTATCCTCGATGTTATCGATATTGTTAAAAAAAGCAATAATAATGAAAATTACAAGGTTTACGCCGTTGTTGCTCCCTCAATTTCTAGTCAGTTCACTTATGCAAAGCTCGGTCAGGTTATCACCGGTCTTAAAGAGATTGGCTTTCATACTGTTATTGAAGCAGCTCTCGGTGCTGATATGGTTGCAATGAAGGAATCAAAGGAGCTGAGTGAAAAAGGCTTCTTGACAAGCTCCTGCTGTCCTGCCTTTGTTCAGTATGTCAAAACTGCCTTCCCGGCTCTGGTGCCCTTTATTTCACACAATCTGTCACCCATGGCAATGCTTGCAAAGTACATCAAGGAAACAACTGAAAATGCAAAGGTTGTTTTCATCGGACCTTGCACAGCCAAAAAATCCGAAGCTCAGCTTGAATCCGTCAAGCCTTATGTTGATGCGGTTCTTACCTTTGAAGAGCTTCAGGCTCTTTTTGACAGCAAGGAGCTGGCAATCACAGAGCTTCCCGAGGGTGTGCTTGATAATGCATCTTACTTCGGCAGAATTTTTGCCCGTTCAGGCGGTCTTTCGGATTCTGTCAAGCAGGCTCTTTTTGAGCAGAAAATTGATTTTGAGGTCAAGCCTGCTGTTTGTGACGGCATCGAGGCCTGCAAAACCGCTCTTCTGAAAAAGAGCAAGAATGTTCTTGATGCAAACTTCATTGAGGGCATGGCGTGCGTCGGCGGCTGTATCGGCGGTGCAGGATGTCTCACTCACGGTGAAAAAAACAAGACTCAGGTTGATGAATACGGCAGAGAAGCATTTGAAAAAACAATCACAGATGCTGTTTCAATTCTGAAATAAAATCTTATATAAAAAAGAGCTATAGGAACGCCGACGCCACATAAGGCAGTATTTCTTTAAAAAGTGAAATAGCATTACAATAATGCGTTAAAAACCACCGATATGCGTCAGCATTATCGGTGGTTTTCGCCTTTTCTTGCAACACTATTTCGCCTTTTAAAGTGCTTCGCAGTTTCGTAAGAACTAAAAATTTCTTGTATTGAAGCCATAAAATGCA
>JAZOWF010000055.1:0-31532 GCA_045659065.1 Acutalibacteraceae bacterium
AGCACTTTAAAAGGCGAAATAGTGTTGCAAGAAAAGGCGAAAACCACCGATAATGCTGACGCATATCGGTGGTTTTTAACGCATTATTGTGATGCTATTTCACTTTTTAAAGAAATACTGCCTTATGTGGTGTCGGCGTTCGCCGTGCCTTTTCTTATGCTCAGATATTATCATCTGAATGCAATATAGCCGTAGACCTGACCGTCTGAATTGAGGTAGGTGTTGCTGTTTGCCGAAAAAAAGTTGGTAAGCTCCTTCACCGCAAAGCCCGTGCTGACAAGACGGATACCCCGTGAATGTACGTTTTTTCCCGCAAAGCCGAAAAGGTTGAGGTCAGTATTTTTGCTTAAATCAGCAACAGTGGGATGATAATCGTCACGGAATACAATGACTGCAGATGGGTAAAAGCCTACGTCAACGGTTCTTTCATCGGAGCTGCCCGTGCCCATATATGTGCCGCAGACAATGGGAGAGTCGAGATAAACCCTGTCCTTGTGATCTATGTGAAGGTCTGTGTCCTTGACGTGGGTCTTGCAAAGAAAATCCTGAGCGGCGGCAAGCTCTGAGTTTGAGGTGCCTGCACCGGTGCAGGTTTCATATTCAAACTGCATAAGAGCCATAACCTTATAAGCGCAGGTGCTGCTGTCATAAATAGCCTCCTCAATTGAAAAGGCGGTCATATTGTTGCTGAATTCGTCGTTGATATAGTCGAGAATTGTTTCAACAAAGGTATAGACATTCTGAAGAGTGGTATTGACAGGGGTATAGCAGTTAAGCCTGATAACAACCTTGTTGCGCTGACAGTATTCATAGTTGTCATCCTCAAAAAGAGTCACGGTGTTTTCCTTGGTGGATAAAACAATGTAATTGTTTTTAAGGGGTATGGGAAGGTTTTTTGTTTCATAGGCCTTCACGGCGGTGAAAAGCCCCTGGGTGCCAAGAAGATTGAGATGGTCAATAATCTCAGTGATAAGTACGTCTGTATTTTTCATATTATCTGCCCTCCTTATGAATAACAGCCCACAGATAAAGCACCTTGCCCTTGAAATAGACGGGCTCACAGTGGTCAGTACGGAATTTGTCCTGACCGAAGCAGAGAGTATACTTTGAGTCCGTCAGATAAGAGGGATCAACCTCCTTAGGTGCAAGAAGAAGGTATTTGTTCATACCGTCATAGCCGAGCTCAGTGGATACGCCCGTGAGATAAATCTTATTTTTGTATCTCAGAGGCTGAAGGAAGGCGTAAAACTCAATTCCCGTTTCACTTTCAGCTATAACGGATCTCATTTTCACTCCAAAGGGATCAAAGAGCGGATTTGAAATTTTATTAAGTAGCACAGAAACAGAAGCCTCCGTCAGAAAGTATTGAGCAGGCGGCGGCAATTGCCTCATTTTTCACAGATTTTTCAAATTCAAGCTCCTTTGAAATATCCCTTGAAATTGTCATGTCACCGGCCTTATAGGTTGAATACTTGTCCGGGTCCGAGAGCCTGTAAATGAAAAAGAAATAATGGGCAAGGGCTGCTGCCGTGGTTGTTATGAGAGGGTCATTTTTGTCCGCACCGTCGCGGAGTCTGCGCTGAACCCAGGCAAGACCCTTTTCACAGCAGGGGGTCAGCTGCTGCTGACTGTACCCCTGCATATCATTGAAATTCATGAGTTCAGCTAAAACATCATTTACCTGAATCATAAACTCACCTCTCAGCCCTCGGTGATTTCCAGAAGCTTTGTTGCATCGCCGTAAAGCTTTGCAAAGCCGCCGGTGAAGGAGACAGATGCTCTTTCAAGCTGTCTGTCGATGAGCTTATCAAAGTCTGTGATAAGACCGCCGGCTGTCACCTGCTCAATTGCGGCTGCTTTGTCAATGCCGATGATGTTGGCTGATGAAAGACCGGGAGCACGGACAAGCTCTGCGCCGAAGGGAGTGATGAGGTTGCCTGTTGCGTGGAAGTTGAGTCCTGCCGCAGAATCTCTGAACTCGTTCATCTTGAGAAGAGCGGAAAGATTTTCTGTGGGAGCAATGATTGTTGAAAGATTGAAATCTGAGAACTTGCTCCAGAGATTGATAAGTGAATCGTAGCTGAAGTCGGAAGCTGCAATGCTGATTGTTTCGGGAGCATCATCAGTGCCGCCCATAAGAGTTGCGATGGCGTCGGCAAAAAGAGTTTTTGAAATTGCCGCACCGATCTGCTTGAGTGCGATTGTGAAAAGGTCAAGTCTCTGATGTCTGATTGTTTCATAGGAAGCGCAGAGCATTCTGCCGTACTTCTTGAGCTTGACAAGGTTGTCCTTGACAGTGATTACTGTTTCGGGCAGATATGTACCCTCGTTGATGGGTGTGAAGATGTCCTGACCGTGAGAAGTGCCCATTGCAAGTGAGCGGTAATCAAGGCTGTCGATGACAGTTGTTGTTGCAACAATCTTCTTTGTCAGGTCATTTTCCTCCATACCCTGAGCAATTGCTCTTGAAACATATTCGGGGAAAAGCGCCGCTGAATCTGTTGTTCTGAAGAATTTTTCGATTGTGTCGCTGTTTCTGCCGCTGACCTTGATGTCAAAGCGCTTAAGCTGTCTCTGGTAAGCGTCAAGACCCTCCATGGCAGTGCCGATGTAGTTTTCACTGGGGTCAATGCTTTCAAGAGCCTGAGTGAAGCCTTTACCTGAGGTGTAAAGACCTTTTTCGAGTCTGATATTATCAAATGACATTAATTTTTTCCTCCTTAAAGTAAAATTTCACAGGTTGCTGTGGACATATCCACATCAGTAACAAGATAGGGGATACCGTTGTCCTTGTTGGTGGTAACTCCGCCGTAATCGTCGGTTGTAAGACGGTTGTAGCCCAGAGAGGGCTTGATGCCCGAATACTTCACAGACACGGGACCCTTGACCTGAACGCTGGCATAGCCGTCTCTGATGCAGGTGACGATGCCGAAAAAGTGGTAGTTTGCGCCGGGTGCGGTGACCTCGTCTTTGCTTAAAAAGGTAACAGCGTTACCCACCTTTACCTTTGCTGCACATTTGAATGTGACCTCCTTTTTTTCAAGGCCGCTGATGTTGAGATTACTCATAAATAAATTCCTCCTTTAAATTTTAAAAACTGTGTTGTCTGAATTTGCCGCAGACCTTGCGGGTGAAAGCTGGTTTCTGCAGGGATAGATTTTACCTGCCTGCTTTTCAAGAGAATCTCTGAAGGCTTTAAGCTCTGAGATTTCCATTGAGCCGCAGGAGGTGATGAAGGCCTTTGCATCCACCTCGGGCATAAGAAGAAGCGCAAATCTCTTTACGTCATCTGTCAGATGCTGCTTGTAGATGAGAGCCTGTGAGGCAAGAGCTTCAAGGTTCGTGATTTTTTCGGAAAGCTCCTTTGCCTGCTTTGGGGTGATGAGGGTATCCTCTGAAATGGATTTGATTGTCTCAAGTGTCATAACGGTGTGTTTTTCCTCCTTGGGTGAAAATGCTTTTGTGACTCCTGCGAGTCTTTGTGCGGGTACGGCAACAAAGGACCATTCGTAAGCATCGGTGGGCTGAGAGAGAATACCGTGACAAAGCCTGTCACCGTAAAGCTTGCCCTTGATGTGCTCACAGCGGTGCTTTTTCATATCTGTTCCGCAAACGGAGCAGATGCACTCCTTCATGGCACAGCCGACGCTGACCTCCTTTTTGATGCCGCCCTCAATTTCTTTTATGAGCGATTCATTTTCGGGGGTATTGAGCATATATGCACGGGCCTTGAGAGCAGTGTAGGCTTCACCGCAGGCCGTCTTTTTGCCCGGTACCCTTTCAATGTAGGTGCGGAAGATTCGGGCACGCTGATCTTTTGAGCTCATTGAGTGGTCGGAAATACCTGTTTTACCCACAAAAAGCTTCTCAAGCTCCTTAAGAGCGCTGATGCTGAATCTTTCATAGTCTCTGTCGATGTCATTATCACAGAGAGTGAGGGTGAAGATATAAACATCTTCCTGAGTAAGAGCTGAGCGTGAATATCCGTTGATAAGCTCAAGCTCCTTTTCAATTGTCAGATTCATCCTTTTTTTCACCTCCGATCTCCCAAAGGATGCGCTCACTCTGAGCGTCGTAATAACGGCTTTGCGCAAGCTCCCTGATATCCTGAAGGGTCAGCTCATTCCAGTTGATTGTGAAATCACAGTCAAAGCCGTTCAGCCTCAGCCACAGACGGCAGATTCTGTCAATTGTGGGGTTAAGCTCACGGCGGTAGGCATCAATTTCACTTGTGAGGATGTCTGCCTGCTGATAGCTCATTCTTTCACTTGTGGACCAGGAGAGACCCAGAAGGAAGGGGGGAACGCCCAGCTTTGCAACAATCTGCTCAAGGATGTCTCTGACAGGTACGCTGCTGTCAAGAATCTGATTGTCTGCACCGATTGCCTTGATGCTCACATCACCCACGGCAACAAAGTCCTTGACGGTGCCGCCGCTTTTCATTGTGTTTCTCCATTCCGTTGCCACCTGGTTTGCTCTTTCCCTGGCGTAAGCCATATCCACAGAATCGTTCTGCGGCTTATAGGTGACAGCAAAGCGCACATTTCCCACACGTTCCCAGTTGATGCCGATTGTGTTGAAGATGGTCAGCAAAATGTCACTCACAAAGGGAAGTCCCTTGAGAACGGAGGTGCCGTATATTTTGCCCGGCTCGGGGTTGTGCACGGAAAGCAGAATCAGCTCGGGGTATTCAACGGGAACGAACTGTCCGTTACCGTTGTCAGCGCTGACAACAATGTCAAGAGGGGATGAGCCTTCGGTAAGGCTGACACATTTCAGATCTGAGTTGAACAGATGGGTGACGGTCTGACCGTCGGTGACAATTTCGCCAACGGCGGTACCCATTGTCAGAAGCTGCTGAAAAAAGGTTGAAATGAAAGCATCAATACCCTTTCTTGTGCCGCCAACGCTGACGTTCTGAAGAAAATGACTCAGCTGCTTTTCTGCCGCCTCATTATCGCATCGGATTTCAAAGGTACCGATAAGACGGACGAGCTTGTCAATAGCCGCATCAATGAGGGGGATTGCTTCTCTGAGGCTGTTATAAATGTTGATGTCAGCCGTCGGACCCGGAGTATAGGAGCCGAGAATTGAAAAAGGATGATGATTGGAGCTTGTCTGAGGGACAGCCACAACCTCGGTGGCTCCTGCCTGTTTTTTACGTTTTCCTAATGCCAAAACATTCTCCTTTCTGCACCCTGAAGGGATGCTGATTAGTTTCTCTGAGCGGCAATGGCAAAAAAGCCGCCGCTGTCAGAGTCGGACAGTATGGTGGAGACAAAATACCGCATATCGTCCATTGCATGATCGTTTTCTTTTCGCGGAGTATCCTTTGCCGCATTTTCATCCCAGCGGTAAAGGGAAAACTCTCTGATTGATGCCTTGCAGACGGGGGAGATGATGATTTTTCCGCTGCGGAAGGCACTTTGTACCTTTCTGATGCCGGCAACAACATCGTTGCGGGCGGGAATAACCCTGAATTTTCCGTGTCTTCTGATGCATTCACTGAAGGATGCTGCCGAGGGGTCAATGATGACCGCCGTGATTTTTCTGCCCTCGGTGAATTTCACAAGCTCCTCGTAATATTCCTCGTCTGTCAGCTGCTTTCCCTGTGAGCGTGACGAATAATAAAACTCGTCAAATCGGTACCACACACCTTGGTGCTCGCCCCACAAGCCGAAGGAGGTGGGATTTACCGTGCCGTAATCACAGGAAACATAGCATTGGGAAAAGCTGACATCGGGAGGCTGACGGATATATTTTCCGTTTGCCGCCTCGGGATAAACAAGTCCGCCCACAGCAACCCATCTGCCCAGAACAAAGCGCTCATAGAAGCTGCCGCTGTAAAGCTTTTCATAGCGGCGGATGACACGGGGTGACAGGGAGGGATTGTCCTTCATCAGAAAGTGGAGATAAAGGCAGTTTTTTTCCTTGGCCTTCTTTATCCATTCCTCATAAAACCAGTGCAGAGGATTTTCGGGGTTACAGTTGAACCAGTATTTCGAGCCCCGAAGGGAGCATCTTGCAAGAGCCTGCTCAACAAAGGAGCGGGGCATCAGAGCCACCTCATCAAGAAGAACACCGCCCAGAGTCATACCCTGAATCAGAGAGGCTGAGCTTTCGTCCCGTCCGCCGAAAAGGTAAAACTGATTTGTTCTTTTTCCGAAGGTTATTTCAATGAGATTCTGACTGACCTTTTCCCTGCAATCAAAACCAAGGCTTTTTAAAAGAGGCACAAGAGATACAACAATGTTGCGCCTGAGGGAAGCAATGGTTTTGCCGCAAATTGCAAAGCAGGTACCGTCGAATTCATAAAATGCCCACAAAACAAAGGAAAGAGACATACAGGTTGTCTTTCCGCTTCGTACGGCTCCGTCGCAGATAAGTCCGTCACAGCTGCTGAAGGGTGAGGACTTATGCCACCAGGAGAGTGCGGTGAGCTGTTTTTCGGAAAAAACCTCAAAGCCTTGCTCACTCATCGCAGTCTTTCCTTAAAGCAGAGGCTCCCTTTTCAATGGCGTGATAAAGAGAAAAGGCGGAGCTTTTCTCAGCACCGAGGGCGGAGCTTTCAAGCTTTTCGAGAGCTTTGAGACGGTCAAAGAATTTGATTTCCGTTTCACCGTTTTTCTTTCTTTTTATTTCAGAGATATTGAAAAGGTCAAGCTGCTGAATTGTTTCGGGACTGATTTCTTCTGAAAACAGAAGGCTTACAGCATCTGCAAAGCAGCCGAAGGCCAGTCGGTAATAGCCTGAAATAATGTCGTTTTCCCTGCTATTGTGCATCTCGTCAAGACGCTTGATTTCCTGAAGAATTTCCTGCTTCTTCAGAAGACGCAGGGCGCTTTTTTCGGGGAAGGCATATCCTGATTTGATTGCCGCTTCCTTTCCGTTTCGGGAAAGGGAATAATAAGTGCAAAAGAGTCTTTCTTTTGAGGTAAGGCTTTTAATTTTAATCTGCTCCTTTCCGGGTTGAAATTTTTTGTCTCCCACTAATGTTTCGAAAAAGGGTAAAAACTGCACAAAAAGTGCATTTTTTTCTTAAAAATTGAAAAAAATTTTTTTTCGGCCCCTTTTTTTCATAAAAAAAGCGGTTAAAATTCCATATAAGAATTAACCGAAGTAGGATATTAATGCTGTTTCAATTATATAAAGAGAAGTTAGGGACGACCATTGGTTGCCCGTGCTTTCCGCTTGCACAGCTTCATCAAAAACAAAAAATCCGCAGCCGAAACTGCGGATTTTATTATGCTTGCTGTTGTGTCTGATTCTTTTCTGCATCAGCCTTTGCCTTGGAAAGAACGGTAATCAGCTCCTTGAGAACGTCAATGGTGGTCTGATTTTTCTGAAGGGTAATGCTGAAAATCGGGCTGACCTTTCCTGATCTGATGCTGACATTGCGTCTGAAGCTCTCATTCACCGCAAGGATGTATTCGGGCTTCATATCTTCAAGGAAAACGTTGATGATTGACTCAGTCTGACGGATTTCATAAATGCCCAGCTCTGCGGCATTTGCTCTGAGAAGAGAAATCTGCACAAGACCCTCAACGGCCTTGGGCGGCTCTCCGAAGCGGTCAAAGAATTCGTCAATAACGTCAATGGCATCTTCACTGTTTGAAATTTCGGCAATCCTCTTATACATACCGATTCGGTGCTTGACAGAGGTGACATAATCCTTGGGGATATGAGCATCAATTGCAAGGTCAAGAAGGCAGTTCTTTTCCTGCTTGACGGGCTCTCCCGTCTGCTGACTTTCAAGCACCTGAGACAGAATCTGAAGATACATGTCATAACCCACAGCCTCCATGTGTCCGTGCTGACGGGCACCGAGGACACTGCCTGCGCCGCGGATTTCAAGGTCACGCATTGCAATCTTGAAGCCTGAGCCGAACTGGGTATATTCACGGATTGCAGAAAGGCGTCTCTGGGCAATTTCACTGATAACCTTGTTTTTCTTGTAAGTGAAATAAGCATAAGCGCGTCTTGAGGAGCGTCCCACACGTCCTCTTATCTGATGAAGCTGAGCAAGACCCAGGGTGTCTGCGTTTTCAATGATGAGAGTGTTGGCATTGGGCACGTCAACACCTGTTTCGATAATTGTGGTGCAGATGAGAACATCAATTTCATTTTCAAGAAGCTGTCTCCAGACAAGGCTCAGCTCCTGCTCGGTCATCTGACCGTGGGCAATTCCGATTCTTGCATCGGGGAGAAATTTTCTGATTTGCGCCGAGCGGCTTTCAAGGGAGTCAATTCTGTTGAGCAGATAATATACCTGACCGCCTCTGCGGATTTCCTTGTCAATTGCCTCGGCAAGCACCTGCATATCGTGGGGGATGACATAAGACTGAACGGGGTGTCTGCCCGTGGGTGCAACCTCAAGCACAGACATATCGCGGATTCCCGTCATTGCCATATTGAGTGTGCGCGGGATGGGCGTTGCCGAAAGGGTGAGCACGTCAACCTGAGGAAATTTTTCCTTCAGCTTTTCCTTTTGTGCAACACCGAAGCGCTGCTCCTCGTCAATGATGAGCAGGCCCAGGTCCTTGAACTCCACGCTTGAAGCAATGATTGAATGAGTGCCCACAACAATGTCAACGGAGCCTCTTTTGAGTCTCTTTTTCACCTGGGCGCTGTCCTTCGGGGTACGGAAGCGGGAGAGCATTTCGATTTCCACGGGGAAGCCGTCAAAACGCTTTTTGATTGTCTGAAAATGCTGGAAGGCAAGGATGGTTGTGGGCACAAGAATTGCACACTGCTTTCCGTCAGCAATGCATTTGAAGGCGGCTCTCAGGGCAACCTCTGTTTTGCCGAAGCCCACGTCACCGCACAGGAGTCTGTCCATAGGCACGGAGCTTTCCATATCCTTTTTGATTTCATAGATTGCCTGAAGCTGATCATCGGTTTCTTCAAACTCAAAGCGTCTTTCAAAGTCGTTCTGCATATCAATATCGGGTGAGAAGGCATAGCCCTTTGTACCCAGTCTTTTTGCATAAAGAGCCGTGAGCTCGTCTGCCATATCCCTGACACTTGAGCGCACCTTGCTTTTTGTCTTTGTCCATTCGTCTGAAAAAAGCTTGTTGAGCTTGATTACCTTGTCTGTGTCCTTTGGGGACATATATTTGGAAAGCATATCAAGCTGAGTGACGGGCAGATGAAGAACATCGTTGCCGCGGTAATTGATTTTGATGAAATCCTTGAGCTTGCCCGAAATATTCTGGGTGTGGATGCCGTCAAAAATACCGATACCGTACTGAACGTGAACAACATAATCTCCTCTGTGAAGGTCCTCAAGAGAGATAATGCGCTTTGATGAGGCGGGTCTTTTGAAATGCTGAACGGGCTTTGATGTGTCAGCACCTTTGCCGTAGGAGAAAAGGGCAAATTTAATTGAGGAATACTCCATACCTGATGACAGACAGCCGGGAATGACGGAGACGGTCTGCTCAGGGAATTCCTCGGGTATGCGGGGGAAATAAACGGCTCTGTAGCCGTCATTTTCAAGGTCAAAGGCAAGCTCACGGGCGCTTTTGTCCGTGCCTGCAAAAAGAACGGTTGTGTATTTGTTTTTCTGAAGGGGAGCAAGGTCCTCCTCAAGATAGCTGAGAGTACCGTTCCAACGGGCAAGAGGCTGAGCATAGACGCTCACAAGCTCTTTGACGGGAGTGTCAAAGGAGCCTCTTGCAAGGTTGTCTGTGTAGAAGGTTGAGCCCTTCTGATAAACGGAAAGAAGCTGCTCCCAGGTGAGACAGTAGCGGTCAATACCCTTGAAAAGAGTTCCGCTTTCACTGAGCATTTTAAGATCCTCAAGAAAAAGCTTTGAAAGGGCGGTGTATTTCTGCTTGACGGCAGAGGTTTCGCTGACGAAAAGCAGACAGCCGTCTGTATAGTCAAAAAGGGCTTCGGGCTTTTCATAAGCAAGGGAAAGGTATCTGTCGGTGCTGACGGTGAAGCCTCCGTCAAGCCTTTCAAGGTCGGTGCTGACGCTTTCTCTTGCCTTGAGGGCACCCTTGCCCTTGATTGAGGCAAGAAGGTCACGGAGCTTTTGCTGAAGCTGAGCCGTGCTTTCAAAAAGAATTTCACAGCAGGGCATAATTTTCAGAAAGGGCAGATTGTCCTTTCTTCTCTGACTTACGGGGTCAAAAAGAGCAAGGGAGTCAATGCTGTCTCCCCAGAATTCAATTCGGGCAGGGCTCTCCTGACCGGGAGAGAAAATGTCAAGAATACCGCCTCGCTGAGAAAACTGTCCCACACCTTCAACCTGCTCTGCACGGGTGTAGCCGCTGATTGAAAGAAGCTCAATGATTTTTTCGGGAGGGATTTCCTGACCGAGATCAAGGCGCAGACTTCTTTTTTCAAGCTCACGGGCGGGGATTGTCAGCTGAGCGGCAGCCTCAACGCTGCAGACGATATATCTGTAATCATTTTCAAGAATACGGCTGAGAACACCGATTCTTTTTTGCTGATAATAAAAGGAGCGGCCGTCGGTGCTTGTGAAATGGAAATCTCTTGCAGGATAAAGGAAGGCGCCGCTGTCGAAAGCGTTAAGGTCCTCACAAAGCTTTGAGGCTGAATTTTCATCGGGGCAGACAATGACAGCCTTTTTGCTGCTTTTGTGTGCAAGGGCGGAGATATAGTGAGCCTTGTGCACCTGAGAAAGACCGATGATGCCTGCGGGGAATTTTCCCTTTTCAATGCATTCGTTTGCCCTGATAAATTCCTCAGAGCCCTCGAGTATTTTTGTAAAAGCTGACACGTCAACACCTCCTTTGTTTATATACGGGTCAGAATTAATCAACAATATTAGTCTGCCGAAATTTTTCATTCGGCAGACTCTCTCAAAAGTGGCGGGATTTCTCCCGGCAAAAATCAAGACCTGCCCCGTCATTTCCCAAAAAAATAAATAAATCCAACAACAAAAGAAAATGACAGAGAAATAAGATGTTTCTTCAAAGCCTCTTTTTCTGCATTTTCAATTATAAAGACTCGGGGCAAAAAGTCAATATAAAAACAGTCAAAACCTTAACCTGTGACTTTTATTCCTTCATAAAATGTGAAAAAGGGCATTTCAGCGCCTGAGGGTAACTTGCGGCTGCAAAAAAAATATGATAAAATACAGTCATTAAAGGGAGGTGTGTTTATGGCTGATTTTGTTACCTTCAGAGACCCGGAAAACAGACTTGTACTGAAGGCTTATCTTGGTGATGCAAAAAGCATCAGAGTGCCCGACGGAATTTATAAGATTTTGCCCAATGCATTCTTCAACACTAATGTGTGGGAGGTTTATATTCCCGACTCTGTTGAGAAAATCTGTGTAAAAGCCTTCTGGAGAAGCGGTGTCAGAAGGGTACGCCTTCCCGCAGGGCTTAAAAAAATCGAGGACCAGACCTTTCACGGCTGCTGGAAGCTTAAGGAAATTGAAATTCCCGACTCTGTTGAGGAAATCGGCTCCAATGCCTTTAACCACTGCACCTTTCTTACAAGGCTGACCCTTCCCGCAAAAACAAGAATTATCGGAAATTACGCCTTTGAAAAATGCGCCAATCTTGAGCATATCGACTTCGGCGGCGTTGAGCAGATAGGACTTGCCGCCTTCTGTGACTGCGAAAGGCTCAGGGAGGTTATCCTTCCGCCCACCCTTAAAAAAATTGATCGTCTGGTCTTTTCGGGCTGCGTAAGACTCGAAAGGCTGTCAGTTCCCGAGAGTGCGGGTGCAATCTGCGTGAGCAATATTATGTATTGCCGCGAGCTTAAAAAAATCGAATGTAAGGCAATGGAATTTTATCCCTTGGAATTTACAAATAAAGAGTATGACGGAATAATTGCCAATTGCTTCGGCGTTGTTGCTGCCCTGAGAAACCTTGACACCGTAGGTGAGCAAACACGTGAATATATCAATACACATCTGAAGCTTTATGAGGATGAGATTATCAAAAAAGTAATCTTAAGAAAAGATGCTGAGCTTCTGAGCATTTATCTTTCCTTCGGTCTGCTCAAAAGAAAAAAAGCTCTTTCTGTTCTTGAAGCAACGGAAGACATCAATTTGAGGGCGGCGCTTATTGCTTATCTTGAAAACAAAAGGGAGGAGGATGACCTTGAGCTTTAATGATTACAGTCAGTATGATATGAGCCTTATGGAGCTTGGTGCAAGGTTTGTCAAAAACGAAGACAGAGGCATCATCCTCAAAAAATACCGCGGTCCCGCCGAGGAATATATTGTGCCCCCTTATGTCAGTGAAATAAGCGCCTGTGCCTTTATGAAAAACAAATATATAAAAAAGGTGATTATCCCCGATACCGTAAAGGTGCTTGGTGAAACCCTCTTTTACGGCTGTGAAAACCTTGAGCACGTGGTCTTTTCCGACGGTCTTCGTGAAATTCCCTCTCTCACCTTCAAATACTGCCCGAAGCTTAAAAGAGTGGATATGCCCGATACCGTCACCGTCATCGGCAGCGGAGCCTTCGGTGACTGTATCGCCCTTGAGGAAATCAACCTCAGCTCATCCCTTGAGGTTATTTCAAACAATGCCTTCAGCGGCTGTGCCGGGCTTTCCCGCCTGAAGCTTCCCTCCTGTGTAAGAAAAATCGGAATGAGTGCCTTTGCAGGCTGTGAGCTTCTCAAGGAAATGAAGCTTCCCGATTCTCTCAGAGAAATCAATGCCTATGCCTTCAAGGACTGCAAGAGCATCAGCGAGATGTCCGTTCCCGATTCTGCAGGTCTTGCAAATCTTAATCCCTTCCTTAATTGCACAGGGCTTAAAAGCCTCAGCCTTCACCGTGTGCCCGGCTGCGGACATCTTTTCCGTGAATCAGAAATGCGTCTTACCGTTGATGTGCTGCTTTCCGCCATAACAGCGGGGACGGATATAGAACTGCTTAAAAAAAGTCCCGACTTTATGCTTCTTCTTAAAGACAGATTTCTTAACGTCTGTGAAAGCGCTGTCAGAAGCGGGAATAAGGAGTTTTTCTATAAGGCCTTTTCCTGCGGACTTGTTTCAAGGCGGGAGGCTCTTGGGATTCTTGCCGGCTGCACCGATGCTGAAATAACCACCACCGTTCTCGAATATCTTAATTACAGCACCGAGGGGGAGGATGAGCTTGAGCTATAAACCGAAATTTCAGATTGAAACCGACCCCATCGGCAGAAAAATTCTTGTAAAAGCCGAAAATCTCACGGGCAGTGTCCGTGTGCCCGAGGGTGTAAAAATAATCGGGGAGGAGGCCTTTGCCCTTACAAAAGCCACAGAGATTTTTATTCCCGATTCCGTAAGGGAGATTGACGAAAGAGCCTTTGAGCAATGCACCTGCCTTAAAAGAATCAGATTGCCCGAGGGTCTGTGGAAGCTTGAAAATTCTCTTTTTGTCAACTGTCTTGCCCTTGAGAGCATTGAAATACCCTCCTCGGTAACGGAAATCGGCAGGGGAGCCTTTTATAACTGTGTGGCTCTTAAGGAAATAAGCGGCGGAGAAGGGCTGAGAATAATCGGTAAGGAGTGCTTTATCAGATGCTCGGCTCTTGAAGAGCTTCATCTTCCCGACACCGTTGAGTGTGTTGACCTTCTGAGCTTTTCGGGCTGCCGCAGCATTAAAAAAATCGTGGCAAAGGCTGTGGACTACTCACTTGCTGAGGAGCTGACCTTTGTGAGTATGGGCTATGAAACTCTGGTGTGCGTCATCGGAGCAAGACTTCATTGCTATGAAGAGCTTTTACAGGATGAAAGGGCTTTTACCGACAGCTTTTTCAGAAAAAATAAAAATGTCTTTGCCGACATTGCCGTGCTGAGAGGAAAAGCAGACACTGCTCACCTTGCCCTTGAAAAAGGGCTTATCACCGAAAGGGATTACAGAGAAATCAAAGAGAGGATTGAAAGAAATGCAGGACTGTGATTACAGTATTGAAAACGGTGTTCTGACAATTGCCGAGGGCGTCACTGTCATTGAGCCGCTTGCCTTCAAGGACAATATGGACTTTGAAAAGCTGATTCTGCCCGATACCGTTGAAGAAATCTGCGGTGCCGCATTTCTGAACTGCAAAAGGCTCAGGGAGGTTGTTTTTTCAAAGAATCTCAGAAGGCTGGACTATAACAGCTTCGGCAGCACAGATATTGAAATTCTCCGCTTTCCCGACAGCCTTGAAACGATTGAAAATTTCAGCTTTTACGGCTGCAGCAGGCTCAGAGAGGTTTATTTCGGAAGGGGGTTAAAGCATTTTGCTCCCCAGTGCTTCGGCTGCTCCTCACTGAAAAAGGCAGTATTTCCGGAAAACTCGATGATTGTTCCTGCTGAAAACTTTTCCGCCTGTCACGATATTGAATATCTTGAGTGTGACAGTCTGACGCTGGTTACAACGTCGGCAGTTCCTCTGACAAGGGCGGTGCTCAGCTATCTTACGGCGTGCTGCAGCACGGGTAAGGCTGTTTCTCAGGAGGCCGCAACGGAAATCAGAAGAAGGGGCAGAGAATTTCTCAGCAGTCTTCTCAGCCGTCAGCTTTATGATCAGGGAGCTTATGCTCTGAGGCAGGGGCTGATTTGTGATGAGGATGTTGCCCTTGTGCTGTCCGATTCCCTTTCCGTTCAGGCAAATGCCATTATTGTGGAATATCTCAATTCAAAGGATAAGGCGGACAGTGAGGACAGAGATACTATGAATTTATAAAGTAAAGGATATAAATATATGTTTAAATTATCTGAAGACGGCACCCTGGAAATCTTCAGCGGTGTAACCGTAATCAGAAAAAAGGAGTTTTATGAAATTCCTCAGATTAAAAAGCTGATTTTACCCGATACAGTCAGAGAGATAGGCGTATCTGCCTTTGAGGAATGTGAAAATCTCTGTGAAATTGTCTTTTCGGAAAACCTCATAAAAATTGACGAAAAAGCCTTCTTCGGCACAGGTGTTGAAAGCCTTGTTTTTCCTGACAGTCTTTATGAGGTTGAAACCCACGCCTTCAGCCGCTGCAGCCGTCTCAGAGAGGTCAGCTTCGGAAACGGGATAAGAAAAATCTACGACCTTGCCTTTTCTGTCAGTGATGTCAGAAGGGTGATTATTCCCGACGTACCCCTGCGTCTTTTGCATTCGGTATTTTTCGGCTGTGACAATCTTGAATATCTTGAATGCAGTGACCTTACATTTTCCTCCCTGAAGAAAATTTATAACGGTGACCATATCATTTCCGCTTTTATTGCAGGCTGTGAGCACAGAGGAAGACATCTTCCCGACAGTGTTGCCGAGCTTGTCAGAGAAAAGGGAGAAAAATTTCTTGAGGGCTTTATGGCGGATGAGAATTACAGCTGTGCCGCATATCTTGTAAGGTACGGCTTTATATCAAAAAAATATGCGAGGGAGCTTCTTGGCAGGGGTGACTCACCTATGCTTAATGCGGAGATTCTCGAATATCTTAATACAAGAACAAGCCTTTTTGATGAGGAAGAATTATAAAAAGGGGAAAATATGGACAAAAGGGATTATACCATTGATATAAACGGAGTGCTGAGAATAAATGAGGGCGTAACGGAGATTGAAGCGGAAGCCTTTGAAGGAGATCTGAGTATAAAAAAGGTCATTCTGCCCGCCACGGTCAGTGAGATAGGAGTCTCAGCCTTTGAGTACTGTGAAACCCTCAGAGAAATTGTTTTTTCTGAAAATCTCATAAAAATTGCCGAAAGAGCCTTTATGGGCACTGCCGTTGAGAAGCTTGTTTTTCCCGACAGTCTTTGTGCTCTTGAAGGTCAGGCCTTCAGCCGTTGCAAAAATCTGAGAGAGGTTACCTTCGGCAGCAATATAAACAGAATTGCCGACCTTGCTTTTTCTTTCAGTGATGTGAAAAGTGTAGTTATTCCCGATTCACAGACGGAGGTCTGGCACACAGCTTTTTTCGGCTGTAGCAGGCTTGAATATCTCGAAAGCGGCCGCCTGGACTTTTACGCCGCGCAAAAGGTTTACAGCGGTGACCACATAGTCTGCGCCTTTATTGCGGGCTGTGTGCACAGGGGAAGAAGACTTCCCGATAACGTTGCCCGCCTTGTGAATGAAAGGGGCATAGATTTTGCGGAATTATTTATTAAAAATAACAGATACAGCTGTGCCGCATATCTTATCAGAAATGCACTTGTGTCAAAAAATGATGCTGAGAGGCTTCTGAAAAAAAGTGACTCAGCTGAGCTGAGCGGAGCAATTATTGAATATCTTCATACACTAGCAGACGGCGGAAAGCTTGAATTATAAAAAAGGGGAAAATATGAAAAGAAGTGATTATACCATTGACTTGAACGGTGTGCTGAGAATAAATGAGGGCGTAAAAGAAATTGAAGATGAATTCTTTTCAAGGGATCTGAGTATAAAAAAGGTCATTCTGCCCGACTCTCTTCGTGAAATCGGAGAGATTGCCTTTGCAGGCTGTCTCAATCTCCGTGAGGTTGAATTCAACGAAGATCTTATTTATATCGGCCGCAAGGCATTTTATGAAACGGGTATTGAGCGTATCAAATTCAAGGCGGGTCCTGAGGCTGTGGAAAGCCTTGCCTTCGGCTTTTGTCAGCAGCTCAGAGAGGTTTATTTCGGTAAATATATCTCAAGGGTGGGCCCTTTTGCCTTTCATCTGAGCGCACTTGAAAGGGTTGTTTTTCCTGAGGACACGTGTGCGGCTCCTATTTACAGCTTCCGCAACTGCCTAAATCTTCAATATCTTGAATGTGACAGTCTGGAGACCGGTGGAATGGAAATAATAAAAAGTGCCGAAAGAAATGTTATTTATGCCTTTCTTGCCGCTTGTGTGTCAAGGGGCGTAAGCATCGAAGATGAACTGACCGAATATATAGAAACACATGATGAGTGGTTTGCCGTCAGAGCCGCCGAAAGGGGAGACTTAAATATTTTCTCTTATCTTATCGAAAACGGCTTTGTCTCTGACCAGACCATCAAAAAGCTTATGGATATGGATATTGCTGCAGAAATAAAAACTATTATTCTTGAATATATGTATGAAAAAGCTCTTCTTGCAGATGAGGAAGCAGAGCTTTAAAAAGAGGTGAGAATATGAACGAAAGGGATTATACCATTGATTTAAACGGTGTGCTGAGAATAAATGAGGGCGTGACAGAAATTGAAGATGAATTCTTTTCAAGGGATCTGAGTATAAAAAAGGTAATTCTGCCCGACTCTCTTCGTGAAATCGGAGATATTGCCTTTGCAGGCTGTCTCAATCTCCGTGAGGTTGAATTCAACGAAGATCTTATTTATATCGGCCGCAAGGCATTTTATGAAACGGCTATTGAGCGTATCGAATTCAAGGCGGGCCCAAGCATTGTCAAAAGCCTTGCCTTCGGCTTGTGTAAGCAGCTCAGGGAGGTTTATTTCGGCAGAAGAATCTCAATGCTCGGCACCTTTGTCTTTCATCAGAGTGCCCTTGAAAGAGCAGTTTTTCCCGAGGGCACGTGTGCGGCTCCTGTTTACAGCTTCCGCGACTGTGAAAATCTTGAATATCTTGAATGTGACAATCTGGAGACCGGTGGAATGGAAAAAATAAAAAGTGCCGAAAGAAATGTTATTTATGCCTTTCTTGCTTCTTCTTTGCAAAAGGAAAAAAGCATCAGGGAGAAAATAACCGAATATATAAAAACACACAGTGAATGGTTTGCCGTCAGAGCCGCCGAAAGGAGAGACATAAATGTTTTCTCTTATCTTATCGAAAACGGCTTTGTCTCTGACCTGACCTTCAAAAAGCTTCTGGGTATGGATATTGCCGCAGAAATAAAAACTATTGTTCTTGAATATATGTATGAAAAATACCTTCTTTCAGATGAGGAAACCGAGCTTTAAAAAGAGGTGAGAATATGAACGAACAGGATTATACCCTTGACAGAAACGGCGTGCTTACAATCAGAGAGGGCGTAAGGGAGATTGAAGCCTATGCCTTTAAATCTGATTCAAAAATAACAAAGCTGATTCTTCCCCCGAGCCTTGAAAAAATCGGGGAGCTGGCATTCAGTCAATGCAGTAATCTGAGAGAAATTGAATTTTCCGAGGGGCTTTCTGAAATCGGCTTTCAGTGCTTTGACCGCACCGCTGTTGAGACTCTCGTTTTCCCGAGGTCTCTTTTACGCATAAAGGAATATGCCTTCAACAAATGTGAGGCTCTGACGGAGGTTACCTTCCTCGGTAAATACTGTAAGATCGGCAGCTATGCCTTCAGCCGAAGCGCACTGAAAAGGGCAGTCTTCCCCCGTGATGCCGAAGGTGTGGGTGAGGAGGCATTCTTCGGCTGCAGAGAGCTTGAGTTTATTGAATGTGAACATCTTTACATCGACGTAGCAATGGATATGGTTAACGATTATAATGTTGTTTATGCCTATGTTGCCTTCTGCATCAATACCCGTATACAGTTTTCCGCCAGGCTTTATCCCGTATTGAAAAATAACAGTGAGCGCTTTATTGAAATGGCGTATAAAAAGAGAAATCCTGAGTTTATAATAACCCTGCTTTTCAATAACTTTGCCGAAAGGCGTGTGGCTGAGGAGTATATGGAAAAATTCGGTGATCCCGAGGTCAATGCCGCCCTTTTGGACTATTTTAATGAGTACTCAGCTCTTGACGGAAGGGCGGAAGATGAATATAATCTATGAAAAGGAGAGATGATCATGGATTATAAAGAAATATACAATATATGGAAGGAAAGCTTCAGTGAATATAAGGATGAGCTTTCCGCTATCACCGACCCCAAGGAGCTTGAGGACCGCTTTTACAAGGAGCTTTCCTTCGGTACGGGCGGACTCAGAGGTATTATGGGAGCGGGTACAAACCGTATGAACAGACATACTGTCGGCAAGGCAAGCCGGGGTGTTGCAAACTGTCTCAAAAGCACCTGTGAGGGTGATATCAGCGTTGCAATCGGCTATGACACAAGACTTAACTCAGCAGATTTTGCCCGTGTTGCCGCAGGTATTTTTGCAAACAGCGGAATAAAGGTTTATCTTTTTGACAAGCCCCTTCCCGTACCCGTGCTTTCCTTTGCAACAAGATATCTGGGCTGCAGTGCGGGTGTTATGGTCACCGCATCCCACAATCCCAAGGAATATAACGGCTACAAGGTCTATGATGCCAAGGGCTGTCAGCTTTGCACCGAGGTTGCGGAAAAAATGTCACAGTTTATCGGTGAGGTTGATATGCTGACTCTTCCCTTCTGTGACGGTGACCACCAAAACATCAGCCTTATCGGTGACGATGTGCTTGATGAGTTTATTGCCGCAGTCAGAGAGCAGTCCCTTTACGAAGAAAAATCCGACCTTAAAATTGTTTACACACCTCTTCACGGCACGGGCAACATCCCCGTCAGAAGAGTGCTTGAAAATATGAACGTCACCGTTGTTCCCGAGCAGGAAATGCCCGACGGAAACTTTTCAACGGTGAGAAGCCCCAACCCCGAGGAAAAGGATGCTCTCAACCTTGCAATTGAAAAGGCAAGGCAGTCAGGCGCCGACCTTGTTCTCGGCACAGACCCCGACTGTGACAGAGTGGGCATTGCTGTCAGACAGGGCGAGGATTATCAGCTTCTGACAGGCAATCAGACGGGCGCTTTGCTTGTGAAGTTTGTGCTTGATATGAAAAAGGCACAGCTTACGGAAAAGTCAACAATTGTCAAAACAATCGTTACCTCCGAGCTTGGCGCAGACATCGGCAGAAGCTACGGCACAAAAATTGAGGAGACTCTTACGGGCTTTAAATATATCGGTGATAAAATCTGCCGTTACGAAGAAACGGGCGAGGCTGATTTTGTCATCGGCTACGAGGAAAGCTACGGCTATCTTGTGGGCACCCACGCAAGAGATAAGGATGCAGTTGTGTCTTCAATGCTTATCTGTCAGATGGCTTCTTATCACAAAAACAAGGGCAAAACCCTTGTGGAAGCCCTTGACGAAATTTATGCAGAATACGGCTACTACCTTGACCACCTTGACTCCTTCACCCTCAGGGGCAAGGAGGGTGCGGAGAAAATCGGTCAGCTTATGACTCAGTTCCGTGAAAAAGGCACAGCGCTTTATGAGGGCATCGAAAGCGTTCAGGATTTCCTCCTCGGAATCGGTGATCTGCCCAAGGAAAACGTGCTCAAGTTTATCTGGGCTGACGGCTCCTGGATGGCGGTAAGACCCTCAGGCACCGAGCCGAAAATCAAGATTTACTACTCCGTCAGAGAAAAATCAAGAGCCCTTGCAGGAGAAAGACTCAGTAAAATCAGAGAATTTATCGGCGGAATAATTGAAGGCTGACAGGGCAGGATGCCTATAAAGTCAAAAAATCAATAAAGTATAAAAAACGCCAGAAAGTTTTTCTTTCTGACGTTTTTGCTTTATTTTGCCGTAAAAAGTAAGAGCCTTGCTCGATGAAAAGCAAGGCAACGGAAACCCAATCAGAGAGTGGTACTTGCCACCACTCTTTGAGATTGGATTTAAATTATAACACAGAGAAATTTAAAAGGCAAGATAAAATAGGGAAGAAGTTTTATTGTCTTAACAAAAAAATCCGCTGTTATCTCAGCTCTCTGTCAACAATCTCTCTCAGACCCTGCATATCCTCAAGGAAGGCAAGTCTTTTGTCAACATCGCTTCCAAGCTCATAGGGACTGTAGGTGCCCATAAAATAAAGCTTGCCCTTTTTGATGAATCTGCCGTGATTTGCTTTAAGTGAAAAGGCGGCGTCTATCATCTTTTTTGCTGCCGCTTCTCCGAGGCAGACAATGATATTGGGCTTTATGTGGCGCACCTGATCTCTCAGATAGGGCATACATTCCTCCATCTGCTGCTGAGTCGGGGCACTGCCCTTGAGGGCAGCACATTTGACAATGGGTGTGATGAAAACATCCTTTCTTTTGTCAAGGCTCATCAGGGTGAAAAAATTGTCGAGTATCCTTCCGCTTTCCGAGGAAAAGGGAATTCCCTTGACCCCGTCCTTTTCCTTTGCCGAGTCAAAGACAAAAAGCAGCCTTGCATTTTCACTGCCGCAGCCGAAAAGAGTATGCTCACGGCTTTTTGAAAGCTCACATTTTTCACACAGCACACAGCGGTCACGGATTTCTTCAAAGGCAGCAGAATACATAACATTTCACCTCACAGCTTTATTATATAATTAATTTTAGCATTAATTTTAAAAAAAGTACATAATCTGTGTTGAATTTATCATTTTTTTGTTGTAAAATATTTCGGTAAAACATACTTACGGAGGTATATATAAATGAACAGACCCGTTTTAATTGAAACATCAGCAAGACACATCCACGTCAGCCGCAGAGTTCTTGACATCCTTTTCGGTGAAGGCTATGAGCTGACAAAGAAAAAGGACCTCTCACAGCCCGGTCAGTACGCCTGTGAAGAAAGAGTTCAGGTTATCGGACCCAAGGGCAGCTTCCCCGGCGTTTCCATTCTCGGACCCGTACGTCCCGAAACCCAGGTTGAGCTTTCAGCAGGTGATGCAAGAAGCATCGGTGTAAAGGCTCCCATCCGTGAATCAGGTGACCTTGAAGGCAGCGGCTCCTGCAAGCTTGTAGGCCCCAAGGGTGAGGTTGAGCTTCAGGACGGTGTTGTTATTGCCAAGAGACACATCCACATGACTCCCGAGGATGCTGAAAAGTATTCACTTGTTGACAAGCAGATTGTTTCCGTCAAGGCTGAAACTGACGGCCGTTCACTTATTTTCGGTGATGTTATTGTCAGAGTCAATCCCGCTTATGCTCTTGCAATGCACATTGACACAGACGAAAGCAACGCAGCTTCCTGCACACCCGGTATGATGGGTGACATCATCTGATAATTTATAGGGTGACAAGTATTTTAACGGGATTGTTTGTTTTTTCTGAGCAATCCCGTTTGCTTTTGGAGAAGGCTATTATGAAAAAACATTTTTTTGCAATGCACTCACGAATGAAATTCATCAACCGCTGGGCGCTGATGAGAAACACCTCTGAGGAAAACCTCAGTGAGCACAGCAATGACGTTGCCGTCATTGCCCACGCCCTTGCTGTTTTGAAAAATCTTCATTACGGCGGCTCGGTCAATCCCGAAAGAGCGGCATTTCTCGGTCTTTACCACGATATGCCCGAAATCATCACAGGTGATATGCCCACTCCCGTCAAGCACGGCAACAAGGAGCTTCACGGTGCCTTTCAGAAGGTTGAGGATGCGGCCTCGAAAAAGCTTCTTTCAATGCTCCCCGAGGATATGTACGGCATTTATGCTGACGCCTTTTTCCCGCAGGAAAAGGATAAAGAGGAGTGGAAAATCGTCAAGGCTGCCGATAAAATCTCTGCCCTTATAAAATGCATTGAAGAGGAAAATGCAGGCAACAGAGAATTTATCAAGGCCAAGGAAAGCACCCTCAGGTCAATTGAAAAGCTGAATATGCCCGAGGCAGATGAGTTTATCAGAGAATTTATTCCCTCCTTCACCCTCAGCCTTGATGAGCAGACAGAGGATTAAGCTTCAAAGGAATTTCCGTCCGACAAAAAGGACGGGAATTCCTTCTTTTATGTCTATTGAAATATTTTATTTTTTATGGTACAATTAAATGATTATTAGTATAATCAGCCTGATTATACAGTTAGAGGTGATTGTATGAGCTTATTAAAAAAGCTTTTCGGTGATTATTCATCAAAGGAAATCAAAAGAATAAAGCCCACTGTTGACAAGGTTTTATCCTATGAAGAACAATATTCAAAGCTGACCGATGCCGAGCTTAAGGCAAAAACTCCCGAATTCAAGGAAAGACTTGCAAAGGGTGAAAGCCTTGACAGCATCCTTCCCGAAGCCTTTGCCGTCTGCCGTGAGGCTGCATGGCGTGTGCTTGGCATGAAGCATTTCCCCGTTCAGATTATGGGTGGTATTGTGCTTCATCAGGGACGAATTGCAGAAATGAAAACAGGTGAAGGTAAAACCCTTGTTTCAACTCTTCCCGCTTATCTTAACGCCCTTACAGGCAAGGGTGTTCACATCGTTACCGTCAATGACTATCTTGCACGCCGAGACAGTGAATGGATGGGCAAGGTGCACCGCTTCCTCGGTCTTACCGTGGGTCTTGCCGTTTCGGGTATGGACCCCAATGAAAAAAAGGCGGCCTACAGTGCTGACATTACCTACGGCACAAACAATGAAATGGGCTTTGATTATCTTCGTGATAATATGGTTCAGTATATGCAGGAAAAAACTCAGAGAGGACATTATTTTGCAATTGTCGACGAGGTTGACTCAATTCTTATTGACGAAGCAAGAACCCCCCTCATCATTTCAGGTATGGGCGGAGCCTCAAGTGAGCTTTATTCCGTTGCAAACACCTTTGTCCGCTCCCTCAAGGGCTACCGTGTTGCCGAGGCTGACACTAAGGCAAATCTTGAAGACATTGCCGCTGAGGCAGGCGCTGACTATATCGTTGACGAAAAGGCAAAGAGTGCTTCTCTGACAAAAAGCGGTATTCAGAAGGCTGAATCCTTCTTTAACATCAAAAATCTCAGTGACCCCGAAAACCTTACTCTTTCCCATCACATTAACATTGCCGTCAAGGCTCACGGCATTATGAAAAGAGACATTGATTATGTTGTCAAAGAGGGTCAGGTGCTCATCGTTGATGAATTCACAGGCCGTATTATGATCGGCAGACGCTATAACGACGGTCTTCATCAGGCAATTGAAGCAAAGGAAAACGTGAAGATTGCCCGTGAAAACAAGACCCTTGCAACCATCACCTTCCAGAATTATTTCAGACTTTATGAAAAGCTGTCAGGTATGACAGGTACTGCAATGACCGAGGTTGACGAATTCAGAGAGATTTACTCCCTCGACGCCGTTGAAATTCCCACAAACAAGCCTCTTCTGAGAATTGACAACAATGACGTTATTTATCAGACTGAGCAGTTTAAGTTCAATGCTATCATCGAGCAGATTCTTCTCTGTCACGAAAAGGGTCAGCCCGTGCTTGTGGGTACCGTTGCAAGTGAAAAGAGTGAAAAGCTATCAGCCGCCCTCAAAAAGAGAGGCATCAAGCACAACGTCCTCAACGCAAAGCATCACGAAAAGGGAGCTGAAATTGTTGCTCAGGCAGGTAAGCTCGGCGCAGTCACAATTGCCACCAACATGGCAGGCCGAGGCACCGACATTATGCTTGGCGGTAATGCGGAATTCCTTGCAAAAACAGAAATGAGAAACCTTGAATACACCGAGGAGCTTATTGCAGAGGCAACGGCCTTCGGTGACACAGACAATGAGGACATTATCGGTGCAAGAGAAAAATTCAAGGAGCTTGAAGCAAAATACAAGGCAGAAATTGCTCAGGAGGCAGAGGCTGTCAGAAAAGCGGGCGGTCTTTACATCATCGGCACCGAAAGACACGAATCAAGACGTATTGACAATCAGCTCAGAGGACGTTCGGGACGTCAGGGTGACCCGGGTGAAAGCCGCTTCTACCTTTCAATGCAGGATGATCTGCTGAGACTTTTCGGCGGTGACAGAATGATGGCAATTATGAACTCACTGCCCGTTGACAATGATATGCCCATTGAGGTGGGTATGCTCACAAAGCAGGTTGAATCCGCTCAGCGCAAGGTTGAGGGTAACAACTTTGCAGTCAGAAGACACGTTCTCTCCTTTGACGATGTTATGAACCGTCAGAGAGAAATCATTTACGGTCAGAGAGACAGAGTGCTCAAGGGTGAGGACATCAAGGATGTTATCACAAAAATGATTGACGACTCAATCGGTGACACCGTTGAATTCTTCTGCCCGTCAAACATTCCTTCAGACGAGTGGCATCTCGGCTCACTGAGAGAAAAGTACAACGGCTGGCTGACAGATGAAAACGATTTCACTGAAGACAGAAAATACAAGGCTGACGAAATCTTCGACCTTCTTACTGAAAGGGCACACACTCTTCATCAGCAGCGCGAGGAGCTCTTCACAGCTCAGGTTATGAGAGAAATTGAAAGAGCAATGCTTCTTAAGGCTGTTGATATGAAGTGGATGGATTACATTGACGCAATGGATGAGCTCAAGAGAAGTGTAGGTCTTCTTTCCTACGGTCAGAAGGATCCCGTTGTAGCCTTCAGAGAGATGAGCTTTGATATGTTCGAGGAGCTGACAAGCTCAATCAGAGAGGACACAGTGAGAATTGTTCTCACCGCCAACTTCCGTACCGACGAAGAAATCAAGCGTGAAAAGGTGGCAAAGGTCACCTCTGCAAGCGGTGCGGGTGACGGCTCTGAAAAGGGCAGAACAGTCAGAAACGACAAGAAAAAGGTCGGCGTAAACGATCCCTGTCCCTGCGGCAGCGGCAAAAAATACAAAAAGTGCTGCGGCAGACCCGGTATGGAAAACAGACAATAAATAAAAACATGCGGAGTGTTCTATGAGCACTCCGCTCAGACTGTCGATAAAGTCACAAGAACATATATGAATTAAGAACAAGAAAAAATAAAAAAGTAAATTATAAAAAATAAAGCATAGAAAATCCGTCGAAACATTGAATTCCGACGGATTTTTCATATATTTGCCCTTTTTTTGCCCTCTCGGAGTACCACTGTACGCCTTCGGAGCAAAGAAAAGGGCATCTTGTAACATTCTCTACAGTCTGCCAGCTTGTCGAAAATCTTTTTTCGACAAGCTATGCGGAGAGTTCGTCAGAGCACTCCGCAGTTTTTTACAGTCCGTAATCCTTCTTTTTCCGTGAATCTGCCTTTTTCCGTCTTTCTTTTGCCTTGACAAAAGCTTCCGTTTGGAATAACATTAATATGAAGAATTTTAATCACAATCCGAGTGTTTTTATAATCACCGACAAAAAGGAGGAATCTTTTTATGGACTCAATATTTGAGACGGTAATGTCCTTTGTGACAGGCTTTTCAAGAATTGTTCTGCCGTCAGTTGCAATTATAATTTTCATCAAATGTATCCTTGCTCTGTGTCTGGGTCATCCCAAGGAAAAGACCTACGGCTATCTGATTGATTCCCATAACGGCAACAGATATGATCTTAATATGTGGGAAACCTCAATCGGCAGAGCTGTGGGCAGTGACATCACCGTCAGCTATGACACCGTTGCAAGAAGCCACGCCGTTATCACAAGACGAATTGACGGCTGGTATATCTATGACGTTTCACCGGCAAAGGCAGGCATCAAGGTCAACGGCAAAAAGATTGAAAAAAAGGGTACTATCGTTGACGGAGACCTGATTTCTCTTGGCAATATGCGCTTTCGCTTTGAGGTCACCGATGACCCCGTTGTAAAAATCAGCAAAAAGAAAAATTCAAAGAAAAAAGCAAAAACTGCCGCCGCACCTCAGAGTGTCAAGACTCCCGTGTATGACATTGACAAAAAGCCTGCCGCCAAGGCTCCCGTATATGACATTGACAAAAAGCCTGCCGAGAAGACAGCTGCAGGTCCCTCTCAGCCGAGAATAATCAACAAGGATACGGGTGAATCCTTTGTCCTTTGCGGAAATGAAATCACAATCGGCTCGGCAAGAGGCTGTGACATACGCCTTCATTCAAGGCAGACGGCAAGAAAGCACGCCGTGCTCATTCTTTTTGATGACGGCTGGGCAATTGACATTCTTTCAAAGGATAAGCCCGTGCTTCTCAACGGTGAAAGAATCAGCTCACCCAATCTTCTGAGAAACAATGATGTCATTGCTCTCGGAGATGAGCGACTGTTTTATCAGGCAGGAAGGAGGAGATGAGAATGAAAAAGACTCAGAAAATCAAAAAAGAAAAGCCTGCCCTTGACGACAGACTCAGACGCCGCTTCAAATATGTCGACCGCGGCTTCATCCTTTATATGATGAGCATTTTCCAGTTCATTTCCTTTATTCCCGTTGTTGTCACAAGGGAAAAGTTTCAGTTCCTCATTGCCCTTATGCTTATCGGCTACATCGCTTTTGAGTGGATGTACGTTGGCTTTATGCATCTTGTGCTGAAAAAGGTCAATTTTGAGCTTGAATTCATTGCCTTCTTCCTCAGCGGTATCGGTCTTTGCCTTATCGGCAGTGTATCGGGACCCTCGGCAATGTTCAAGCAGCTCATAACCGTTATTGCGGGCATCTTCGTTTATGACGTACTGCTGTGGTTTCTCACCGACGTCAAAAGAGTTATGGCGGTGCGTACGGCTCTGGGCATTTTTGCCGTGCTCTTTCTTGCGGGCAGCTTTGCTTACATCAGAGTTTTCGTCGGTGCAATCAACGGTGCATATAACTGGCTTTATTTTTCGGGCTTTACAATTCAGCCCGCTGAGTTTGTGAAGATTGCCTTTGTCTTTGTGGGCGCGGCATCTCTTGACAAGCTTCTTACCTCAAAGAATATCTATATGTTCATTGCTTTTGCAATGGCTTGCATCGGCGTACTGTTTCTGATGAAGGACTTCGGCACAGCTCTGATTTTCTTTTTCACCTTCATCGTTATCTGCTTTATGCGCTCGGGCGATATGAGAACAATCATTTTCATCTGTGCAATTGCCCTTGTGGGTGCAATACTCATCATCAGCTTCAAGCCTCACGTTGCGGCACGCTTTGCCGCCTACCGTCACGTGTGGGAGGATATGTACGGCAAGGGCTATCAGCAGACACGAGTGCTTATTTATGCCGTCAGCGGCGGCTTAAGAGGTCTGGGTGTCGGCAACGGCTGTCTGAGAAATGTTTATGCGGCAACAACGGACCTTGTTTTCGGTCTTGTGTGTGAAGAAATGGGTATGCTCATTGCTCTTGCAATTGTTCTGTGCTTTGCGGCAATTGCTGTTTATGCAATGATCAGCTCCCGCTCCGCTCCCTCAACCTTTTATTCAATTTCGGCCTGCTCGGCGGCGGCAATGCTTTTGTTCCAGACCTGTCTGAACATTTTCGGCATCACGGACCTTCTGCCTCTGACGGGTGTTACTCTTCCCTTTATCAGTCAGGGCGGTTCAAGTATGATCTGCTCCTGGGCACTGTTTGCCTTCATCAAGGCGGCAGACGTGCGCACCTTCCCCAAGCTTTACAAAACCAACTGACAAGGAGGATGAATTATGCAAAGTATCACAAAAAGAACCTATATTCTCATTTTCCTTGTTGCTGCCTTTATGTTCGGTCTGGGCTTTATGCTTTATACCTTTTATGATGAGGGCGACGTCTGGGTTTCAAGCAAGGCAAACGGACACATTTATTCCTCGGGTGAGCTGACCGTTGCAGGTGCGGTTTATGACAGAAACGGTCAGGTTCTTGTTTCCACCGTTGACGGACAGAGAAAATTCAACGACTCTTCAGCGGTGCGCCGCAGCACCCTTCACGTTGTGGGTGACTCCTCAGGCTTCATTGCAACGGGAATTCAGACTGTATATAAGTCAACTCTCATCGGTTATAATTTCAGTGACGGCATTTATCCCGCCGTGTCCTCAAAGGATACTCAGGACATAACGCTGACAATTGACGCCGATGTTTCCGCCGCGGCATATAATGCAATGAACGGCAAAAAGGGTACTGTTATTGTCAGCAATTATCTCACGGGTGAAATCATAGCAATGGTTTCCGCACCCAATTATGACCCTGTCAGCAAGCCCACGGACATTGACACGGACACCACGGGCAAGTATGACGGTATTTACCTCAACAGAGCAATTTCGGGTGTATTTACTCCCGGCTCAACCTTCAAGGTCGTCACAGGCATTGCGGCAATTGAAGCAATCCCCGACATCTTCTCACGCACCTTTACCTGCACAGGTAAATACAAAACGGGTGACGGAGCAGGTGACGGTGAGGTTATCTGTAACGGTATTCACGGTGAGCTCACCTTTGAAAGAGCCCTCAATGTTTCCTGCAACAGCGTCTTTGCTCAGCTTGCAAATGAAATCGGTCCCAAAAAGCTGACAGAAACTGTCAGAGCAATGGGCTTTTCAAAGAAAATCACTCTTGACAAAATCACAACTGTCAAAAGCAGCTTTGATGTTTCCGATTCCACAAACCTTGACTTAGGCTGGGCAGGCATCGGTCAGTACACAACCCTCATCAACCCTCTGCAGATGCTTCTTTTTATGCAGGCAATTGCAAATGAGGGTCAGGCGGTTACACCCTTCTTTGTCAAGAGCGACTCCTTTGTCAGCGGACTTAAAAGTCCCGTCAGCAGCAACATCACCCTTTCCGCAGAAACAGCCTCAAAGGTGAGAGATATGCTCAGGTCAAACGTCAAGAATTATTACGGTGACAGCAAATTCCCCGGCCTTCAGATGTGCGGCAAGACTGGCTCAGCCGAGGTTATCGGTGACAAGAGCCACGCCTGGTTTACCGGCTTTTCCTATGACCTTGATTTCCCTTATGCAATTGTTGTCTGCCTTGAAAACGGAGGTATCGGTCTTTACGATGCAGTGCCCGTGGCAAACAAGGTTATGCAGGCTGTGAAGGCTGCGATGTAAGAATTTAAAAAAAGCTGAAGCATTCGCGTTGGTGTTGGCTTCAGCTTTTTTGTTATTTTGCTCATAAATATAAGACCTTTTATGTTTGTTTTGATAATTGACAACTATCTTTAACAGAGGTACTATATTGGTATAAATTGAAAAAGGAGAAAGAATATTATGAAAAACACAATCAAAAAAATGCTCTTAGTCACTCTTCTTGTGTTGACTGCTTTTTCAGTCTTTGCCTTTGCGCAAGGCGATAATATCACCGCCTCAGCGGCTGATATAACTGTTGCCGCTCCGAAGGGGGTTAAGGTGAATTGGATGGATGAAAAATCAATAACAATTGAATGGAAGCCGGTCAATAATGCATTGTTTTACGAGCTTTATATGTATGACTCGGGACTTAAGGAATGGAAAAAAATCGACACATCTGATATGTATTTTTGCTGTGCAGAAGACCTGAAACCCGCAACTGTTTATAAATTCAGAGTAAAGGCTTGCATCAAAGAAAAGGGAAAAATTATCAGAAGTAAGGCAAGTGCTACCTTGACGGCAACCACACGTCCTGAACAGGTTTTAAACCTCTGGTACGGTAAAATCACACCAGATTCCTTTAAGCTTTCCTGGGATAAGGTTAAAGGAGCCTCGGGCTATAGAATTTATGTATATAGCAAAAGCGCAGGAAAATGGAAAAAATTAGCTGACGTTAAATCCACATCACACACCGTCAAAGGTCTTTCTCCCGCAACCGAATATAAATATAGGGTCAAAGCTTATTTGAAATTTAACGGAAAGACTGTGTGGGGAAGCTGGGCTTCTGAAACTCTCAGAGCAACAACAAGACCTGAAGCGGTCAAAAACATCAAGGCAACAAAGGTCGGTACACACGCACTTACTCTTAAATGGGACAAGGTTAAAAGAGCTGACGGATATGAGATCTATAAATATGATGATTTTCAAAAGAGGTGGGAATTGGCAGACCGTCTTTACGGTAAGAATTCCTGTACCGTTGATTGGCTTGAGCCTGTCAAAACTTATAAGTTCAGAGTAAAGGCTTTTAAAGAAAGCGCAAACTACACTCTTTTAAGCAAAGATGCTCAGACCTTTAAATGCACAACAATTCCCGTGGCAACCGGTAAAATAGCCTGCACAACATCGGCAAATTTTGCAATTCTTCGTTGGAAAAAGGTTGATAAAGCAACCTCCTACAGAATTTATCAGAAAACCGCTAATGGCTGGACATCTTTAGGATACACAGACAAGCAGACCTTTACTGTCAACAATCTGAAAAAAGATACAGCTTATACCTTTGCCGTCAAATCCTATGCCAAGGTCGGCTCAGAGCTTCTTGAGGGTGAGTTCAGAACATTTGATTTAAGAACAGATAAAATTCCCTATGTTGCAATTACCGACGGTGGAATCAAGCTGTATAATGTTACAAGTGAAACTGCAAAGAAAATAGCAGATAATTGGATTGCCTGTTATTTATATGACTATTATGAAGGAAAAAGTGCAGACGGAAAGACGGTTGTTGTTTATATTTCGGCTGGCGGAGAATGGCATGGACAAGATATAGAAGGAACGCAGTATGATTCTGACGGAAATATTTCAATTTGTGAATATTGCGGACGTCAATTGGGAGAAAAGCCCGGTATGTGTGACGGCGGCTGCGCAATAGTATTCCATTAAGTTAAAACAAAAAGGAGATGTCAATCGCCGACGCCACATAAGGAAGTATTTGTTTCTCGAACAAAATTCCCTGTATTTTTGCCAAAAGCCTCGCAAGGCGACAGGCTTGCTTCGTTTTGTGGCTTCAATACAAGAAATTTTCAGTTCTTACGAAACTGCGAAGCACTTTAAAATGCGAAATAGCTTTGCAAGAAAAGGCAAAATCCACCAATAATGCTGACGCATATTGGTGGATTTTAACGCGTTATTGTGAAGTTATTTCACTTTTTAAAGAAATGCTGCCTTATGTGGTGTCGGCGTGTGCCTCTTCCTTTTATTGCAATTATGCGTTTTCGTCGATGAATTTTACAAGGTCGCCGACAGTTACAAGCTTCATAAGCTCTCTGTCAGGAATCTCGATGTCGAAATGCTCTTCTACTTCACAGATAAGGCCGAAAATTTCAAAAGAATTCATAACCATAT
>JAZOWF010000056.1:0-2189 GCA_045659065.1 Acutalibacteraceae bacterium
TATGACGATTGGTATATAGGAAGATAAAATAACAAATACTTTTGGACTGTTTCCTTCTCAAAGAAAAGGAGCAGTCCTTTTTCTTTGAGAAAGGATTAAAATTATGACTTGTAAATACAGTAATATCATAGCGGAAAATTGTGGCATAAATTCTGCTTTAATCGCAGGATATTTATACGAGCAACAGAAAGAAAAAGGCTTCATTCTTTGGGGTAAATTGTGGTACAGATGCTCTGTAAACAATTTTACGGCAGTATTTCCCTTTATGGGTAAGGGTGCCGTTTACGGCGCTCTTAAAAGACTTCGCCACAAAGGATATATTTTGAGAACGGAACACAACAAAAGTAAATTTGACCGTACAAAAAGCTATTCTTTTACCCCTCTCGGTCTTTCTGTAATGCTCACAACTAAAAACAAATAAAAGGAGGTCTATGTTATGGAAGAAAAAAGAATGGCAGGTAATTATGAGGTTACCACAGCATTTGAAATCGGTACAAAGGAAATCATAATCGGTGAGGACAAAACTGCTGCTTCTGATGAAAGATTCGTTGTAGCCAACTATGAAAACAACGGCATATTTGAAAGATATGTCGATGCTCTTGTAGGCGGTGACTATGCGGAAATAGTAAAGATATTTGCCGAAAGGGTTAAAAATGAAGCGGAGAAGGTCATTGATGAAAAATCAAAAATCAGCGTGGATATGACACCGATTATAAAGGACGGCTGTCAGGTGCTTAAAGCCGATGACAGTATTAAAAACAAGATAGTTGTTATCCGTGCTGATGTGTTCAAGCCCGAATATCAGATTGCAACAAAGCAGTTGCAGCTTTGTACAGGAGGCTTTGGGGCGGAGCCTAATTCAAGAGGTTCAGCCTGCTTCTGTACAAATATTTACAGCGGTAAAGAGGCAAGGTTTGAACGCTCGGATGTTCTCGGTATCATCGAAAAGGATGACCTTCCCGATTGGGCAAAGGAAAGATTGGACGAGGTTCAGAAGAATATTGCCCACAGAAGAAAGGAAAGGGATGCAAGATGACACAGCTTAATGTAACACCCATTACGGAAAATCTTGAAAAATACACCTTCAGACAGAGCAATCAGCTTTATCAGCAGACAGCCTGCATAGGTTATCTTCGTGCAGACCTCGGCTCAAACGGTAAGGAATTTCATTCCACTTGGAATGAGATTTCCGCATTTTTCAAGAGCGACGAGTTCTCAAAGGAGTTTGATGAGGTAATCAATGCCCTTCGTTTCGATGAAAAATACGGCAATATGCTCTCTGACAGAACAAAGCTCAGTCAGTATTGTCGCAGTAGTGCAAAGCAGTACAGCGGTGCAGATAATCAGTATTACGGTGTCAGAGTGGATACGGATAACCATACTTATCTGTTAAGGCTTAACCCCAATAAGGGCGAATACAACCTTTACTGTTACTGCTATGTAAAGCATTTCCTTGAAAATCATCTTGTCTGTGCAAGTAAGGGTATCAGGTTTATAACTCCCACATACCGAAAGATATTCACTATTCCCGACGGTGACAAAATCAGAATAAAATACCCTGACGGACAAAAGCTTGATAAGACCTGCAGGTATGTTGATGATTACCACACGGAAATCGGCGGTAATCTCTATCATATCTGTGAGTTTGCAGAGCTTATGGAGAATAACAAAAACAAGGTTATTCCGCTTCGTTCCTCGCTTCCCGAAAGGAGCTATGCTGTTCACCCGGAAAGCGGCAGACTTATAATCATCACCAAAGGGGAATATGAAGTTACCGATGTAAGTAATGCCTATGACAGCCCTGAAAAGAACAGAGAGCTTGCTGACGGTCATAATCGTGAAATGGGCATTACAAAACAGCAGGCTGAAGCAATGATTGGCGGCATCATAAACGGTTGGATAACACCTCTTGCCGACCCACAGAACTACAACGAACACGGCGTATATAAAGAGCCGAGGGACAGACAGAGAGGTGAAGCACGATGAAGCACATCGTCAGTTATGCTTGTTGATGAAAAGGCACTCGGATGTGCCTCATGCTGCTACCACAACGGAGACGTTTGTGGTGTTTGTTATAAAAAAATCATATCAGAATTTGAAGAAAGCAAGGTGAAAAAAGATGGCGAAAGTACCAAACGAAGTAGCTAAAAAGTTTAAAGCACTTGAAAAGCTTGTTTCTCTCGGTATCA
>JAZOWF010000057.1:0-34238 GCA_045659065.1 Acutalibacteraceae bacterium
TCTGTCAAGAGCGCTCTGTGAGAAGGGCTCATTTTCTTTCAGAAGATTAAACTGAGCCTTTCTGTCTGAAAGGATAATCTGCTTGATTGACCCCGTTGATTTTAAAACTGTAAATGCGGTTTTAATAACCCTGTGACGACAAGAAAGCAGCTCCATGCTCCTTCTGAGAATTTCTTCATCCGAGTCCTTTCTGATACGGATAAGATTTCTCAGCTGATATTTTTTTGTGTCTGAATTTCTGAAATACTGAGCATAGATACCCTCCTGAACAGGTGTCAGAGAACAGATATCTCCGATATTATCTTCACCGAAGGCTTTCTTAAGCTCTTCAAGCTCAGCCTCAACAAGCTCTGTATCGGTAAAATCTGAGCAGGTTTTTGTAACTGAAGCAGCTTCATCACAAAAATCAACAACGGCTCTGATCTGATTTTCAAATTCCTTGCCGAGAATTTGGCAGATTCCTTCAATATGTCCGCATTTTGCAACAGCAAGCTTCACACTCACTCCGTCATCGGAAGCAATGCAATTGACATTGATTTTTGAAGGGAAAAGAGAGCTGTCAAAATTAAATGACGCAATCTTATCAGCCCTGTTATTTTTCTTATAAAAGTTAAATATAATATCTGCATTACTGTGTATCTTACGGTTCATAAGAAGATAATCCGTACTCTTTCGGGCCGCTTTTCTCATTGCCTCCTTTGTACCGATTAACTCAGAAGCAATGCTGCCGCCGCAATTAAGCACAACAGGATAACAGGAAGTGAACCAGCCCACAGTACGCTCAACAGCAACGTGCTTTTCAAGCTCTGCTCTGCCGTGACCTTCAACAGATATACCGACACCGCCGCCTGCAATTTTACCTGTCGCAAGACCGAGAGCCGTCAGAAGCAGCTCATCAGGCTTTGTTCCGTAAGCTGTGTTTGCCTGATTCATAAGACTCTCTGAAAGCTGATAATCCAGATCAAAGCTGTAAGCTTCCCCTTCTCTTTCTCCGTCGGCGTCAGAAAGAAGCGGCTTTGCATTATCAAGCCTTCTGTTAATTTCATTCCAATACTCTTTACTTTCAGCAGAAATGCACTCAGAATAATTTTCAAGCTTCTCAGACCAGAGTCTGAATGAAGCGGTTTTTGAAGCAAAGGAGATGCTGTCTCCTCTTTTAAGCTGCTCAATGGCAGACTCAAAGTCTCTGACAATAATATCCCAGGACACAAGGTCAACAAGGAAGTGATGTACTGCAAGGCTGATGAGATTTTCCTTCTCAGTGCTGCAGAAAACAGCGCTGAAAAGCTTATCTTCACTGAGTCCCAGATTATATAAATATTCTTCAGCCTTGTTTAAATCCTCAATGTTCACTGTCTCAAAGGAATAAGCCTTTCTTTCCTCCGAGGGATGAATCTCAATGCCCTCATCACCGATGGTACCTCTTAACATATCGTGATGGCGGACAAGAGCATCAACTGCTCTTTCTGCAGCTTCAGCATCACAGTCAGCATAAATAACGCAGTTATGGATAAAATCCTCCGCTGCTTTGTTATTCTCATTAATATATGCCCTCATAATCGGGCTGAAGGGAATAAAGCCGTTTACTTCACCCTGTTCGTACAAATCCTTACAGGAATCAGATTTCATCACCGCGGCAGTATCGGCAAAAGAGTCCTTCTGCATAATGTCTGAAACGCGAAGACTGTATCCCCTTTCCTCAAGCTCCGAAACTATATAAATGGCACTTATTGAATCTCCGCCGATATTAAAGAAATTATCAAGCATATTGATGCTGTCATGCTTCAAAGCTGTGCATACGGCCTTTGAAAGAGCTTTTTCCTCAGCCGTTTCGGGCGCACGGAAATCAGCCTCCTCAGAAGCACTGCTCAGCTCAGCTTCGGGAAGCTCTTTTCTGTTGATTTTGCCACTTGAGGTCATGGGCATTTCTTCAAGACGGACAAAAATATTGGGCACCATATATCTGGGAAGAATTTTTCCTGTTTCGGCTCTGAGCTCCTTTAAGCTCTTTTCTTCTCCCGTATAGAAGGCGCAGATAACCTGTCTGTCATTGCTGTCCCTTCTGACTACGGCAGCAGCCATACTGATGCCCTTGATTTGTGTGATTGCATTTTCGATTTCTCCAAGCTCAATACGAAGACCGTGTACCTTCACCTGAAAATCGTTTCTGCCGACAAACATTATATTTCCGTCTTCTCTGCGGAAGGCGAGGTCTCCCGTACGGTAAAGTCTTCCCTCTCCGAAGGGATTTTCAACAAATCTTTCAGCCGTAAGATCAGGTCGGTTAAGATAGCCGGCACCGACACCGTCACCTGCAATGCATATCTCACCCGTTACACCCGCGGGAACAGGCTTCAGATGTTTATCAAGAATATATATCTGAGCATTGGCAAGAGGCTTTCCGATTGACACCGTGCCTTCAGCCTCTGCGGGATTAAAAACATAATCCGCACAGCCGACAGTGGTTTCTGTGGGGCCGTATTCATTATGTATTTTGATATCACTGCCTAATTTATCCGATACTTTTCTGCAGGTATGGGCATATAAATTTTCACCGCCCACAATCAGATGTCTGAGACCCCTCATGGAAATACTGTCAACGCTTTCACAAAGTATATCTATATGAGTCGGAGTCAGCTTCATAACATTCAACTCATCATTGGCCGATATTTTTCCGAGGCTGTCAAGCAGATGTCCGTCATACATATAAACCGTACCGCCGCTAATCAGAGGCAGACAGATTGATGTCACACTCAGGTCAACACTCTGTGAGGTAAAGAAGGGCATATTGATTTTCTCGCAGCCATAAGTTGTTTTGAGAGTTGAAAGATACCAGTTAAGATTCTTATGCTGAATCAACGCACCCTTGGGCCTTCCTGTGGAGCCCGAGGTATAAATACAATAGCAAAAATCTGAGCCGTCAACCGCACAAGCAGGGTTTTGTGCAGATTCACCGCTGAGAAGCTCAGCAATGTTTTCTTCACTTATACACAGCCCTGCACCGCTGTCAGAAAGCATATATTTAATTCTGTCCTGTGGCAGCTCGGGATCAATGGGAAGATATGCCGCGCCGCTTTTGAGCACGCCAAGCAAAGCCGACAAAAGATAAGATCTTCTGGGCAGCTTTATACCGACTATATCACCCTTGCCGATACCCTCTCGGATGAGAGCATCGGCAACCGAGTTTGCTTCTTCATTCAGCTGTCTGTAAGTGAGAGTCCTGTCAGAAGCAACGACGGCTGTTTTTCCGGGATTTTCCGAAGCCTGCTGCTCAAAAAGATTATTAAAGCTTTTTTCTTTTTCATACTCTATAGCAGTATCATTAAATCCGCAAATAAGCTCATTCTTCTCCTGTGAGGAAAGCATCTCAAGCTCAGAAATTTTTTTATCGGGATTACTGAGCGCGTCCTCGAGAAGAGTAAAAATATGTGAATGAAGACGTCCTATATCTTCCTGTGTGAATTTCTCCGTCTGATAATCGTAATGAATTTTGAAAATTCCCTCACGGTCACGGTCGTCAATATGAATCTGCAGAGATTCTGCCTGAACTCCGTTATGATGCCATGAGCTGTGAATGCTTTCATCAGTAAAATCAATGGCGGCATTCATATAATTGATCATAACATCATAAAGCTTTCCGAAGCCTTTGTTTTCTTTTCTCAGATCAGACAGCAAGTCATTGTAATTATACTTCTGATGCCGGAAAACAGACATCAGTGAATCTTCGGTTTTTTCAAGATTTGACAAAAATGTGCCTTCTGAATCAATGTCAAAAAGAAGGGGCACGGTGTTGACAAAAATACCTGCCGTATTAAGCTCACGGTCATTGTGACGGTTAAGAATTGTGGTACCGACAAAAAAACGTTCCTCGTTCAGCTTGACCCTGCTGATATAAAGAGCAAAGGCAAGTGAAAACACCGAAAATACGGAGCAGTTAAGCTCAGAAGCAAAATCAGTTATTTTTTTTGCTCTTCCGGCATCGAGAATAAATACCCTTCTTCTTGCAGCAAAGGTTGTTGTTTCTTTATCGTTCAAAAAGGTAATGCTATCAACATTTTTAATCTTATTGAGGAAAAAATCTCGGTCCTTGACAAATCTCTTGCTGCGGCTGTAAGCCTCCTCAGCTTCAAGATAATCAACATAGGAATAAGCGGAAACCTCCTTTTTATTTAACAGCGCATTGAACTGCGTGTAAAGAAGGCCGAAGGTCCACGCATCAGAAATGAAGTGATGCAGCTTGACAAGAAGACCGAAATGACCCGGAAGAATCACAATCTTGAAATCACAAAGAGCATCAGCCGTATCCAAAAGCTGTTTTGAATAAGCTTCGGCATAATCAGTAAGCTCCTGTTTGTCACAGAAATGTAACACGTCAAAAGCACGGGGTCTGAAATCTGTAAGCTCCTGTGATACCTCTCCCGCATCATTTTTCACTCTCAAACGCAAGGCGTCGTTAATCCGGAAAAGCTCATTTAAAGCCGTCTGTAATTCATCCTCGCCTTTCTCACCTGCAATAAGCATACTTGAGCAGTTATTAGCGATTACATTTCCCGCCGTCTTCATCATATTATATATCAATATTTGAGGTTTCGTCAGCTTCATAAAATAACCTTCCGTACTTTTTGATATTAAGATTAATTATACAATATTTCCTTCTGATAGTCAACAAAGTCACGACTATAAAAGGTAGTAAAAGCTTATGTAAAACCTTTGAAGATTGACAAGAAGATTATGTTAATATATAATTATAAAGAATTACTATATAAGGATTGGTAAGAAATGGAAAGAGAAAAAGGCATATGGTATGAAAACAGAATTAATAAAGAATGGATAAGTGAATATCCCGATTGCTCTGTTTTTGACCAGGTAAAAAAGAACGCTGAAAAATATCCGAACCTGCCGGCAATTAAATTTCAGAACAAAAGCTGTTCCTTCAGAGAATTTATTGAAACTGTTGAAAAGCTTGCAGCAGCCTTGACATCAATCGGTCTCAAAAAGGGAGATATTGTTTCAATCGTTTCTCCCAACACTCCCCAGGCAGTGTTTATGTTTTACGCCCTTAACCGCATCGGTGCAACAGCTAATATGATTCATCCTCTTCTTGCCGAAGACGAGATTCAGTATTACATTGAAAACACAGAAAGCGCCGCAGTTTATGTTCTCGATGCAGTTTATGAAAAAATCTCAGGCATCAGATGGAGCCTTCCCAGGAAGCCTAAAATCATCATCGGAAAAGTGGCAGATGCTCTTCCTCTGTGGATGAAGCCTCTTTATGCTCTGAAAAACAGAAAAAAGCTTGTTCTTAACAGCACTCATGACAATATCCTCTGGAACGACCTTTTAAAGCTTGCCGATTCCTGCGGCATGCTTGATGAGGACAGCGGAAGAGCTGAAGACCTTGCCGCAATAATTTATACCGGCGGAACAACAGGGAAGCAGAAGGGAGCAATGTTCAATAATTACAGCTTTACCTGCTATGCCATTGAAACTCTTGAAGCAAGCGGACTTGACCTTAAGGGTAAGCGCTGCCTTGCAGTTCTGCCCTTGTTCCACGGCTTCGGTCTTGCCTTTAATGTTCACGCAATGATTGCAGGCGGTGCCTGTCTTTATCTTATGCCCGTTTATGATTTCAACAAGTGCAACGCACTTATCTTCAAAGAAAAGCTTAACTTTCTTTTCGGTGTACCCACCTTCTTTGAAGCCCTCAGCAGACATCCGAAAATGGAAAACAATGATCTTTCATTTATGGAAGCTCTTGTTTCGGGCGGTGACGTTCTCAGTGAAAAGCTTCAGAACAGAATCAACAAGCAGCTTAAGGCAGGCGGAGCGGCCGCTCCTATCAGAAACGCATACGGTCAGACTGAAAGTCTGACAGGCTGCTGCATTAATCCCATTTTTAAAAATGTAATCGGCAGTGTCGGTCTCCCCTGCCCCGATATTCATTCAAAAATTGTCGAACTCGGCACCTGCAATGAGGTGCCCGCAGGCACAGACGGAGAGCTCTGTCTTTCAGGTCCCATTCTTACCCTCGGATATTATAAGGACGAAGAAGCAACAAAGCAGATTCTCAAAAAACACGACGACGGAAAAATCTGGCTTCATACCGGTGACATTTTCTGCAAGGACGAAAACGATTATCTTTTCTTCCGTCAGAGAATCAAGAGAATGATAATTTCTGCAGGCTACAATATCTATCTGTCTCATGTTGAGGATGTTGTTTCCGGATGTGAGATTGTCAGCCAGGTATGTGCCGTAGGAATTGATGACATTGCCGCAGGACAGACTGTCGGTCTTTATGTCATCCTTCAGAAAGAACTTGACGAGGCTCAGGCAAAAGAAATTATAATGGCTCACTGTAAAAAGAACCTCGCTGAATATTCAATGCCCAGAAAAATTATTTTCACAGACGAATTTCCCAAAACAAAAATGGGCAAAACAAGCTTCAAGAGCCTTGAAGACAAAATCAACAACAGATAAGGAGCTGCGCTATGCTGGAAAGATTACAGGAAATTTTCAATGATATATCCGGTAAATCAATTGAAATTACCCCGAACACAAAGCTTAAAAACAAGGAATTTGCTATTTCTTCATACTCTTTGATTCAGCTCATCTGTGCCATTGAAGATGAATTTGATGTTGAAATTCCCAATTCACAGATAAAAAAATTCAAAACCGTCAAGGATGTTATAAGCTTTATCGAAAAAGAGCAGGCATAAATACAAAAAATCCGAAAGTGACAGACTTTCGGATTTTATTTTTTTGCTTTGTTTTATTTAAGAAGCCTGATTGTATATCCGTCAAAATCGTAAGTATGCTCCTGTGCTCTTACAAAGCGGGGCGGATAATCAGTGGTAATAATATGAGATCCGCAAATGTCGGCAAAAGCATATTTTTCATCAGTGAAGGAAGGATAATTGTCAGCACGGCTTCTTACCATAAGCTTCTTTTCATCAACAGTTATGCTGTTGTTTGCAGCTGCATTTTCGGGCTCGTTATCAAGAATAAATGATGCATAGGATTTGTCAATATCCTCAAATCTCAGCATCGGGAACATTGCCTGAGAGGAAACGGATAAGTCGGTATTTATATATTCCTGAGTAACATCACAGGGATGAAGAAGCACAATGATTTTTCCTGCAGCATCTTCAATAAGAGGCCATGCATCCGCTTTCCTCATTTCTTCAAAGCTTTCAAAGCCACCCTTGACCTTCTCAGGCGTGAGCAGTCTGTCACCGAGAACCTGTCTGATTACGCTGTCAAGCTCAAGAGCATACCCAAGTGAAAAGTTCTTCATATTATTTACGGAATCAACCTCACCCTTAGGCTCAATAAGAAGATAAAGGGGCATATGCTCAGGATTGTTATCAGACCACAGTGCAATTTCTTCAAGACCCTTTGCAAAATCATAGGCGCTTGAAGCATTGTCGGTTATCGGATTATGAGTAACAATGAAGCTGACGTTTTCTCCGTCATCAACGGTTTCAATATCAATTTCAAGATTTCGTACACCCATCTCAAGCTGCTGTGTAAAGGTGTCCATTTCAAAGTTTCTCTTACCGCCTTTCTTACCGAAGGAAAGAATACTGCGCACCTTTTCAAGAACGCGCTTGCTCGGTGTTGCAAGCAGCTGATAACTGTTATGCGTGCCGAGAACAGCAATTTCATTGATTCTTACACCCTGTTCAAAGGCTTTTTCAATGTCAAAATCAGCAAATTTCTGCTCATCGCAAGGAGCATAAGCTTCTGTGTAATATTCGGTTTTCAAGTACTGAAGATGATTATTCTGATATTCGATGTTTTTATTGATCTGCAAAAATCCCGCAACATACATTGAGCCGTAAAGCAAGCCGAAAAAGCCTGCTATACATAAAACAGCTCCTATGCAGACCTTTAATGCTCTGAGTGTTTTTTTATTTTTCATATTTTCATCCCCCGTTATTTAAATCTGCTCATCAAAGCAACCGATGAACACATTATCACCTTGAATAAAGGATGCTTTATCGGGATTTTCAAGCACAATGCTCAGATTGGGAGATTCACATTTTTCAGGTGCAACAAAGTAATTTGCTGAAATTTCCACATCATAAACCTGCGGACGGAAAATTATATAACCACGGCTTTTTCCGTAAAGCCCGGAGATACCGTCAAAAATGTTTCCTCTGATTTTAATGCTGTGATGAGGACAGTCTCCGTGATGTCCGACAGCGGGAAAGCCTGCGCACTTGAAAATGCAGTTTTTTATTTCAATATTGCGGCACACGGTGTCATCCTTTGAAAAGTCAATCAGAGTGCCGTCACAGTTATAAACAGGTCCGTATGAGCCATCACGTGACAAATCGAGCTGGACAAGCTCATTCAAAAGGCTTTCATTTATGCTTGTGTAGCTGTGTCCGTCAAAAACGCAGTTTTCAATTACAGCATTTTCAGTTGAATTGATTTCAATAAAATGCCACTGAGAACAATGACGGAACCGACAGTTCTCAATTCTGATGCTTCTGCAGTGCACTGTATTGACAAGAGTGGATTTTTCAGTAATTCTTTCATTGCCGTCGAAAATTCCGCCCGAAATCACAACATCGTGAGTACCCTCATAGCCGCTCCATTCAGGCTCGGAATAAGATGCCAGAAGATACCTTGTGACAGGAGTGCTTTTTTCACTGCGGAGAATAACTGCATTATCAGAAAACCGAAGCTGCTGCTGCGAATAAAAAATAAGAGCCGCAGAAACAAGATAGGTGCCGTCGGGAAAATATACCGTACCGCCCTCTTTTACCTTGTCAATGCATTCCTGCAATGCTTTTGTGTCGTCGTGAATTCCGTCAGCAAAAACCTTGCTGTTATCTGTAACCTTTATGAATTTCATACCTTCACCTCTTTGGTAGGATTTTAGCATATAATATTCTGTTTTTCAATAAACAACCTCTCTGAAAACTGACAAAAATTACAATAAGCCCGCAAAAGTGATTAATCTTGTAGATTTGTCTGTATTCATTCCGACGAAAGCTCCTGTGCTTCTTCTTTCTGACTTACGAACTAAAAATGCACCCGAAATACAGGTGCATTTTTAACATTTATTCAAAAAAATGAGCTTCTGTTTCAGCACAAAGATAATGATAGACAGGCAGGTGAAGCTCCTGAATTTTAAAGGTTTCTGTTTCAGGGACACAGATACATACATCGGCAAGCTCTTTAAGCCTTCCGCCTGAAGCGCCTGTAAGAGCGATAACCTTAAGACCGAGAGCCTTTGCCACCTTAACGGCAGCATAGACATTCTTTGAATTACCCGAGGTGCTGATTGCAATCAAAACATCATTTTTAACACCCAAAGCCATAAGTGACTGAGCATAGATCAGCTCGGGTTCAACATCATTGCAAAAAGCAGAATTCAACGCAGGCATTGATGTCAGTGAAACCGCAGGCAAACCGCATTGAAGCTTTGAAATGATTTCATCCTCAAGACAAGGACAACCTGCCTTCATTTCTTCCCTTCGGGCGTCACTGACGGGTCTTTTTTTCAAAAATCCTTTCATTAACTCACCGACGATGTGATCACAATCCGCACAGCTTCCGCCGTTACCGCAAAGAAGAATTTTCCCGGCGTTTTCATAACAGCTTATAATGGCTTCGGAAGCCCTGATAATGTCATTTTTAATTTCAGATAAGCAAGGATATCTTTTCAATAAATCATTCAGCATAAAATCACTCCAATGCAATTGATACTGAGGCATAATCCCCTATTCTTTCACCCAACATTGCAGGCACAACTGTGCAGACACCGGCTGAAACAGACAAAGCCTCTTGCTCTATAATTCTTTTTGCGTTCTCCCACAGCAAATGATGTGCCCGTGCAAAAACACTTCCTATAACTATCGCCTGTGGGTTAAGAATATCAATCAGAACAGATAAGCCTCTGCCAAGATATTCCCCGCTGATTCTGTAAACCTCAAGGGCAGTTTCGTCGCCTTTGTCAGCCGCCTCGGCAATACTTTTTGCAGTTATATCTGACGGCTGCATAGCTTTACTGAAATAAGCAGGACATCTGCCCTTATTTACAGCTTCAAGTGCTTTCATATAACCAAGCTGAGCTATTCCTCCACCGCTGCAAAAGCCTTCAAAAGAGCCCTGCTTTCCGTAGCCGACGGGACCGTTTTTGTCAAGGCGGATGTGTCCGACCTCTCCCGCATTGTCATTTGTGCCGCTGTAAAGTCTGCCGTCAAGAATCAAGCCTGCGCCCAGACCCGTGCCGAAGGTGAGAAAAATCATATTGACAAGTCCCTTTCCCGCACCGAATCTCCATTCAGCAACGGCACAGGCATTGGCATCATTCTGCAGCCTGACCTTCACACCGTAATGCTCTTTCAGCTGTCTGACAATTTCCACATTATCCCACCCGGGAAGGTTTGGCGGACTCATTATGATTCCTTTTTTTGAATCAAGAGGTCCCCCGCAGGAAACGCCGATGGCATCGGGCTTTTTTTCCAGAAGCTCATCAGCAATATTCATAAGCTTTTTTATCATTTTTTCTGCAGGAATATTCAATTCGGTATTGCATTTGTGTTTTTTCAAAAATGTAATATCGCCATCTTTACATTCAGCAGTCACCACTGCACACTTGGTTCCGCCGATATCAAAGCCTAAAATGTACATAACGAATCCCTTCCGCACATCAGATTAACATTTTACAGTGTAAATATTTTAACATAAATGATGTGTTATTTCAATAAAAGGCCTTTAAAAACAAACAAAAGCCGACTGAAGCTTTACATATAGCCAAAACAGCTTTTATGATATCATTTAAAAAGCAGTTACGAACTAAAAAAATAAAAATATATGATATAATTTTTCTTCAAAGGCAGGTGATTGTATGATTGATACCTTCGGATTATACACTTCTCTTAACTTAACTGCACGTGTTTTAGTTTATATTTTTAATATTCTGAACTTTAAAGCTAAATCAGAGGTAATCGGCAGAGGCACACTATTTTTCACAAAACCAATCAGCAATAAGGCTGAAAAACGCTTTGTAACAACTCTTCTTGTATTAGGTGAAATTGTTATTATTTCATTCGCACAGTACCAGCTAAGCGGTATTAACTCCATTTTCGGAGAGCTTGTGGGAACAGAGGCCAATTATTTCGGCAAGCTGATTTTTTCTCCGATTATGGTTTCCTTTTTCTGTCTGTTGTTAGGCATTGATGTCTTCAAACAAATGGACGTCATAACCCCCGCTTTGCCCCTGGCTCTTGCCGTTTCAAAGCTCGGCTGTTTTTTCACGGTTTTGGTCTGGCAATGTGTATTCATGTTATGCTCTCCTTCGGATGTCATCTTGTTCTGGTTCCGAAATTTGATTATGTTGCCTGCGCTAAGCTTATCTTTAAGAAAAAGATTAATTATATTTATGCTGTTCCTGCTCTCTTTGCGGCTCTTGTAAGAACAGAGGAAATTGAAAAGAATGACCTTTCCTTTATTGAAATGATTGCCGTCGGCGGTGACAAATGTGACAGTAAGCTGCTGAAAAAAATGAACAGATATCTTGAAAAGGGTAATTGTAAAACTCGCATCAGAGATGCTTACGGTCTGACTGAAAGTGTTTCCTGCGTGTGCATCAATCCCTTCTTTGCTATGAAAGAGGGAAGCATCGGTATTCCTCTTGCAGATAACAAATTTAAAATTGTTGCTGTCGGCACAAAGGATGAGGTTCCCGCAGGAGTTGACGGTGAGCTTTGTATAAACGGCCCTACACTTATGAAGGGCTATTACAAAAACGAAAAAGAAACCGCTCTTGCTCTTCAGCTTCACGATGACGGAGAAATCTGGCTTCACACAGGTGATATTGCCTGTCTTGATGAAGACGGCTATTGCTATTACCGTCAGAGAGGCTCACGTATGATTATCGTAGCCGGTAATAATGTTTATCCTACTCAGATTGAAAATGCAATCAATCAGTGTGATGATGTAATTACCTCCTGCGTTATCGGTGTTTCATCAAGATCAGACAGCACTCAGCGCATAATCGCCGTTGTTCAGCCTGCAGATATGAACGGAGACCTTGATAAGCTACGTAAGGAAATTTTGGATGTCTGTGCAAAGAATGTGGCTGATTTTGCAATTCCGAAGGAAATTATTTTTAAAGATGAGCTACCCAAAACCGCAATGGGAAAGGTCAGTTTCAAAGCCCTTACAAAAGAATACAGTAAATAAGGAGTAATAAAATGGTTAAACGTATAGAAAAAATTTTCATAGAAGTAACCGGAATTTCTGATGTTGTTTTTTCAGAAAAAACAAGTATAGACAAAGTTGCAAACATATCATCTCTTGCAAAAATAGAGTTGATTTGTGCTATTGAAGAGGAATTTGATATTGAAATTCCTAATTCCGCAATCAAAAAATTCAAAACAGTCAAGGATATAGTCAAATTCATTGAAAAACACAGCTGAACAAATAAAAAGACAGAGAGCAAAAACTCTCTGTCTTTTACTTTAATTTTATTAACCGCCGGCAGCGGGACTGAGAAGCCAGATTTCATCACCGTCATTGAGCTTTTTGCCCTTTCTCATACAGCGCTCACCGTTGACATAAACAACGGCATCTCCGAATTTAAGCTCCTTGTGAGGAACAAGAGCGGCATTTCTGTCAGGACGGTATTTCAGCTTAGGATCGTTTTTGCGCTCCTCTTCTTTTCTGAGATCTTCGTAATATCCCTCTTCCATTTTGCGTGAAATTTCAGCAAAAACATCTTTAACGGTTTTAGCCTCAAGCTCAAGCACACCGAAGCCTGTTGTTGATCTGATAACACCGAAAGTTTTAACCTTTACCATATGGGAATACCTCCTTTGCACATTCGGGAACTTTAATTCCGAGTCTTTTAAGGGTGCGGGGTGTGGGTGCGCCGTCCTTCCAGCCACGCATAATATAGTAGCTCTTCTTCATCTTCTCAAGAGGTACCTTTGTTCTCTTGTCACCGGGCACCTGCTCTTCATCGGTAAGACGCTTGGGAAGGGTGTCGGTATCTTTACCTACGGGAAGACCGAGAATGATGTTTGCAAGTCTTTCAACGTTATAGCCATAAGCGCCTGCCTTGATAAATGAGCCTGCTGTATAGTGCAAGCCTGTTGATGCATTGAGCACTCTCGGGTATTGCACAAGAGGAATATTCACTGCAAGCACCTCGGGGAACTGTAAAACAGGATAGAGTACAGGAGCTGAATATTTAAAGACAGTCTGTACTGCTCTTGTCATAAGACTTGCAGGCTTTGCAACGATGAACCAGGGAAGAATAGCATAGGACGTAAACACACAGAAGCCTGCTGCTGAAGCACCCTCCATAACATTCTGGAAGGTAATTGCAAGACCCGCCTTACCCTTGGGTGTATAGGAATCCATATTAAGACCGAGGCCCTCAAGAACAACCATATAGCCTGCATTGAGATGGCAGCCGCCTCGGTTTGCAGTAGCATAACCGAGACCGTGACCGACAGCGCCTCTGGGCTCATAAGCGGCAAGCTCCATCCCCTTGGCATGGATAGCGAATTCCTCTCCGCCGAACTTTTCACTCATTCTCTTTGTGCCCTCTGCAAGAATGTCACCGATACCCCTTCTGTATGCGATATCGTGGAACACCTCACTCAGATTATCTGTTTTGCCGAATTCAAGACCGCAGTCCCACATTCCCTTTTCGTTAAGCTCCATAGCAAAAGCAATACAGCCTGCGGCAGAGATTGTATCAATACCTAATTCATCAAGCTCATAGTTCCACCTGATGATTTTTTCAATATCATCATTCATAAGGTTAGGGCCGAGAAGTCCGAGGGTTTCAAGCTCGGGACCCTTGATATTCTTGCCCTCATATTTAACACGTCTTTCACATCTCATCGGGCAGGAATAGCATCCGCCGTTTTTGATAAGATGCTTTTCGGCAAGCTCCTCACCTGACACCTTTTCAAAGTTTTCAAAGCGTCCGTCTCCGAAATTCTTTGTTGCAAGAATTCTGTGAGCCTGCATAGGAGCAACAAGACCTGCTGTTCCGAGCTTTGAAAGCTGTGCACCTGTGATAGGATGTCGCTTGAGCTGCATTTTCCACTCTTCATTAAGAGCCTTCATTTTTTCTGCATCGTGAAGCTCAACCTCGTTAGTACCTCTTGCAGTTACTATCTTAAGATTCTTATCACCGAAAACTGCACCTACGCCACCACGTCCTGCAGTTCTTTCACCGCTGAATACTCCTGCGTAAAGCACCTTGTTTTCACCTGCGGGACCGATTGTGATACAGCTTGTTCCCGAAGGATACTGCTTCTGAATTTCACCTGTCATCATACCCTTCATTTCGGGCACATCGTGGAAAGTGATCTTATCATCATCAATTTCAATCCAGGTAAGCTCCTTTGCTTTACCTGTGATTACCATTGCATCCCAGCCCGCCTTTTTGAGACGTCTGCCGAAGGGACCGCCGCAGTTTGAGGATGTAAGAATACCTGTAAGAGGTGAAATCGTCGAAATGTTGAAGCGAGTTGATGAGGGTGACTTGCAACGGGTAAGAGGACCTGTTGAAACAACAATCCAGTTATCCTCATCAAAAGCCTTCATACCGGGACGGATGTGCTGAAGAAGAATATCTGCTGCCATAATTTTACCGCCGATAGTTCTCTTTCTGTCCTCGTCTGTCCAGGGAAATTCGCTGTGAGTTCTGTTGGTAAGGTCAACGAAAAGCACCTTACCCATATAAGCCTTTAAGTTTGTCATATGTACACTCCTTAAAAATTAAGATTCAGGGTATCCGTTTTGTTTTCATCGAATATAAGTATTCTACCGCTGAGGGAATTGTCTTCCGTCAGAAGATATTTAACGCCTAAGCTCGCCTGAAACGAGCCGATGATTCCTGCCACCGGACTTATATTGTGTTTTGCCTTATCCCCTTCACAAAGCCCTGCCTGAGAAGGTGTGAGAGATGCAGACGGAACATAAAGATAAGCAACACCGTAAAAGCCGTCAATGCCTCCGTGAACAAGGGGGATGCTGTTTTCCCGACAGAAGTCTTCAAGAATCATTCTGGTATCATTGTTGTCAACACAGGAAAAAATGATGTCACATTCCTTTAATTTTTCCTTCTGTGAATCTTCGGTTATTTTTTCTTTAACTGCTTCAAGGGTGATTTCGGGAGCATAAGCAGAAAGACGTTTTTTCAGTTTCTCACATTTAAGCTCACCGACGTCCTCAGCAACATACATAAACTGACGGTTAAGATTAGTCTGACTCACCCTGTCAAAATCACAAAGTAAAATCTTTCCTACACCTGCACCTGCCAGATGCACAGCCACATTGGTACCGAGACCTCCGAGTCCGACCACGGCACAGCTTTTATCACTTAAGCTGAAGCCCTGAGTAAGTTCTTTATCATTTGCCGTCATAATTTCCTCCGCAGTTTTGTGTGTCACCCGACAAAACCTCAATTGCATGAGGTAAAACAGGAAGAACAAACTCAAGGGATTCTTTGACTGCCTTTGGACTGCCGGGGAGATTTATAATCAGGCTTTTACCTCTTATACCCGATACGGCTCTCGAAAGCATAGCCTTGGGAGTAATCTGCAAGCTCTTCATTCTTATAGCCTCGGCAATTCCGGGAGCTTGCTTTTCCATAACCGCCTTTGTTGCCTCGGGAGTTATATCTCTGGGTGCAAAGCCTGTTCCTCCCGTGGTCAGAACAACATCGGCTTTAACATCATCACAAAGGTAAATGAGCGCCTTTTCGATTTCCGGCTTTTCATCCGGCACGATAATGTATTCAGCCGTTTTGCCAAGCGGTGAAACCAGCTCACTGATAAGCGGTCCGCTTTTATCCTGACAGGCCCCTGCTGAACATCGGTCGCTGACACAAAGCACTGCAAAAATCAAAAATATCACTCCCTCTACTTGAAATATTTCTTTTTACGATATATAATATATCACAAAGATACAAAATTTACAATATAATATAACATTTTTTATCTACATTTGTTAAATTTATTAAAGAAGTTTGCGGAACCTTCCGCTCAATTCATATTCCGACTCATATTTTCTAAACCTCAGGGCAGGGAAATATGAGCAAGACCGAAATAACACTGTCTGTACGGAAAACAGACAACGGTCAAGGGTAAAACGGGAAACGGTTTTGCCTTCCGTGTATTGAAAAGGAGAAATGAATTATGAAAAAACTTCTCGCAGTACTTATGGCAGCTCTTATGCTCTTTGCTCTGACCGCTTGCGGCGGCACAGAGGACAAGACTCCCGCAAACCCCGTAATCCGTATGGCAACAACCACATCCGTTGACAACTCAGGTCTTCTTCAGTATCTTCTGCCCCATTTCACTGAAGCCACAGGCTACACTGTTGAGCATCAGGCAAAGGGCACGGGACAGGCTATCCAGCTTGCTCAGGACGGAAATGCCGACCTTATTCTTGTTCATGCAAAGGCATCTGAGGAAGAGTTTATTTCAGGCGGCTACGGCGTCGAAAGAATCCCCTTCATGTATAACTATTTTGTTATCGTAGGACCCGCTGATGACCCCGCAGGTATCAAGGAATGTGAAACTGCCTCTCAGGCATTTGAAAAAATTGCCGAAGCAGAAGCAATCTTTATTTCAAGAGGTGACGAGAGCGGAACACACAAAGCAGAGCTCAAGCTCTGGACTGAAGCTCCCGATGCCGAAAATGACAAGTGGTATATAAGCGCAGGTCAGGGTATGGGCGCAACACTTACAATGGCCAGTGAGCAGGGCGGCTACTGTCTCACAGACAAGGCAACCTACCTTTCAATGGCCGATGAGCTTGACCTTGAGCTTCTCATTGAAGAAAGTGAAGATATGAAAAACACCTATTCCGTCATCGAATGTAACCCTGAAAAGCTTGAAGGCATCAACACCGAGGGCGCAAAGGCATTCATAGAATGGATAACAGGTGAAGAAGCTTCCGCACTTATTGCCGAATTCGGCAAAGAAGAATACGGTGAGGCTCTTTTCTTCCTTATCGAAAAATAAGCAATGGAAAAAATAATCGAAGCCTTTGAAATGCTTATTAAAATAGACCGTGAGCTGCTGCAGATTATCGGCGTAACAATGCAGATGTCATTTTTCAGCACTTTTATTTCCTGCCTTATCGGTATGCCTCTGGGTGTGCTTTTAGGCAAGGGCAGCTTCAAAGGCAAAGGGACAATCACAAAATTAACAGGAACTTTTATGGGCTTGCCACCTGTGGTGGCAGGCCTGATTGTCTATATGCTGTTTACAAAAAACGGCATATTCGGCTCTTTTGGACTCCTTTTCACTGTGGAAATCATGGTGGTTGCGCAGTGCATGCTCATAATTCCCGTTGTGATTAATCTTACAAGCTCCATAACCTCCGTCAATGCTTCACCTCTAATCGAAACGGCAAAGGGACTCAATTTTTCAAAGGGAAAAACTGCCCTTTTGATGCTGACGGAAAATAAGACCGTTCTTTTCTCCGTTGTGCTCACTGCCTTCGGAAGATCAATAGCCGAGGTCGGTGCGGTGAGCCTTGTCGGCGGTAACATTCAATGGAAAACAAGGGTTATGACAACAGCAATTATGCTTGAAACCAGCAAGGGCAATTTTTCCTTTGCCCTTGCTCTCGGCATTATCCTTCTGATGATTTCATTCACTGTCAATGCCGTTGCATCCTTTGCGGTAAAGGAGGATAAGAAATGATCAAGCTGAAAAACATAACAAAAGCTTATGCTGAACGAACAGTCCTTAACATTGAAGCTCTCAGCTTCAGAAAAGGTGAAACAGTTGCCATTGTCGGACCCAACGGAAGCGGAAAAAGCACTCTGTTAAAAATTATTGCAGATGTGATAAAAGCCGACACAGGCGAAATTGAAGGAAAAGGCAGAATTTTATATCTGCCTCAGCAGAGCATTGCTTTCAGAAAAAGCGTGAGAAAAAACATTCTTTTTTCTATGGAAAACACTGACGGAAAGGACAGCCGATGTGATGAAATCCTCTCACTTCTCGGTCTCTCACATCTTGCCGATAAAAACGCAAAGGGTCTTTCGGGCGGTGAATGCCAGAGGCTTGCTCTTGGCAGAGTGCTCATAAATGACGGTGATTTTCTGCTTTTGGATGAGCCCTCAAGTGCCGCTGACATTGAAGGCTCCGAAATTATTGAGAAGGCTTTAACCGACTATAAAGATAAAACGGGCTGCGGTGTGATTATGACCACCCACTCACCTGCCGAAGCACTCAAGCTTGCTGACAGAATCATTATTCTCTGTAACGGAAGAATTGTTGAAGACGGCAAGCCGCAGGAGCTGATAAAAAATCCCGAAACGGAGTGGGGCAGAAAATTTATAAGCATGTGGATTCTTTAAGGAGGTACAGTATGCTGAAGGTTGAGGCTGTGGAAACAGCACTTGAAATTATAAAAGAAAGCTTCTCAGATATCACAAGCACTCAGGAGCTTGTTGCTGTTGAAAGCTCTCTCGGCAGAGTACTTGCCGAGGACATCATATCAAAGGAAAATATTCCCGCATTTAACCGTTCAACAGTTGACGGCTACGCCCTTAAGGCCTGTGACACCTACGGCAGCGGTGAGAGCATTCCCGCTCAGCTGGAAATTGCGGGTGAAATACTTATGGGACAGGAAGCGGCAATAAAAATTCAAAGCGGTCAGTGTATAAAAATCTCAACGGGCGGTATGCTTCCCGAAGGGGCAGACAGCGTTGTTATGGTTGAAAACACTGATAACAGCTTCGGTGATATGTGCCTTGTTTATAAATCGGTAAGTCCTTATGAAAATGTCAACCGCAGGGGTGACGATATAAAAGAGGAAGCCCTTATTTTCAGCAAGGGAAGAAAAATCACCTCAAGAGAAATCGGCGTGCTTGCCGCCTTAGGCATAAGCGAGGTTACGGTTTTCAGAAAACCAAAGTTCGGCATTATCTCCACAGGTGATGAAATTGTATCTGTTGATACTCCCCTCACCTTCGGCAAGATAAGGGATATTAACAGCCATATCCTTTCTGCTCTTATGATAGAAAACGGTTGTGAAGCCACCCTTTACGGAATAGTCAAGGATGAGTATGAAGCCATTCTTTCAGTTATGAAAAAAGCAGTCAGAGAAAATGATATTGTGCTTATTTCCGGCGGATCTTCGGCAGGAGCAAGAGATATGACAGTTGATATTATCTCTAAGCTCGGCGAGGTTTATCTTCACGGTATTGCTATGAAGCCGGGCAAGCCTACCATAGTCGGCAAAATTGACGGAAAGGCCGTTTTCGGATTACCCGGTCACCCCTCAGCAAGCTATTTTGTTACCTTAAGACTCGTAAAGCCGCTTGTTGATATGATGCTTTGCAGAGAAGATAAAACCAGAAAAATCAAAGCGTCACTGCTGTGTAATATCTCCTCTAATCACGGCAGAGAGGAAATTCTCTGTGTAAAGCTTACCGATGAAGGTGCAATGCCCCTTTACGGCAAAAGCGGAGTAATTTCTCTTTTATCCGAAAGCGACGGATATATTATCATCGACCGAAACTGTGAGGGTCTCAGATCGGGAGAGGAAGCAGAAATATATCTGTTTTAGAAAGGAAAGCCAATGAAACACAACTACCTTAACAATACGCCACTTGACAAGGCAAGAGATGAATATCTTGACCGCCTTGAGAAAGCAGGCTTCAGTTATAAAACAAATTCCATTCCTGCCTGTGCGTCCTGCGGCAAAGTTCTTGCCGAGGCAGTTTATGCCAAAATATGCTCACCTCACTATAATGCAAGTGCCATGGACGGAATAGCCGTAAGAGCAAGTGATACCTACGGAGCAAGCGAAAGCAATCCCATCGTTCTCACAAAGGACATGTACACTGTTGTTGACACGGGAGATCCGCTCCCCGACGGCACCGATGCAATTATTATGGTTGAGGATGTGACAGAGCAGGCGGATGACAAGGTCAGCATAATTTCTGCCGTTCACCCTTGGCAGAATGTACGTCAGGTTGGTGAGGATATCTGTATGGGCGATATGATTGCGCCCTCATTTACAAGGGTAACGCCCTCTCTTTGCGGTGCATTTCTTGCCGGCGGTGTGCTTGAGGTGAAATGTCTTAAGCCGCCCGTGTTCGGCATTATCCCTACGGGTGATGAAATTGTATCTCCCAGGGAAAACCCTGAAAAGGGTGAAATCATTGAATTTAATTCATCCATATTTTCCTCTATGCTCAGTCAATGGGGTGCAGAAAGCAAGATCTATCCCATAATCAAGGACAAAAAGGAGCTGCTTAAGCAGACTGTATCAAAGGCTGTCTCGGAATGTGATGCCGTGCTTATTCTTGCCGGCTCATCAGCAGGCAGAGACGATTACACAAGCACAATCATTGAAGAGCTCGGAGAAGTGGTTTTCCACGGACTTGCAATCAAGCCCGGAAAGCCTGCCGTGCTTGGTATCACAGGAAATGTTCCCGTTGTCGGTCTTCCCGGCTACCCTGTTTCAGCCATTGTTGTGATGGATGAAATTGTCAAAGCAACTGCTGAGTTATATTACAGAGCCCCCGTTGAAGCAACAAAAACCGTGAAGGCTGTGCTCGGCAAACGTGTTGTGTCATCACTCAAATATCAGGAGTTCGTGAGAGTCACCCTCGGCAAATCGGGTGACACTCTCACCGCAGTTCCCCTCAGCCGCGGAGCAGGCGTGATTACAAGCTTCACAAAGGCTGACGGTATTCTTACGGTGCCTCAGAACTGTGAGGGCTTTGAAGCAGGAGAGCAGGTGGAAATCAGACTCCTTAAGAAGCTTTCACAGATTGAAAGCTCTCTGATTATCACGGGAAGCCACGACCCTCTTATCGATGAGCTTTCAGATATGATGAAAAAAGAAAATCCCGCCTTCAGTCTCACATCAAGCCACGTGGGCAGTATGGGTGCAATCACAGCGCTCAAAAGCAAGCAGGCTCATCTCGGCTTCATCCATCTGCTTGACACCGAAACGGGAGAATATAACAGCTCTTATGTCAAAAAGCACTTTCCGAACGGTGGGGTGAAGCACATTAAGGGCATCGGCAGAACTCAGGGACTTATGGTCAAAAAGGGCAACCCCCTTGACATAAAAGAGTTCAGTGATATTACAAAGGGCAGATATGTCAACCGTCAGCTCGGCTCGGGTACAAGAATACTCTGTGATTATCTTCTGACCAAAAACGGCATTGATAAAAAGGCTGTCGAAGGCTACCGAAATGAAGAATTTACCCACACGGCAGTTGCCGCACTTATTGCTTCCGGCAATGCAGACTGCGGTCTCGGAATTTATTCCGCCGCAAAAATGTACGGACTTGATTTTATCGAAATCTGCACTGAAGAATATGACCTTCTTATTGATCAAAAGGCCTTTGAAGCTTCGCAGGTGCAGGACTTCCTGGATATGATAAAAAGTGAAAAATTTAAAAACAGACTCAAAGAGATGGGAGGCTATGAATTTGTCTGATTTTACTCATCTTAACAAAAAAGGTGAAGCTCTTATGGTTGATGTGGGAGAAAAGGAAATCACCCGAAGAACTGCACGCGCCTTTGCAAAAGTGAAAATGGAAAAGGAAACCCTTCAGAAGCTTCTTAATTCAGAGCTAAAAAAGGGAGACGGCCTTGCAACGGCAAGAATTGCAGGCATTATGGCAGCAAAGCGCACCTGGGAGCTTATCCCCCTTTGTCATAACATTCCCATTGACAGTGTTGAAATAACCTTTGACAACAACGGTGAAGATGAGCTTTACATCTGCTGTGAAGCAAAATGCTCATATAAAACGGGCATTGAAATGGAAGCTCTTACAGCAGCATCGGTAACGGCTCTCACCGTTTATGATATGTGCAAGGCAATTGACAGAAAAATGGAAATCAAGGAAATTAAGCTGCTGGAAAAGACAGGCGGAAAGAGTGATTTCAAAAATGATTGATTCATACGGAAGAAAGATTAACTATCTGAGGGTTTCCGTCACAAAAAGGTGCAATCTCAACTGCTCATATTGCGGAGCGTGCAACGAAAAGGATGACAAAGAGCTTTCCGCAGAGCAGACAGAAAAAATTGTCAGGGCCTTTGCGGAATGCGGCATTACCAAGGTGAGACTTACAGGCGGTGAGCCTCTTGTGAGACGTGACATCTGTGATATTGCCCGAAGAATAAGCCGTATTGATGGAATTGAAAAGCTCGCTCTCACAACCAACGGAATAAAACTCAAGGAGCTTGCAAAGCCCCTCAGGGAAGCAGGAGTAACTGCAATAAACATCAGCCTTGACACCACTGATGAAAAACAGTATAAGCAGCTTACAGGATATAACGGCTTAAAGAAGGTTTTTGAAGGCATAGAGGAATGTGAAAAAGTCGGTCTCTCCCCCATCAGACTCAATGCCGTGCTTATAAGAGGGCAGAATGATTCTCAGGCAGAAAGCCTTATAAACATTGCAAGAAACAGAGACATCGACGTCCGTTTCATTGAGCTTATGCCTTTTTCGAACGAGGGTGAAAACGAAAAGCTTGTAATCAAAGGAGAAGAAATTCTCAGTCAGTTTCCTTTCTTAAAGCCTGTAAGCCCAGAAAAAAATGACTATGAAAAAAGTGTTGCAAAATATTATGAGGCTGAGGGCTTCAAGGGAAGAATCGGCTTCATCACCCCCATCAGTGACAAATTCTGCAGCAAATGCAACCGAATAAGACTTCTCTCTGACGGCAAGATAAAGGCCTGTCTCGGCAATGACGAGGTTATTGATTTAGCAGATGTAATCGATAATGAGCAGCTTTTGAAAAAGCGAGTCAGAGAAGCAATACTCTCAAAGCCGATGGAGCATAAATTTTCCTGCGGCTACGGAAAAAACCACGGACTTAACAAAATAGGAGGATAATTATGGCAAAGGTATTATCAATAAACATCAGTGAAAAAAAGGGTACACCCAAAACAAAAATCAATCCCGGAGTGCTTATTGAGGATTTTGGCTTTGAGGGTGATGCACATGCAGGCAAATGGCACAGACAGGTAAGCCTTCTTGCCAAGGAAAGCATTGAAAAATCAAAGGGTCTTCCACAGGACGGACTTTGTCACGGTGTTTTTGCAGAGAACATCACAACCGAGGGCATTGAGCTTTACACCATCCCCGTAGGCACTAAGCTTCAGGTTGGCGAATGTGTCATTGAAATCAGCCAGATCGGCAAGGAATGTCACGAGGGCTGTGCAATACAGAAGCTTGTCGGCAAATGTGTAATGCCCCGTGAGGGAATCTTCGCCAAGGTTGTCAAGGGCGGCAAGGTTTATGAAGGAGACAGAATAGAAATTCTTGAATAAGATTTCTCTGTCGAAGGTGATTTTATGACTAAAAACAGAACAGCTCAACTGATGTTTCAGTCAGCATTTTGTGCAATCGGACTCATTGGCGTAATTGCAAGCTTCGGCTTTTTTGATATGGTGTGGCGTTGGGATTTCTACATTCAGTTCACCAACATCAGCAATTATATGTGCTTTGGCATAATGGTTGCCGAGCTTATACAAACAGCAAAAAAGAAGGAGGACAGCTTTGTAGCTGTTTCTCCCCTTCTCAAATTCATCGGCGTGCTTTCAATTCTTCTTACCTTTATTGTATTTAACTTTTTTATTGCAAACGAATCCACCCGTGACCCTGCGCTCAATTACAAAATCAACAGCGTGACCTTCCACATAATTCTGCCCGTAATGTATATACTTGACTGGTTTCTCTTTTATGAAAGAAAAAAGGTCAAAGTCAGCTATCCTCTGATATCCGTGCTTTTTCCTCTTTGCTACGGCATATTCATTTTTATCCATGCGGCAATTTATAAGTTTGATTCATCCGTTCTCAATTATTTCGGCACAGGCCCCTTCATTTATCCTTATTTCTTTCTCAACATTGACACCTACGGAGTGGGCGGAGTATGCCTGTGGATACTCGGCCTCGGAGCCGTGTTCATCGGTGTTGGCTTTATATTTATGGCTCTGGACAGAGTGCTCGGGAAGAAAAAAGGAAAATAAAACAAGCTGCCAATCCTGCGGATTGGATAAAAAAAGAAGTAAGTCAATGACTTACTTCTTTTTTTGGTGGAGACGGAGAGGATCGAACCCCTAACCTCTTGAATGCCATTCAAGCGCTCTCCCAACACACGCAAAAACGCACCCCACTTTCAGCAGTTTATGGTGGGTATTGATAAGGTGGGGTAATAGAAAAGCCGAGCAGAGTTTTGTGCTCTGCTCGGTTTTCCATATTTTAGACGTTGTCATTTTTCCTCACAAGAAATTATTGTTTTCCCGGAATATGAAAGTTTCACTTTATCACCGACATTTAACAAAAGCATATTTTCATTTGTACTTGCTTTTGCTTTAAATATATTATTGTCTTCATCAATTAGATAAATGTAAGTATTTCCGTCAATATCAATATATTTAATTGAGGTAATCGTTATTGTTTTTTCTTTCACATCTTCTGTTATTTCATCACTTTCTATGCCGAGTGCAGCTTTGTATTTTTTTAAACATTCAGCCTGAGTGGTAGCTGTTGTTACAATATTATACTGTTCAACATTTACAGTTGCATAAAGTTTTACAAGACCGCCGGAATCTTTTAAAACCATGATATATGTGGGATGTCCGTCAATATTGATAAGTGATGGGAAAGAAGCCTGATAACCCTTTTCCTGAACTTCACCCTCTGCAGCCGCCATAGCTGATTTTTCATCGGCACCTGCAATTGAATAGTAACGACTTTCACCTGTTCTTTCGTTTGCCAAAAGAAAACCGATATTTGAACTATCACCGTTTACGGATGTTACACCCGTATAAATCCATATATCGCCGTCTTTAGCTACATATCCGTAATCAGAAACAGGTGTTTCATCATCTGTTTCATCATCACTTGAATAATATGTTGTAACTTGTTTACAATCTTTTTTTGCGAACATACTGTTCATATAACCGTTCTGAAACATACCGTACCAGTTATATTGTTCACATATAAGATCACCGTAAAAAACAACATCTATCCATTTGGGAATGTCTGCTACATCATATTTCTCAGTCTCACCGCTTACAGGGTCAAGAACAATACATCCGCTTACTGTTTTTCCGCCAAATAAACCAATTGTTTTTTCAATAACAGAAGCAACATAATACGGCTTTCCGCTTTCATCAATTTCAAAGTGCAGGTTATCTAACATAAGAGTAGGATATTTTGTCCAAAGATATCTATATGCATCTTCAGAGAAAAATGCCGAAGGAACATATTTCATTCCTTCTGATTTTTCAAACGAAGCAGACATTGAAACAGGATTAACGGTTACATAACCTTTAATTCCATTATTTTTATTGTTCATCCATTTGAAGAATCCTGCATATTCCAATGCAGAAACTTTAATAGGCTTTCCGTTATAATCTATCTGTGTGTAATCATAGGAAACATTGAACTGACTTACGACATCTGAAAGAGCACCGATTTCACGGTCACCAAGCATCTGAGCAGATTTAGTATCCATTAAAGCAATGGAATCTGTGCCGACAGATTCAGCCAAATCAACAGAAAAGTCTGAATCTGTAACTTTTAATATTTCTGAATACTTAGTTGCATTGAGAACAGTACTGCCTGTGACTCCAAAAAGAACAATTAATACAGTAAACACTATGGAAACTAAATAATATTTTATATCAAAATTAAATTTAGTGAACTTCTTGCTTCTGCCTTTTGAACCAGTCTTTTTCTTTATGGTCACCCAACCAAAATCTTTACATCCTTTTGCAAATCGTTCAACTACCACAAAAATTAAAAGTGCAATATCAATAATCAGCCATAACCATAAATTGTGAACATTAAGTGCAGGACAGAAAATGTATAAACTTAAACCAATAAACAGTAAAGCGGCAATTGCTCCAATTATGTACGGGAAAATCTTGACTTTTTTCATATCTGTCAACTCCTTTTTACATTCCGTTGTAATTATTATATCACAAATAAAATAACATTTCAATAAATTGTAAGTTCAAACAAAAAAACACCCACTATAAAAGCGAGCAAAAAAATAATAATCGGGTGCGGGTGTCCCGCCCACACTTATTCACTATTACTTCTTACTTATTACTTTCCAAAAATCCCGATTGAAGTAAGGGTGAGTGAAAAGTGAATAGTGAATAGTGAAGAGGTGAAAGTGAATAGTGAAGAGGTGAAAGTGAAAAATCCCGCCCTCTCACGAGAACGGGATTTTTGGTGGAGACGGAGAGGATCGAACTCTTGACCTCTTGAATGCCATTCAAGCGCTCTCCCGATACACCTAAAAACGCACCCTCATTATTTTTGCAAATACATAAAAACACAAGGAGAAAACACATAGCTTTCCCCTTGTGTTTATTCATTATCTCGACGGATTATTTTTTAGGAACTCCAATGTTACCTCTGCAGTCTCATCAGCATAGTTTTCTATAAACAGATGGCCACCACCCTGTACTTCATAGTATACACTGTTTTCGGGAAGATTCTCTTTCAAGGTTTTTACAGCACTTTTCTTGATTACTGCATCTTTGCTTCCGTTCATATAAAGCACGGGAGGTCCGTTTTTAATAGCTTCATAATTTGTGTCTGAAAGCATAGAGAATGAGTACATAACACCTTCTCCTGTACCCGGAACTCTGAGGGACTTTAAAATTTCAGTATAATCATAGGTTTCGGCGTACTCATTGTCAAAGAAACACCACTTGATTGCGATTTCAATAACCTTATCGAATTTTACTATGAACTTCAGAAACGGAACAATTAGCTTTATAAAAGTTTCGTTGCCCGACAATTTTGCTGTTTGGGGTGAGTTTATGTTGCCCGATGTGCCGTACAAAAGAATGTTGTTTACTGATTCGGGGTATTTGTCATAAATTGACTCTGCCACAAAGCCACCCATTGAATGACCTGCCACATACCAGGGGTCATCGGAAAGGTGAACCATAAGTGCATGCATAATATCTTCACGTGGTAATTTTTTCATATCTGCGGTTTCTCTTGAAGAATAACCGAAGTCAGGAAGATCTACCAAAACGCAAGTATATCCCTCGCTTACAAGTTCTGTTGCAATATCTGTCCAACAGTATGTAGTATGAGCAAAGCCGTGAATCATCAATATCTGACCTTTTTGGTTTTCGGCCTCCATTTTTCTGTAATGAACCGAATATCCCTCATACTCAAAGAATTTGCTGTCCTCATAGGGTGTTTCATATACTGCAAAAACGGGAATCGCCATAGAAAAAAGCAAAGTTAGACAAAGAATTGCTGACAAAAACTTTTTCATAAGAAAAACCTCTCTTTAGTTTATTATATTGTCATATTAACATAATCTTAATGTTTTTTCAAGATAAACATACAGATTTATCGCTTTCTGATAACTTTATGGTAACTACAATTAAACCCGATGTTACATAGTATTAATAATCACACCTAAAAAAAACCAACAAATCCGAGCCTGTCTTCTGAAGAAAAAGGTTCGGATTATATTGTCTTAGTGCAAATATTCAACCTATATGAACATTAGCAGCACAAATATTTAGCGTTAATTTGATTAAATTTTAAATCGTTGAATAAAATTATATTCAGCAAGCAAAAATCAAATAGCTAAATCAGTAAAAGACCCAAATTTAAATTGTTATTTATTTTGGTTCTTCTGATTGTTTTTGTTGTTCTGGTTGTTCTGGTTGTTCTGGTTATTCTGGTTATTCTGGTTATTCTGATTATTCTTGTTGTTCTGGTTGTTCTGGTTGTTTTTGTTGTTCTGATTATTGCTGTTGTTGTTCATATTCTCACCTCCTAATCAGTTTACAAGGATAGTTTGCCTCATTGGCGGCAAACTATTCATACATGAAAAAAGACGAAGGGAGAAAAATATGCTTTTAATTGTAAACGGTCTTTTGCACACAATGGAAACTGACACACCGTTGCGGGCTGATATCCTGGTAAACAAAGGAAAAATTATAAAAATCAAAGAAAACATTATTCCGACAGAGGGAACAGAAGTTTTTGACGCCGAAAATCTTAATGTTTTTCCCGGATTTATCGATGCACACAGTCATATCGGAATTTCAGAGGATAAAATTTCATCACAAAATGATACAAGTAACGAGAATACCAACCCAGTAACCCCTTTCATAAGAGGTCTAGACAGTATAAATCCTATGGACAGCGCTTTCCATAATGCTATTGCCGCCGGTATTACCGGTGTTATGGCAGGACCGGGAAGTTCTAATGCTGTTGGCGGACAATTTGCCTTTATAAAAACCTACGGCAGATGTGTTGATGATATGGTTGTTCTTGCTCCTGCCGCAATTAAAATTGCTTTCGGTGAAAACCCGATGAACTGTTACGGTCTTAACGGAAATATGCCGTCAAGCCGTATGGGAATTGCTTCGCTTATAAGAGAAGAGCTTTTCCGTGCAAGACAATATTTTTCGCAAAACCAATCAGGAAACCGGGATTTCAGACTGGAATGTTACAAAGAACTTTTTGAAAAGAAAATCCCGCTTAAAGCTCATGTTCACCGTACTGATGACATTTTCACCGCAATAAGAATAGCTAAAGAATTTGACCTTGAGCTGACACTTGATCACTGCACTGAGGGGCATCAGATTGCCGGGGAAATTGCAAAAAGCGGTTATCCTGCCATTGTGGGCCCATCTCTTGCATCACGCAATAAAGACGAAGTCAGTCAGTCGGATTTTAAAACCGCAGGTATTCTTCATAATGCAGGAGTTAAGGTAGCAATAACCACCGACCACCCTGTTTCCAGAATACAGTATTTGCCTTTATGTGCAGGTATTGCGGCAAAAGAAGGGCTTGGCGAAAAAGCTGCGCTCCGCGCAATTACCATTGATGCGGCACGAATATGCAGAGTCGATCACAGATTAGGCAGTATCAAAGAAGGTAAGGATGCAGATATTGTCATTTTCGAGGGCAATCCTTTGGAAATAAACTCCTCTGTTAAAGCCACTGTTATAAACGGTGAAATTGTGTGGCGGAATAACTGATAAAGCGAGTGATAAAAAAATCACTCGCTTTTTGTTATAAGGATATTTTCATTTCAATTCGTTCAGATTGTTCACAGGCGGCATACAGCTGTGTTTTTTACAAACATAATAAGTCGTTTTTCCGTTTTTGAGAGGGTATTCTTCAGTCGGTTCAGACAAATAAATTATAACGGCATCCTTCGGCAATGCGTGCAATAAAGAGGTCAAATCTGTATCCCCTCCCCTTACAACGGTAATTTTCATGGGAGGTTCATAATATTCCAAAAGAGCAGTTAAATACATCCCGTGTCCGGCAGGATAGTCATAGACATCGGAAGCGATGTAATTTAATTGACTTTCTGCAAGCTCTGTGAATTTATCATCACCCGTAAGAACGGACAGACGTACAAGGTTATATGCCATCATTGAATTACCGCTGGGAATGGCGCCGTCGTAGGTTTCTTTAGGGCGAAGAATAAGCTTTTCACCGTCTTCCCCGTATAAATAAAATCCGCCTTCACTGTCTGCAAAATCAGCAACAGCTTTATGGCAAAAGCTCTTTGCTGATTCAATATATTTGAAATCCGATGTCGCCTTATAAAGATGAAGCTGAGCGAAAATATAAGCCGCATAATCATCGATAAATCCCGAAACACCATGTTTTCCGTCTCTGAAGCTTACGAAGAGAGTGTCTTTTTCACGCAGATTTTTTCTTATGAATTCGTCTGCTCTTTTAGCCGCATCAAGGTACTTTTCGTTACGGCTGTGCAAATAAAGCTCGCTCAAAGCGGCAATCATCAGACTGTTCCACACCGTTAAAATTTTATCATCAAGATGGAGAGGGAATCTGTTCTTTCTGTAATGACGAAGCGATGGAAGGCAATCTTCAAATGAATTTTCCACAGAGCTGCTGTGAAGCAGATTAGGAATACTTTTTCCTTCAAAATTACCCCTGCTGCTTATATCAAAATGACGGTTGAACGATTCGCCTTTGTCTTTGCCGAGCAGTTCGATAATCTCGTCGGAGGTAAATAAATAATACTTACCTTCTTCGCCTTCACTGTCCGCATCCTGTGCGCTGTAAAATCCGCCTTCGGGAGAGGTCATTTCACGGGCGATATATTCTGCAGTTTTTTCTGCGATTTCAAGATATATCTGTTTTTCAGTTACCGCATAGGCTTTGCAATACGCCATAATTAAAAGAGCATTATCATACAGCATTTTTTCGAAATGCGGCACAAGAAATTTTTTGTCTGTTGAGTATCGACAAAAGCCATAGCCTATATGATCGAAAATACCTCCCCGAAACATTTGCATAAGTGTATGCTCTGCCATAGAAAGACAATGAGGATTCTTATACCGTTCATAATAAGAAAGTAAAAATATAATGTTATGGGGTGTCGGGAACTTCGGAGCTTTTCCGAATCCGCCATATTTTTCATCGTACAGTACAGAAAAGTGTTTTATTGCATCCTCAATCAGGCTTTTGTCGGCATTTTCAGAGGAAAATGTGTCTTTTTTAAGATGTTGAATGATGTCATCTGCTTGACTTAAAAGAAAGTTACGGTCACTGTCCCATTTATCATGTATTGACAAAAGCAGCTCTTTAAAACCAATCATTCTGCCACGTGAGGTTTTAGGGAAATAGGTACCTGCAAAAAAGGGCTTTTTATCCGCTGTCATAAAAACAGAAGTGGGCCAGCCACCGCTCCCCGTAAACGCCTGACAAACTGACATATACACACTGTCAATATCGGGTCTTTCTTCTCTGTCAACCTTTACGGATATAAAATATCTATTGAGGATATCGGCTATTTCAGCGTCTTCAAAGCTTTCATGAGCAAACACGTGACACCAATGACAGGAGCTGTATCCGATACTCAGAAAAACAGGTTTTTCTTCTTCTACGGCTTTCTCAAAAGCCTCATCACACCACGGATACCAATCAACCGGATTATCCTTATGCTGCAGCAGATAAGGACTTTTTTCATTATTTAATCTGTTACTCAAAATGCACCTCCGAGAATAGTTATACTTCCTTTTTAGCATTTGCTTTTAAAGGTTTTTTATGCAAAATCAGGTATGCATTTTTAATTTACGTACACATAAAATATAACGAAAATATATTTGGAGGCTGAATTATGAAAAGAAGTGAAATGCCCATTGGGTTCAGCATGGCGCTTACGGAAAATCCCGAGGCAATGAAAAACTTTTCAATGCTCAGCGAAGAGAAAAAGCAGACCATTGTAGAAGGTTCTCGCTGTGTCAGATCAAGAAGTGAAATGTACAGATATGTTGATGAAATATTGAAGGATATGTAGAGGGTGCAAGTAAGTTGAAAGTTGAGTTTAATATTGACTTTGAGCAGTTTATGGTGGGTATTGATAAGGTGGCATAAAAGAAAGACCGAGCAGATTTTTCCACTCTGCTCGGTTTATTCATGTTAAATTACTGAAAATAAAGGTGATAATCACCATTAGTTTTTCTGTCAATATCTTCTCTGGTGGCAAAAGAAACCATTACTTTTCTGTTAGATAAAATATCAAATATTCTTTGCACATCTTCTTCAGAGCCACTCTCTATTTTTATTCTATCTTCATTAAAATCCTTAACATCTGTTTGGGTCGAATCAACAGCTTCTTCGGGATACCCTAAAGAAATAAGATTTTTAATAGTCAATTCTTGTAATTCAGCACAGAAACCTGATGATTTGGCAATTTCAAGTTCTTCGTCTGTTTCAAACAAATACCAAACAACAAGATTTTGAGGAGCAATATCAAAAGCACCATAAAAGAAATGTTCAAATATTTTGGGAGTTCTTGAACTTAATGCTTTAACTGTGTTATCAACAGCTTTTTTTATTATTCTTTTCCGTCTTGAAAATAAAAACATTATAATCACTCCTAACATTTTGATAATTTATCATATCACAAAAAAATTGTTATTTCAACCAACAACCCCGAAAAACAAAAAACACCCACTCTAAAAGCGGGCAAAAAAAATAATTACTCAGTATGCTGTGGTTTCATTAAGTGTTATTCTGACCTTACGGTCAGAGTAATATTTTCACTCACGTGAAAGTGATATTCAAACCTGCGGTTTGAGTGATATTTTATTCGCTGAAAAAACTTGCGAAGCAAATAACACTATGCAAAGCATAATATCACTGCGAAGCAATATAACTCGCCGAAAGGCGAATAAAACTGAAAAAACCACTTCTTCGGAAGTGGTTTTTTTCTGGTGGAGACGGAGAGGATCGAACTCTTGACCTCTTGAATGCCATTCAAGCGCTCTCCCAATACACCTGAAAACGCACCCTTGTTTTGTCGACTTCATATAAAATTTATTATAACTTTGTGTTGGTTGATTTTTATACATAAATGAAGTATCATATTAAGTGAACTATGATTTATTACATTTTTTAAAATACAATTTAGAACAAGGAGATAGGCAATACAATGTATTATTATATTGCGGAAGTTAGTAAAGACCTCATAAGCATAAAACGCGATGCATCAACAGAAGAATACAACAAAATTGAACCACATATAAAAATGATTTCTAAAATGCTGGTCGACAAAAACAGAATTGAGCCCGTTATCTTTGCGTATAAAAAACTAATCGAATCTATTTCAAGTTTATCATCTCAAACAGATATGTATGAATCAAGAAATATTCAGTATAATTTATCACAATACTTGTTTGAATTCAAAAAATTCCTTGATAATTGGGAGACTGACTTAAGCAGGAAATATGGAAAGAAATCAAAAGAATTGAAAACCTTAAAAAACGCTCAATCGGAAGAATACGAAGAGCATATGGAGTACCGTATTATGTATCGATTACGTAATTACGACCAACATTGTGGGAGTATAATTTCTCAAGTAACCGCTTACATAGATGAAAATGAAAACAAATCATTTAAAATTTTAATGAATCGTGATTTATTACTTGATAATTTTGATGAATGGAAACAACCTGAAATCGAATATTTAAAAAGGCAATCAGAGAATCTAGAAATAAGAAAATATATCGCCCAACTACAAAAAAGCATAATAGCAATTTATGAAAAAACTATGCAAATTCACTTTAATAGAACTTTCCTCGCATCTTGCGCTAAAATTATTGAATTTGCAAACGAATTTGATAACGAAGATAATATTCGTATAATCGAAAATGAAGAAGAAATTAATGAAGAATTTTGGGACCAGCCAACTAAAACACTAAATTTTGTTCATTTAATGGTTCCGATATGTAAAGAAGTTTTAGCAATATATTTTAGAAATAATATTCGGTCAATTAAAATTATTTTTTATGGTAACAAATATAGAGACAGATTGAAAAATTTTGGTATAGAAACCAATGCTACAATAGCAGAAAAAATATCTCATTCGCAATTTGTTAATTTAGCGGGTCAAAATATGGTTCGTCTTATTTATACCATCGAAATAACCAATGGTGATATGTATGCTGTGTTAGCTGATGCAAGATTTAAACAAGCTGAACTATCTGAACTTCGCGATGATTGTTCTTGTTATCTTAAAGCTTTATGTAAAAAGTGATACTATATATGTCAACAAATTTACTGTGTTTCAATTGCGCATTCCACACATTCGACTAACCTCCTATTATGCGGTAGAATAAAGCTACCAAATAACAGGAGGTCATTTTTTATGAGCAGAAAGACAAAAATCAAGTTTACGGATTTTGAGTGCAATTTGCTTATCAACGGTATGAACGAGTTTCGTAATATGCTCTTGGCAGAGGATTCACCCACAGAAGATGTTGATGAATTGTTATTGAAAATCATTGATAAGAGTGAAAAGTAAGGAGGTTGTTATTATGTCAAACAAAAATTCTATCAGTTATCGCCGCGTTGGAGATTACAATATTCCGAACCTCACACTTCCACCCGAAGAATCAAAAATCGCCCTCGGCAAATGGGGAATGTTGCATAAAGATTATCTTATGAAACACAAAAAAGTATTGTTCGCAACGCTGCTCGCCGAAGGTAAACTATGGCGGTATCTTGCTAATATTGATATTCAGGCACATCGTATGTTTGATACTCTTGTTGCGCAGATGAAAGAGGCTGAAGGTGTAACTGAGCAACTGAAAGAAGAAAATCAGATGGGATGGGTATGTCTCATGCAGAATATTGAAGCAAGTGCAAGAGAGATTGTGACAGCTGAACTGATTTACACCTAATATGAAAATACCCCGCAGACTGAAAAGTCTGCGGGGT
>JAZOWF010000058.1:0-49506 GCA_045659065.1 Acutalibacteraceae bacterium
ATTCCTACTATGTAATCTAAAGATAGATTGTAGAATAATGCTAATTTTATTAGTGCTTCAATTGGTATTTGTCTTTTTTCGCTTTCGTACTGCTGGTATGTGTTTTGTTTTACATTTAATATTTTGGCTATTTCTTCTTGAGTATAGTCTCTGTCTTCCCTTATATCTCTCAAGCGCATATTCTCACCTCTTTTTTTTAAATATTATAAAATCTCATTATGAGATATTGACAATTATCTCACTTTGTGATATATTTATCTCGAAATGAGATGTGTTCTCATTTAATAAATTTTGTAGAGGTGTTTAATATGGATTTTAAAGTTACTCGTTGTTCGGGTGAAGGTCAAGGTTCATGTACTAGGTGTACATATTTGGGTAAATATAATCGTACTTGGATGTGTTTTCTTTCTAATATTGAAGGTTTATCTGGATGTTATTGTTCCGACTGCGTTTCGGATATTCGCAATTTTGTTACTTTTATTTTTACTGTAGCAGGTGATTCTCATGAATAAGATTACATATCATATTGAGGTTATGGAAACTGGTGATTGTTCTTCATACTGTGGTATGACTTATGAACAAGCTTCTGCCCTTGCTGAAGAGCTTAACTTTGGTGAAGATTTATTTCATTATATAGTTGTTGCTGATATTGGTTGTTTAAAGTGATATCTGAGCTGCAAAGCTTGATATATAAATTTAATAGGGGAGTGCATCGCTCCCCGCACCTTTACGAAGGATACCGTATGGTCTTATTACTTACGGAGTGATAGCTACTAAGTGATTGACTGCCGTGAACAGTGCGGCACTATTTAAAGGAAGGAGTTAGTGTAATGGCTGATAATAACCGTGCAGTATGTGAGTGTTATCGTGAGAACAGAGTTTCTAAGAAATCCGGAAGCGTTTATCAGGTTCTTGTAGTTTGTTTTGAGTCGGGTTACAAGCGTGATGATATTTTCCTTTCTAATGAACAGCAGTTTATCTTGCGTGATACAGTTCCCTGCATAAATCCCGAATTAGGTCTTTAAGGAGTTTGGACATGATAAAGAGTCGAGTATTTAAAAGCTTTATATTTTCGGTGCTTTTGGTTACTTATGTTCTTTTATCGTGTCCTTTTTCTGTTTCTGCTCTTGATCTTGATTGGTTCGAGGATCCTGAAGATGATGTTATTTATCAATATAATGAAGATGGCAGCCTTTATGCTATAGATTATCCTTATGATCCAACAGCTTCTTTTTTTGCATTGAATAAGCCTCATTATCCATTTTATGATGATGGTGTTCTGGGTTTTATTCCCTGGGATAGTTTCCCTTCATATATTCGTGCTATTGCTTATTGTACGTATTATAATCTGAATTTTACATCAGATTCAATTTCTTATTATCGTTCTCCTTTTATTATGGTTACTGTTGACGGTAGCAATGTTGTTATTCGTGCCGGTTGGGATGTCGGCTTGTGGTATCGTCCTGAAACCGGTTCATGTACTATCGGATTTAATAAGGATGTTCATAATAATTTAAATCCAAAGCTTTATATGTGTACTCTCGATTATACTACTGCTGAAGTTAAGTCTGATTGGACTGAAAAAAGTTATCAGTCTTGGGGTAATTCCGGTAATATGTATAATTATTCCGGTTCAGGTATTAATATAAGCTCTGCAACTGATTGTTATGTTTATGGAGCTAATGCTTATTTAGGTTCTATGTCTTCTGGCACTCAGTCAATTGTTCTTAATTCAGACGGTGAACAGGTTCATTCTGCTTTCAATAACACCGGGCTTGGTTTTCTTGATATGCAGTATAAAGGTTTTCCCGCTACATTTTACAATGAAGCTGATAATCTTTATATAAATACTTTTGTTCCTTTCGATGCTGTTAATTCTGAATGTCTTATTTTTGAGGATTTTGATTTTGGTTTGAACAACTTGATTCTTAAATCATCTAATTTTATTCCTCTTGATAATTTACCTTACGGAACTGATTCAGGTGTTATTGCTTTTCAGGTAAATAATAAAAACACTTATCAATTTATTGTTAATGCTTTTTCTGATTGTTATGTTTTCCGTAATCCAGCATATTCTGACAGTAATCTTGGTAAAGTTAATGTTTCTATTGTTTCTTCTTCTCCGATATATAGAATTGGTTATACCACTTCCGGTGGTTTGGCTTCTGTAAATGGTCATTCCGGTTTAATTAAATGTGATAACAGCTCTGCATCCGGCAGCACATCTTATCATAAAACTTTACAGTATTTTCTTGATAACGGTTATTATGTTTATACATATAATCTTCCTGCCGGTTTTGTTCTCAATACTGTTTCACGTAATTTATATAATCTTATGATTGAGGATAACGGTCGCTATTATAATTCGTATGGTTTTGGTACTTATCCTGGTATTTCTACTTTAGATCAGTTTATCCTTCAAGAGCAGAATTCAATTCTTGATGAACAGAATTCTATACTTGATGAGCAGAATTCTTTAATTGATGAAGGTAATCAGGAGCTTTCAGGTATTCACGGTGAGCTTACTCAGTCGGGTGATTCTAATTTCAGTACTACGTTAGATGATGAAGCTCTGTCTGATTACAATGAAGCTGAGTCTGACCTTGTTGATGATTATAATCCTGATAACCTCGAAGATGATTTAGATATTGAGCTTGATGATAGTGCTTTGAAATTTATTTGGGATGTATTTGATGATATTGTTACTGCTGATAATCAAGTATTTGCTTTATTCATTTCATGTCTTGCTGTTGGTATTATTTCTTTAATTCTTGGTAGGTGATTATATATGAGTTTTATTACAGATGCTATTGATTGGCTAGTTAATCTGATTTCTACTATATGGGATTTTTTTCAAGGTCTTCTTGAAAATTTTTTGATGTTTTTTAAATATCTTGCTTCTGTTTCTAATCTTTCTAAAGAATTAATTTTTTCAATGCCTTCATGGCTTCAGACTTTTGGCATTATTACTTTAACTGTTTCTATTCTTTATCTTATTTTAGGCCGTCAGACTGGAGGTAGTAAAGAATGAATGACGCAGCTGTGTATTCAGTAAGATCTTTTGATATTACTGAAGCTCTTAATATGTTTCTTGATTTGTTTGTTGAGTGCTTTAAGTTTTGTTTTGATTTTCTTCGTAATTTTTCATTTATGGGTACTAATCTTTTAAGCTTTACGATAACTGTTTTTTTACTTGGTATTGTTTTTCCTATAATATTCTCTCTTGTTCAGTCTAGGTCTGTAATTGCTGCAAATGCTGCTAACGAATCTCTTAATAAAATTAAAAGTCGTCGCTCTCGTTCTTCTAGTTCTAGTACCGAATTAACAATAATTAATAAATAGGTGTTTTATGAAAAAATTTCTCGTTGTATTTATGACAGTTGTTTTAATGTGCAGCACGTTTGTGGTAAGCTCGTCAGCTGCATCATATAATTCAACTTATGCTGATGTTGTTTCAACCTCTTCCCAGGCTAACAATCTCATAAGCTATGCCTTTTCTTACAAAGGTTTTCTTGAGTCAGATTATGTAATTTTTTGTGATGTTCAGAACAGTTATTATATCGTTTGGGGTGATTTGACCGTTCAGAACGGTAAGGTTACCGGTTCTGATGTTCAGACGGTACATTATTACAGACCCTCCGGTACTAACAATTCATATGAATATGTTTATTCAACAGAAACTACATTCTCTCTGGATCCAGATCATGTCTGCACATCTAATCTTGAAAATTATGGCTTCCAGAGTGCTTTATTTAGTCAGTATAAGCATTATGATGACTGTTTCAAGTTTTTGCTTTTTGTTGTTGGTTTTCTTTTTGTAATCACAGTTGTAAAGCTTAGAGGTGATAAATAATGTTCAACTTGGTTGATTTTGTTTTATACAATATAAATTTTGAATATGGCGGCACGGTTGCTGCTATTATGCTTGGTATTATTTTTATGGTAGTGTACGATTTCTATCATTATTTGATATCAGCTGTTTTGACTTGGTTTAAAAAGTAATTACTTTTACATAAACAATTTATAAGAAAGGAGTAACTGTATGGACGTTACTGACGTTTCTACAGCAGTAAATTCAAGCATGACAAGTCTTGGTACACTTTTCACTGAATTCACCGGCTGGATGGGTGACATTGTAACTACTATGACTGCAGAAGGTAATGAGATTATGCTTCTTCCTGTCGGTATTTTCATTGTCGGTGCAGCTATCGGTCTTGCTGGTCGTCTGATTGGCAGATAACTTTTCTCATTTTTAAGCTCCCTGCTCTCCTGCAGGGAGCTTAAAGAAAAGGAGTAATTATGTTTTTAATTAATATTATGAATTATCTTGTACAGTTTCAATCTGTTCTTTATTGCTTTGGTTCCTTTGCCTTTTTCGGTCTTATGCTATGTGTACGTAAAATTGTTTTACATAAGGGGATATGATATATGCTAACTTGTTATTTTGGTGTTCCTGGTTGCGGTAAAACTTCGCTTTTAACTAAGTTTGCTGTTAAGGAACTTAAACGAATTCGTAATGGTAAGAGTAAGTATGAACATGTATATACTAACTTTTATGTTGAAGGTGCTGAAATGATTTCTTTTGATGATTTGGCTATTTATAAGATTGTAAATAGTTTAATTATCATTGATGAGATTACCCTTGATGCAGATAATCGTGATTTCAAATCTTTCAAGAATGAAACACGAGATTTTTTTATCCTTCATCGTCATTTATGTAATGATATTATTTATGCTACACAGTTTTATGATATGGTTGATTTGAAGGTACGTCGTCTTACCCAAGAATTATGGTATATGTCCCGTTCTGTTATTCCTCTTTTATCTGCTTTCACATCTGCTCAGCGTATCTACCGTAATATATCTATCAATGAACATTCATCTGATTTAGTTATGGGATACCGATTCTGTACCTTCCTTGAAGCTCTGTTTACATCTAACCGTAAATGTGTTCTCAGATGTTTATATTATAAATATTTTGACAGCTTTGACGAAGGAGCTCTTTCATCCAGACCGCTATTCACATCAACAGAATGGAAAAGTGTTCTTCCAGAGCCGGACGTTATAGCAGAACACACAAAAATTTAAGCTGCGGGGATAAAGCAGCTCTTCAGCTCATGACCCCGCAACCTTTCCTTAATTCCTAATTCAGTTGTCCGATATTGCATTGCAGCTGTATTGTAGCTGTATTGAATCTGTAGTTTCGGGCAACGCTGCAGTTTAATTCACTCAGGTTATAACCTCGAGCGGTCTATTAAGAAGAAGGCCACCAGAACCCCAAGAAAAAGCAGCAGGGGAGTCGGTGGCGCTGGCGGTCACTACGACAACCGCCAGTGTGGTCATTGGTCAATGGTCAAGAAAGGAGCTTTCAAAATGGCTAAAACTGATGTTAGAACAAGAAATTTTATGACTATTGTTTATCCTCCTGGTGAAGATAGTCAAACTCCTGAAAATTGGATTCATATTCTTTCAGATGAATGTGTTCCGATGTTCATTAGTCCTCTTCATGATAAAGATTTAGAGGATAATATGGAAAAAACTCCTAAAAAACCTCATTATCATGTTATGATGATGTTTGAGGGTAAGAAATCTGATGAACAAGCTAAAGCTATTTTTGATTTGGTTGGGGGAGTTGGATTAAAGCACGTTAATTCAGTTCGTTCATCTGCTAGATATTTTTGTCATTTAGATAGTTATGATAAAGCTCAATATGATGTTAATGATGTTCTTTGTCTTTCCGGCGCTGATTATATTAATACTATCGGTCTTGCGATTGATAAGTATCATGCTATTGGTGAGATGATTTCATTCTGTCGTGAAAATGATGTTTTCAGTTATTCTGAGTTTTTAGTTTATTGTATGAACAATAGACAAGATTGGTTCAGGTCTCTTTGTGACAGTTCTACATATGTTATGAGAGAGTTTCTTAAATCTCGTCATTGGGATGCAACTCAAGGCACAGAGTATCTTACTTATATTGATGAGATACTTCCTCTGGAATCTAAAAAAGTTTGATATGAATAATCTTGACCGTTTATGTATTCTTCTTAATGAGTTTATCTTTTTTGAAGAGTCACGTTTATTAGATGATTGTGAATCAAGCTTTTATTTGCTTCGAACACATAAAAATGATATTCATTATGTACTTAAGTATATTGCAGCTGTGCAGCGCTTGGATGATTTTCGTGAATTTTCTCGGAAGGTGATTGAGCTGATGAATTATTTTCAGTGATTTTCTTGTTCACGCTGCATAAAAAACAACTATACAAAATGAATATTTTGTATAGTTGAGGGGATGCATATCGCTGAAGCTACAGTATTTTTTCTGTTTATTTACAGATATCTGTTTTTTGCATGATATGCGCTTCGGATCAAATGCTTGTTAAAGATTATCCGATTGTTTATATAAAATGTTATCACAAAACTATTTGTAACATTATAACATATTGCTTTTCTTAATTCAATGTTTAATTTAATTGTTAGCTTGAATCAATAAGAATTTAAATCTAAAATTTTAAATTCAATCTTTAATTTTCATAAGATTCCTTTTTTAACTATACCTTTTGTATTTTAACCGTTCTGTTGATAATAAATTGCAAATTCCGGCGCAAAATACAGATTTTCTAAAAAATGCTGTTTAATGGAATTTTTTCTGATTAACTCCGCATCGTTTTAAAAATTTCTATCAAATGGGATTTTTTAGAATTCTACCCGAAATCAACGAAAAGTTCAGTTTAAAACTAAATTTGTATAAGTCAGCAGAAAATCTATATAAAATTGTTTTCAGATTTAAGTATTATAAAATTATATATTTTATATAGTTCCGATTATTCAATGCAAATATTTTCCCGTTATGGCTTCCTGCAAGCCTGAATATATTTACTTTAGGTGTATTAACTAAATTGCAGTTCATTATAGCTTATGCATCTGAATTGTCTGAAAGCCAAAAAACAGCTCTGAATTCATAAAATACAATCAACTATACAAAATAATTAAATTTATCACTTGACACGAAGATAATTATTTTGTATAGTTGAAGTGAAATATAAATGTTAAAGGAGTTAAATTATGTCGGAGTATATCAACAGAGATTTATTACCTGATCTGGTTAATGAATATATAAGTGAATTGATTGTTGTTCATGCAAAATCACCGCTGACAGTAAACGAATATACATCTGATTTAAGAATGTTTTTCAGATATCTTGTTGCAAAGCAACAGAAACTCAACTCCCCTTCTGAACTTCCCGAAGATTATGATCTTAGTTATATCGGTATACCCTTCATTGAAACAATAACACTTAAAGATGCTCATTCTTTTCTGATTTACTGCAGTGACGAAAGAAAGAACGGTGTTTCCTCCAGAGCGCGTAAAGCTTCTTCAATAAGAGGTTTCTTCAAGTATATATCAGAAAAAATGCAGTATATTGATCATAATCCTGTATCTCAGCTTCAGGTTGCATATAAAAAGAACAGGCTGCCTAAATATTTATCACTTGAGGAAAGCATTGCTCTTTTAAATGCAGTTAAGGGAAAAGATAAGGAACGTGATTACTGCATTTTAACACTGTTTCTTAATTGCGGTTTGCGTCTTGCTGAGCTGGTTTCTCTCAACATTACCGATATTAATTTCAACACAAGAACCGTCAGAGTCATCGGTAAAGGTAACAAAGAAAGAATGATATATCTCAATGACGCCTGTATTGATGCGCTTAAAGCTTATTTGTATGTCAGACCGAAGGATAAGGTTGAATTCGAAAGCAAAAACGCACTGTTCCTCAGCAGACTCAATAAAAGAATCGGACGGCAGGCCGTTCAGTTGATGGTATATAAATACCTCGCAGATATCGGACTTGACGGACAGAATTATTCTGTACATAAGCTCAGACATACCGCTGCAACTCTTATGTATCAGCATGGAGATGTTGACACGCTTGTACTCAAAGAAGTTCTCGGACACGAAAATCTGAATACAACGGAAATATATACTCATCTTGAGAACAAGCAATTAAGAGATGCTCTTAACAAAAACCCTCTCAGCTCTGTAAAGGCGCCGTCACCCGAAATCAAAGATCGGCAGGAACAGGCTGATACAAATGAAATCAACGAGAATTGACAAAATAAAGAACGTTGATACAGTAAGATTCTGAATCAAATAATTACCCATAAAAAGACTGTTTTTATCAGACGTGAAAACGGTTTTTTTTATTTTCAGTGACGAATCAATACCGATACGCATAATCAGAAGCAAAGAAAATAAAAATATAAGCTTTCCGGGCAGCTGCAACATACAGATATATTCAAACCCTTTAAGCCCGTATAAGGATAAAACTAAACAATTTAAAAATGTTATTCCAAGACATTTCAAATAACTTACAACTATAATCAAAACATATCCGATAAGACTTGTTCCGAGAATAAATATAATGAAAATAAAGCATAAATTGTGTTTAAGCAGGCTTAAGAGAATATCAAGCTTATCAGAATTAACCAACGAATCAATATATTGTAAAAAATGATTTTCAAGGATTTTCTTTTCATTTTCTTCAGTGAACAAAAAATAAATCACACCTGAAATCAAACTTATGAAAACTGTCAGAAAGCTGATTGCAATAGTTTTATTCTCATTTATCTCTCCGAGAAATGATTTAAGACCCCTTCGGCTGATACTAACATTAATTTTCAAAGTACTCCCCTCTTTATTTTCTGATTTTTCTGTTAACGGACAATATGCCGCCCATTGCCGCTGAAGCTTCAAGAACAAGAATGCTTATAAGCATATTCAAATCTGCTTTGAATCCGTTAAAAATCAGAGAGGTCAATAATATGATAAGATTAACCGGCAGTGTGATTACAACCGCTTTTATCATACCGTTTTTACGAAATTTGACGCCTGTTATAATTCCGCTGAAAAAGGCAGAAGTTCCGCCGCAAATAATTGCAGCAGCAAAGGTGTTTTCGGCAGCCAAATCATAATAAACACAAGCCGAAACAGTTATAAATCCGATCAAAACATATATCAGTATAATTGTCACCAGTGTATTTATGTATTTAGAAGCAATGCTGTATTTTAAAGATTTTTTTGATTTTTTCATAAAAAAACACCCTTTCATTCCTTTTAGTAATGGATATGAAAGGGTGTTCTTAATTATTCCTTATCGGCCTTCTTGGTTTTCTTTTCAGCCTTTGCTTTTTCAGCAGCTTCCTTAGCAGCAGCTCTTTCAGCCTGAAGTCTTTCATTTGCTGTGTTGTTCATCTGAACAGCCCAACGCTTGATAACCAGTCTGTTTCTGTCAGCGCCTGTTTCAATGATGAGGCTGTCTTCCTTGGTTGTTACAACCTTACCGCAGATACCGCCGATTGTTGTGATTTCGTCACCAACCTCAACTGCATCACGCATTGCCTGTTCTTCCTTTTGTCTCTTTTTCTGAGGACGGATCATTGTGAAATACATAAGGGCAAACATAGCCACAAGCATAATGATCATTGAATAAGAAGAACCTTCAGTTGCTGTTGCTGTTAAAAAATTAAACATTGTTTTTACCTCCGTAAATAAAATTCTTGAACATTATACCAAATCTTACATATAAATATCAAGAGTTTTGATTAAATTTATATTTTAATTTTAAATTCTTGTATCAAGCAGATCAACATACTTGCATTTGAATTCATCAAAGGTCTCATTCTCAATATTTTTACGGATTTCAGTCATGAGATTGTTGTAAAAATAAAGATTATGAATAACGCAAAGTCTCATTGCAAGAATTTCCTTAGCTTTGAAAAGATGTCTGATATAAGAGCGGGAAAAGTTTCTGCAGGTGGGACAGTTACATTCCGTATCAATAGGAGACGGATCCTTTTCATATTTTGCATTGTTGATGTTGATAATACCGTTCCAGGTATTGAGATGTCCGTGACGGGCGTTTCTGCTGGGCATAACGCAGTCAAACAAATCAACACCGCGGCTTACACCCTCAATGATATTACCGGGAGTACCGACACCCATAAGATAACGCGGCTTATCAACAGGCATAAAGGGTTCAACCGCAGAAATGATACGGTACATATCCTCTTTCGGTTCACCCACGGCAAGACCGCCGATTGCATAACCGTCAAGATCAAGCTCAGCAATCTCTTTCATATTTTCGACGCGGAGGTCATCATAGGTACATCCCTGATTGATACCGAATAAGAGTTGATTTTTGTTGATGGTACCGGGCAGAGAGTTAAGTCTGTCCATTTCGATTTTACATCTTTTAAGCCATCTTACAGTTCTTTCACAGGATTTTTTTGCATAGTCATAGGTTGCAGGATTTTCAACACATTCATCAAAGGCCATAGCGATTGTCGAGCCAAGGTTTGACTGTATCTGCATACTTTCCTCGGGACCCATAAAAATTCTTCTGCCGTCAATGTGTGAGGCGAAGGTAACACCTTCCTCGGTGATTTTTCTCAGTCCTGCAAGTGAAAACACCTGAAATCCGCCGCTATCGGTAAGAATAGGACGCTTCCAGTTGGTAAATTTATGAAGACCGCCCATTTCGCTGATAAGCTTATCACCGGGACGAACGTGCAAATGATAAGTGTTTGAAAGCATAACCTGACAGTTGATTTCCTCAAGGTCCAAGGCAGAAAGTCCGCCTTTGATTGCACCACAGGTTGCAACATTCATAAAAGCCGGAGTCTGAACTGTTCCGTGAACAGTTGTAAATTCACTTCTTCTTGCGTTGCCGCATTTTTTAATAACCTTAAACATATTCACCTCAGAAATACTGCATCACCGAACGAAAAGAATCTGTATCTTTCTTCGACTGCTTTGTTATAAAAATTCATTGTGTTTTCATATCCGCAGAAGGCACTGACAAGCATAATCAGAGTGCTCTCGGGTAAATGGAAATTAGTTATAAGAGCATCAATACACTTGAATTTATAACCGGGATAAATAAAAATATCAGTCCAGCCTTCACTTTCTTCAATAACACCGTTTTTGAAGGTTGCAACGGATTCGAGAGTTCTGCAGCTTGTTGTACCCACAGCAATGACTCGTTTGCCGTTGCTTTTTGTTTCATTGATAAGCTCAGCCGTCTCCTTCGGTAACCAATAATGCTCAGAATGCATAATATGCTCTGAGATATCCTCAGCTTTGACAGGTCTGAAGGTGCCAAGACCTACATGTAAAGTAACATAACCGATTTTAACGCCCTTGCCTCTGATTTTTTCCATCAGCTCAGTTGTAAAATGAAGCCCTGCAGTCGGTGCTGCTGCCGAACCAAGCTCCTTTGAATATACGGTCTGATATCTTTCTACGTCTTCAAGGCGCTCGGTAATATAAGGTGGAAGAGGCATCTGTCCGATTTTGTCGAGTGCTTCAAAGAAATTGCTTGAATTATAAGTAAATTTTACAAGTCTGTTTCCGTTGTCAAGCACCTCAACAACCTCAGCGCTCATAAGATCATCTGCAAAAGTGAACTGTGAACCCACACGGGCTTTTTTGCCGGGACCTGCAATGCATTCCCATACATCGTTTCCTTTATTTGTGAGCAAAAGAAATTCAACTCTTGCGCCGGTATCTTTCTTTGTGCCAAAAATTCTTGCAGGTAAAACTCTTGTGTTGTTGACTATCAGACAATCACCTTCATTGAGCTCGCCAAGAATGTCATAAAAATGCTTATGCTCAATTTCACCGTTTTCACGGTCGACAAGCATAAGTCTTGAGCTGTCACGCGGCTCAACGGGATGTTGAGCAATCAACTCTTTGGGTAAATCGTAATAAAAATCTGATGTGTTCATCTTTTGTCCTTCTCCAAAAATAAATAACTTAAATTAATGATAAAATTTTAATTGACACTTACATTATTAAGTGATATTATATAAAGTAATATGTTCATTATAGTGCATAATGCTGAATATATCAACAGTTTTATGCAAAATAATTAAGCATAATAAGTTTAATGAGGTGTTAGAATGAAAAAGTATAAGGTAGGCATTATCGGTGCCACAGGTATGGTGGGACAGCGTTTTGCAACAATCCTCAATAATCACCCCTGGTTTGATGTTGTTGTTCTTGCCGCAAGCGGACGCTCTGCAGGCAAAACATACAAAGAGGCTGTTGGTGAGAGATGGAGAATTGCAGCTGCAATGCCCGAAAAAATGGCTGATATGATTATTATGGATGCCACAAATGATATGGAAGAAATTGCAAAGGCAGTTGATTTCGTATTCTGTGCTGTTGATATGAAGAAGGACGAAATCAAGGCACTTGAAGAAGCATATGCAAAATGCGAATGTCCTGTTGTTTCAAACAACAGCGCTCACAGAGGCACAGCTGATGTTCCTATGGTTGTTCCTGAAATCAACGCTGATCACATCAAGGTAATTGAAGATCAGAGAAAGCGTCTTGGCACAAAAAGAGGCTTTGTTGCTGTTAAATCATACTGCTCACTTCAGAGCTATGTTCCTGCAATCTATCCTCTTGACAAGGCTTTCGGCGTTAAGGAGGTTCTTGTTTGCACATATCAGGCAATTTCAGGTGCAGGTAAAACCTTTGAAAGCTGGCCCGAAATGGTTGACAACGTTATCCCCTACATCGGTGGTGAAGAAGAAAAGAGCGAAAACGAACCTCTTAAAATCTGGGGCAAGGTTGAAGACGGCGTAATTAAAAATGCAACATCACCCGCTTTCACAGCTCAGTGTATCAGAGTTCCCGTTTCAGACGGTCACATGGGTGCTGTATTTATGCGATTCGAAGACGGCAAAAAGCCCTCAAAGGAAGAAATCATCAACATCTGGAGCAATTATGCAGGCAGAGCTCAGGAGCTTGAACTCCCCTCTGCTCCCAAGCAGTTCCTTCATTACTTTACTGAGGATAATATGCCACAGACAAAGCTTAACCGTAACCTCGAAAACGGTATGGCTGTTTCAATCGGCAGACTTCGCGAAGACAGTCAGTATGATTATAAATTTGTTTGTCTTTCTCACAACACCCTCAGAGGTGCAGCAGGCGGTGCGGTTCTTCTTGCCGAGCTTCTCTGTGCTGAGGGATATATGGACTAAGGAGGCTTTCTGTGAATCCTGTCTTTATTGGCAGCGGAGTTGCTCTTGTAACTCCCTTTGATAAGGATGGTAAAATTGATTTCAACAGACTTGAAAAGCTTATAGAATTTCATATTAATAACAAAAGTGATGCTATTATTGTTTGCGGTACCACAGGTGAAAGTGCCACACTGACTTTTGAAGAAAAAATCGGACTTTTTAACTTCTCAGTAAAAAAAGCAGGTGGAAGAATTCCAATAATTTGCGGTACCGGCAGTAATAGCACTTTTTTTGCTCAGGATTTATCAATAAAAGCCGAATCAGCGGGTGCGGATGCCTTGTTGATTGTAACGCCGTATTACAATAAAACCTCTCAAAACGGGCTAATCGAGCATTATTTTGCAATCGCCGACAAAACTGATATTCCGATAATTGTTTATAATGTTCCTTCAAGAACGGGAATGAACATACTTCCCGAAACCTATAAGAAGCTTTCCGAGCACCCTAAAATCGTTGGTGTCAAAGAAGCTGACAGTAATATTGCAAAAATTGTTAAATCAATCAAACTGACAGAGGGTGCACTTGATTTTTATATCGGGAACGATGATATGATTGTCCCTTCAATTGCAGCAGGATGTAAAGGTGTTGTTTCAGTTCTTGCAAATATACTGCCGTCCTTCACTCACGAAATGGCGTATAAAGCTCTCAAAGGAAGCTTTTCAAAGGCGGATGAAATGCAAAAGAAAGTATGCGAAATAAACGAAGCGCTTTTCAGCGATGTTAATCCGATACCGGTCAAATATTTTATGAATAAGCTGAATATTGACAGCGGTAAACTGAGACTGCCGCTTACCGAAATATCAGATGATAAAAAAGCATTGATCGAAAAACTAATTGACGCAAACAAAGATTTATTCAGCAAGGAAAATTTTATATAAAAAGAAAATGCGACTGTATAAGTCGCTTTTTTGATTTTTTAAACACCGATAAATCCGAGAACACCGTAAGATAAAATTGAGATTATTACACCTGCAACAAATACCCCGAGCATTATAACGGGCAGGGAATGCTTGATTCTGATATCAAGAAGATCGGCAATCAGAGCGCCTGTCCAGGCTCCTGTTCCGGGTAAAGGAATTGCAACAAAAATAAACAAGCCCCATAATCTGTACTTTTCGACATTAGTTGCTTTTCTCAGAGATTTAACCTCAAGCTTTTCGATTATGACTCTGATTTTTTCAAATTTCTTCAGCAAATTGAAAATCTTACGGATGAAAAGTAATATAAAAGGTATCGGCAATATATTACCCAGATAACAAATTATAAATGCCCTTATAAATTCGATGTCCATAAGCTTTGCTGCAATCAGTCCGCCTCTTAGCTCGAGTACAGGAAGCAATGAAACTATAAAAGCAATTATTTCAGTTGAGAACTTATCACCTAAAGCATTGACAATGCTCTCAGCAAGAGTTTCAGCCATAGCATTTACCTCTTTTTAAATATTATTTTCCGCAATATAACGCTTTGCTTCATTAAGAATATACTTATCGTTTTCGTAATTGAGGGTTTTCAGAGCCAGATCATATGTAAACCAATCACACTCTTCGATTTCCTCTTCCTGTGCCTTGAAGCTGATTTCATCAGTTTTGGCAAGGAATATCGAAACAGATTTTTCAATTTTTCCCTGAATTGTATATTCAGATTTTTTCTCAAAGCCGGGCAATATTACAACATTCAGACCGGTTTCTTCTTTAACCTCTCTGATTGCTGTTTCCTCGGGAGTCTCACCAGGCTCAACGTGACCCTTAGGAAAGCCCCAGTGTGCACTTCTCTTGTTTCTGATGAGAAGGAATTTCTTTTCATCCTCGTCATCTCTGAAAATAACCGCTCCGCATGAGGTTTCATAGAAGCAATCAATGTTGTAGCCTATGCGTCCTTCGGCAAAATCAATGGCTTTTCTGATATCATTGACTATAAATCTTGTGCTCTTAGGAGCCACAACCCATACAATACCCTTGGAGTAGTTGCGCTTGACAACAGCAATTACTCTGCCGTCAAAATTTCTTACAGGATGATTAATGCCCATTACATAAGCACATTGTACTGTATTTTTACGGGTTTTATAGCCTTCAATGATACCGTAATTCAGTTCATACTTGAAGCCGAAACGATTGTTGAAGGAATGCATAGGGGCTGTAATTCGTACCTTGACTATTTTACCTAACATAACAGTTTCCCCTTTTACTGCGCGGAAAAATCCATCTCCGCAAAAAGATAATATGGAGTTATTATACTAGGTTTAAATGAATAATTCAATAGATTTTATTAAATTTTAGAATTAAATATCAGTTGTTATAAGCTTCGGTATATGTTATAATAAGATAAAAGGAGTGACATAAATGAAGGATTTATTTTTCACGGATCTTGACGGAACTCTGCTCAACGACAGCGGCAGGCTCACAAATGAATCAGCCATTATTCTCAACAAATTAATTGAAAACGGCGTGAATTTCTCAGTTGCAACAGCAAGAACCTTTGCAACTGTACTTGAAATGTTTGAAAAAGTCAGTCTGAAGCTTCCGATTGTTCTTATGAACGGTGTTATGGTATACGATCCCGTAAAGAATGAGCCTATAATTTGTCACGAAATCGATAATACATCTGCTGAGGCTGTCCTTGATTTATATATTAAACACGGCAGATATCCTATGTTTTATTATAGCGAAGGAAATATAATTGAAATTGCTTATTCCGATTTGAACAATCCTCATCAGCAGGCTTATATAAACAAGAGAACAAAGACTGACAGCAAAATTTTCTTTTACACTCCCCGACCGGTTATCGATAAAAGCAAAAAGCTTATTTACATTGTTACTCTTGATAAATACGAAAATCTTGTTGACATTTACAGTGAAGCCAAGAAGATTAAAGGTCTTACAGTTTCATTTTACAGCGATAATTATACTGATTGCTATTTTCTTGAAATTTACTCTGAAAACGCCTCAAAAGCCCTCTCGGCTGAATTTGTAAAAAAATATATTTCAGCAGACAGAATTATTTCTTTTGGTGACAATTTGAATGACATACCTTTATTCCAGGCTTCCGATGAATGCTATGCAGTTTCAAATGCACGTGAAGAGCTGAAAATTATTGCAACAGAAACAATTGGTTCAAACAATGATAACTCAGTTGCAAAATATATAGATTATTATGTCAACAAACAAAAATAAAATTCAAACAACACGGAGCTGATTATGAGCAAATTATATAACTGGTATTTAAAATCTTATAAGCTTTCACCTGAAAATTCAGCTGAATTTTTTGAAATTTTCGGTGATCTGATTGACTCACAAGAGGTTCAGTCCCTTAAGGAATACGAGCAGCATCTGGAAATCGACCGTTTTCAGCATGTTATGAGCGTTGCTTTGATTTCAAATTATATCTGCAAAAAACTTTCAAAAAATCATTATGCAGCAACAAGAGCTGCAATTATGCATGACCTTGTTTATTATGACTGGCGTGAGGGCGACACAGGAAAGTGGCACAGGCCCCACGGATATAAGCATCCGATTTATGCAGCAATGAATGCAAAAGAGCTGTGCCATGATTTAACAGATAAGGAAGAAAGCATTATCCGCACACATATGTGGCCGCTCACTGTCAGTCCGCCTAAGAGCTTTGAGAGCTATGTAATCGTATTTGCTGATAAATACTGTGCAACAAGAGAGGTTTTATACTCAGTTCTCCCCTCTTATAAGAAAAAATTTCTTGATGATCTGGAGAGGTTTTAATTGTGGAAAATTTAGTCAAATATATTATTCTTTTCTTCTTTTACAGTGCTGCAGGCTGGTGCCTTGAAACGACATACTGCTCAATCGGTGAAAAAAGATTTGTTAACAGAGGCTTTCTCACCGGACCCTTATGCCCTATTTACGGAACAGCGGCGCTCATTCTGGTGCTGTTTATATATAACCCCCTGAGAGAAAACCAGCTTGCCGTTTTTCTTGTAGGTATTGTTCTTTGTGATATCGTTGAATATGTAACAAGCTATCTTATGGAAAAGCTGTTCAATGCGCGCTGGTGGGATTACACTTATGAATTGTTTAACATCAAAGGCAGAATCTGCCTCAAGCATTCTCTTTATTGGGGTATAATTTCAGTTGTTTTCGTTAACACAATTCACCCCGCTGTCGACAAGCTTTACTCAAAAATCAATGCTGACTATATTTACTATATTCTTGCTGTTATCTTATTCATTTTCGCAATTGACCTTATCAATGCGGTTTTAAAAGCAAGAAATATCATAAAGCTGCACAGAAAACTTCAGCTTACTTATGATTTCCTTTCAGGTGAAATTTATCTCCTTAAATCTGAAATTGAAACCAAATATGAATTTATTCACAAATACAAAGATAAGGCTTCTGATATAATGTATCAGATCGACTGTCTTTTTGACGATTTCGAAAAGGCGCTGAAAAGAAAAAATAAGAATGATATAAAGCAAGGAGAAAAAGAAAACCTTTCAAACAGGATTTTTCATAATAATCCCGGTTTTGAAAGGTTGACAAGAAACAAGATAAATAAAGTAAAAGCTATTATCGAGGATATCAAGAATTATATTAACAGCTGAGTCAACGTTATCTCTCATCGTAATCATCAAGGAAGTTATACTTTTCATCTCCCTTGTGATAACCGATTACGGTTTCAAGATTAATGTTATGAACGCTTCTGAAAATATTCATTTCAATGTTGGAGTTGATTTTTCTGAATTGAGAAATCAGCTCCTTCATTTCTTTACGCTTTGAGGTAAGCTCCTGAGTTGACTGATCTTCGTTCTTAGCAGTGAAGCTGCAGGCGCAGTTAAGAAATGTAAGCTGATTATATCTTACCCAAGCCTTTATGTCTGCTTCTCTGACCATATAAAGAGGTCTTATGAGCTCCATACCCTCAAAATTAGTGCTGTGAAGCTTAGGCATCATTGTTTTAATCTCTGCACCATAAATCATACTGAGAAGAATTGTTTCAATAACATCATCAAAATGGTGACCTAAAGCAATTTTATTGCATCCTAATTGCTTTGCAAATTTATAAAGATGTCCCCTTCTCATTCTGGCGCAAAGATAACAGGGAGACGATTCAATTTTAGTAACATAGTCGAATATGTTTGCTTCAAAAACATGAACAGGAATATTAAGGAGCTGAGCATTGAATTTGATTTGTTTGAGATTTTCGGGCGAATAACCCGGGTCCATCACAATATATTCAGCTTCAAAAGGAAAATCACTGTGCTTCTGAAGATGCTGAACACACTTAGCAAGAAGCATCGAATCCTTGCCGCCCGAAATACACACAGCAATTTTATCTCCGGGTTTAATCATTTCATATTCATTTATACCCGCAATGAATCTTTTCCAGATTTCTTTGCGGTATTTTTTTATAATGCTTCTTTCAACTTCAATATGCTTTTCCATAAAAATTCACCTAAAATTAATGCAGATGATAAATTCACCTGCATTATATTATTTTAATCTGTATCCTCTTTGATATTGAAAATTACTCTGAGAAAGCCTTTGAGCATTTTAGGACTTTTCACAATAACAATTTTCACGCTCATACCTCCCAACAAAATCACCTGTTATCTGCAGGAAGCAATTATCCCGAGAACAACAAGCAGTACTGCAAGGATGACGAGCATTACTTTGTCAGGGATTGTGAAAGAAAGCAAAATCCCGATACCAAATGAAGCAAAGATAAACCCTTTTTGTGTGCTTCTCAACCGCAACATCATCATCCCTTCCGAAAAAAATTAAGCACAAAGCTCAATACTATTATACGAAGAAAATAATGATTGGTGAAAAATCACACGTTCCATTTTTTTATGCTTTTTTGCTCGTTATACAGCGTCATATAGCTTTTAAGGCGCTCAGCACTGATAACCCCTTCGGAAGCTTTCTCATGAATTGCACAGCCTTTTTCACCGATATGAGCACAGCCTGTGAACTTACATTCACCGATATAATCCTCAAACTCCTTGAAATAAAGCTCAAGCTCATCAGAAAAAATTAGATTATCATTTGTAAAATCAATGCTTGAGAAGCCCGCTGTGTCAATCACCATACCGTCACCGATATGAATGATTTCAGCTTGTCTGGTTGTGTGTCTGCCTCTTCCGAGCTTATCACTGATTTCGCCTGTTGAAAGCTTCGATTCACCAATGAGAGCATTGATAAGAGTAGATTTACCCACACCCGAATTACCCGTTAAGGCCGTAAGGCAGCCGTTAAGCTCATTCCTGATGCTTTCAAGCTGTGAGTCATCGTCTATGCTAGAAAATCTGTAAACCTGATAACCCGTCGACTTATAAATATTAAATAAATCGTCGGCATTGTCAAGATCGGTTTTTGTTATAACAATTACAGGCTCGATGGAATTTTTCTCGGCAAGCACTGTCATTTTATCAATGATAAGAAGGTTAGGCTGAGGCTTTGCCGCTGAAACAACAATAAGAAGCTTATCAATGTTTGCAACAGGAGGTCTGACAAGTCGGTTTTTTCTTTCAAGAATTTCATCAATTGTGTTTTCGGCATCTTCATTGATGCTGATTACAACCTTGTCACCTGCAATAGGAGTAATTTTTTCTTTTCTGAATTTACCCTTTGCTTTACATTCAAAAATTCCGTCAGCGGTTTCTACATAATAGAAACCGCCGATACCTTTGATAATTAAGCCTTGAGCTGTCATATTACTCTTCACTTTCCTCATCATCTGATGAAGGATCGCCCTGCTGTTCAGGCGGAGTAGTTACTTCTGAACAAGCATCACACTTGCCGTCACCGTTTGCATCATTGTGGCCGGTTGCAGAAATTGTATCCTGAGGCTGCGAAACATAACCGCACAGTGAACAGTGTGAGCCAGCTGTATAGCCGGGCTCGGTGCAGGTAGGCTTCTTGGCAGCATCATCAACAATGCTGTGACCTGTTGCCGCAACAGGAGTCTGAGCAACTGTTACAACACCGCATACGGAGCAATGAGATCCTGCTGTAAGACCGTCTTCCGTACAGGTCGGAGCCTTGGCGGCATCCTGCACAATGTTGTGGCCTGTTGCTTCAATTTCAACCTTTTCACGTTTCATTTCGATGTTGCATACTGAACAGTACACAACTCTGTCATAAGAGCCCTTTTCCGTACAGGTTGCGGGAATTTTGTTTTCGGCAACTGCAGAGGCCTTGGTATGACCGAGAGCCTTTATTGTGTCTTTTTTAGTTTCACCGCATTCTGTACACTCATACTTTTTGTATCCGTCTTCAAGGCAGGTAGCTTCCTTCTCTTTGATTACCTTGAAGTTATGCTCGTGATCTGTTGTTAATTCTGTTGAAGGCTCTGTGGTTGTCGGTCCGTTACTAACAACAACACCGATGGCAGTGCCGACAGGAATTTCTTCACCTGCAAACTCATAGCTGATAATTGTACCCTGAGGCTCATCACTGTCAACATACTCAATCTTTGAGCTGTCGATTTCAAGCTCAACCTCTTTAAGAAGAGCTGCAGCCTGCTCAAGTGTAAGACCGATAATATCGGGAACAGGAACATCCTCAGGCACAACACCTGTACTTACATAAACTGCAACACTTGAGCCAACAGGTACCTCTTCACCGATGAATTCATGACCGATGATTTTACCGGCAGGTTCAAGACTGCCTCTGTATTCGGTTTTTGCCTGGTTGAGATAAAGTCCTACATCACGAAGCTTCTGAATTGCCTGAGAAACAGTCAGACCTACAAGGTCAGGTACTGGTACATATTCAACGACCTCATTTGCAGAAACATAAATTGTAACGGTTGAGCCGTTCTCCGCTTTTGTTCCTGCGGCGGGAGATGTACGGATAACCTTATTGAGCTCGACAGATTCGTCAACCTCCATAATAACCGTTACCTCAAAGCCTTGGCTTCTGAGAGTTGCCTCAGCTGAACTGTATTCATATCCCACAACATTGGGAATTTCAACTTCAGATTTTGAATCGGCGATATAAACAACAATTGTTCCGCCTTTTTCAATTTTTCCCGTTGAAGGACTCTGAGAGATGATTGTTCCGGATTCTTCCTTGCTTTCCTTGTCAATAACGGGCTCAAAATTGAAATCAGCATAAAGTGAATTATACATGACATCGTTATAGAAATTTTTACCCATAAGATCGGGAACATTGATCTTTGTAGAATCGGGGGCAAAGAAGGAAATCAGAATTACGGCAAAAATAACAAGAGCCGCAAGAACACCTGATAAAACAGCAATTGTTTTCTTTTTTGCCATAGCGTCACTATCAGCCTCAACAGGCTCAATATCTTCTTTTTCTGCTACAGACTCACGTACCGGCTCTGACGGAGCAGCTTCGGGAGCAAGTCGAATCTCATCTTCATTTTCATCAGTCAGAAGAGAAGATGTTGTATTTGAAAACATTGAATAATTGAACTTGATGTTGGGATTCTTTTTGAATTCCTCAATATCTCTGAGGATTTCAGATGCAGACTGATATCTGTCATTGACATTCTTCTGCATTGCTCTGATGATGATCTGTTCAAGACCTACGGGAATTTCAGGATTGATTTCACGAGGCTTTACAGGATCGTTCTGAAGCTGCATAAGAGCAACAGAAACAACATTGTCGGACTCAAAGGGAAGAGTACCTGTAAGAAGCTCATAGAGCATAACGCCCACAGAATAAAGATCTGTTTTGGCGTCAATAATGCTTCCCTTGGCCTGCTCGGGACTGATATAATGCACAGAGCCGATTGCACCCTCGGTCATTGTTCTTGTGCCGCCTCTGCTAAAACGTGCAATACCGAAATCGGTAACCTTGATTGTTCCGTTAGAAATAAGCATAATGTTCTGAGGCTTGATGTCTCTGTGAACAATACCTTTGTCATGAGCATGCTGAAGAGCTCTGAGAATCTGAGTGATGTAATAAATAGCCTCACGGGGAGACACCTTACCCTGCTGAACAATATACTCCTTAAGAGTGATACCTTCAACATATTCCATAACAATATACTGAAGCATATTGCCGTTGCTTACGTCGTAAATTTTTACGATGTTTTCATGGGAAAGAAGAGCAATGGCCTTGCTTTCGTTTTTGAATCTGCGCTTAAAATCCTCATTCTCGAGAAATTCATTTTTAAGAATTTTGACAGCAACAATTTTATGTTCAATATTATCGAAAGCCTTATAGACAACAGCCATACCGCCTACGCCGATAATTTCAATAATTTCATATCTGCCGTCGAGTCGTTTTCCGACATAGTTTTCCATTCAGAATCAACCTTTCATTATAATAACTGAAATATTATCTCTGCCGCCTTTGCTGTTTGCTGCATCAATATATCTGTCAGCAAGCAATCTGAACTCAGTGTTACGATATATTTCAAGAATTTCATTTTCATTGAGCATTCCGCTCAGACCGTCGGAGCAAAGAAGAATTGCGTCCCCCTCTTTAAGCTCACGGTAATTGAAATCAATTTCAACCTTGTGTCTGACACCCATGGCACGAGTTATGATATTCTTTTTGGGATGTGTTTCAATTTCCTCAAAAGTGATTTCGCCCTTTTCGTACATATCCTGAACAAAGGAGTGGTCCTTTGTAAGCCGGCGGATTCCATCGTCGTTGATAAGATAAGCCCTGCTGTCTCCGACGTGAGCGATGCAGACCTCGTTATTTTTAATAAAGGCTCCGACAATGGTTGTACCCATACCTGTAAGGTCGTCGTTTGTCTCACCCATATCATTGATAATAACATTTGCCGTTGTTATGGTGGAGAGAAAAACATTTTCAAGATTTGTAATGTTCATTGCCTTGTTATAGCTTTTTCTTATTTTCTCTTTTATGATGGAAACAGCCGTGTTGCTTGCAATTTTACCTCCGTGAATGCCGCCCATACCGTCACAGACGATTCCCCACAGAGTTTCACCCGCAAGCAAGCCGTAATCAATGGCGTCTTCATTTGCCGATCTGACTTTGCCGATATTTGTATTACCTACAATCTGCATAAGAATACTCCTTTCTTATTTTTCTCCTCTTCGAAGCTGTCCGCAGGAAGCATTAATATCACTGCCGAGAGTTCTTCGTACCGTTGCATTGATGCCGTATTTTTCAAGCACCTTTATAAATACATTAATTCTTTCCTGATTGCTTCTTTTATAGTCTCTTTCTTTGACTGAGTTGACGGGAATAAGGTTGACATGACAAAGCATTCCCTTAAGTCTCTGACCGAGCTCCTTTGCACACTCTGCTGAATCGTTGACACCGTCAATCATTGCATATTCAAAGGAAATTCGTCTCGATGTAGCCTTGGTATATTTTTTGCAAACATCAAGAAGTGTATCAATGTTCCACTTTTTATTGACAGGCATTGTTCTGCTTCTGATTTCATCATTGGGAGCGTGAAGAGAAACAGAAAGTGTCAGCTGAAGCTTTTTCTCCATCAGCTTTTCAATTCCCGTAACAACACCGCAAGTTGAAAGTGAAATATTTCTCATTCCGATATTAAGTCCGTTTTCATCCGAAATCATTGAGAGAAATCTTATAACGTTATCAAAATTATCAAGAGGCTCGCCCACTCCCATCATCACAATATGAGAGATTCTTACAGATAAATCCTTCTGTGCTGTATAAATCTGAGAAAGGATTTCTGAGGGCGTAAGATTTCTGATAAAGCCTGCGATTCCCGAGGCGCAGAAATTACAGCCCATTCTGCAGCCGACCTGACTTGAAACACAGATTGTGTAGCCGTATTTATATTTCATCACAACAGATTCAATAAGCTCTCCGTCGTGAAGTCTGAATAAATACTTAACTGTACCATCATACACCGAACACAGCTTTTTTTCAATACTGCAACTGTAAATATCATAATTATTTCTGAGCTTTTCTCTCAGATCCTTTGATATATTTGTCATTTCATCAAAGGTATCAACATTTTGTTTATGTAACCAAGAATATATCTGCTGAGCCTTGAAGGGCTTTTCATTAAGCTCGGCCATTTCATTTCTGATTTCATCAATAGTCATTGATTTAATATCTTTTTTCAATTGATTTCATTCCTTTTAAAGCAAGCGATAAAAAATCCGTCACTGCCGTCTTTTTGCGGCAGCAAAGTTGTGTACTCACCGTCAGAAAGTTCACTCAGAGGATTGTAAGCAGTAAACTCAGGATGGTTTTCAAGAAATCTTCTGCAAACATTCTCATTTTCATCTGCAAGCAAGGTACAGGTTGAATAAACAAGTGTGCCGTCTTTCTTAACATACTGAGCACCGTTACAAAGAATCTGATACTGTATTTCCGGCAAATCCGAGAATTCATCAGGACTTTTATATTTAATTTCAGGCTTTCTTCTGATTATGCCAAAGCCTGAGCAAGGCACATCACAAAGAACACGGTCGGCCTTTGCAAATTCTGAATGAAATTCAGTTGCATCCGAAACAGTGCACTTGATAATATCGATGCCGAGTCTTTCAGCACCGCTTTTTATAAGATTAACTCTGCTTTCATATAAATCAAAGCAAAGGAGAACTCCGCTGTTATTCATTCTTTCAGCTGTTGTATAAGCCTTGCCGCCGGGTGCACTGCAAAGATCATAAACAACATCTCCGCTTTGAGCATCAAGAGCCTTGGCGCAGTATTGTGATGCTAAATCCTGAACATGAAAATAACCGTTTTTATAAGAGTCAAGAGCTTCAATATCCTTGCCTCTGAGCTTGATTTTCAACGCATTTTCGACATCACACGGCTCAGCAGAAATATTTTCATTCTGAAAAATTTCAATCAAATCCCCTGACTTAAGTTTAAGTGTGTTTACTCTCACATAAATGTCAGGAGTATCAACAGATGCTTCAAGAATATCTTCAGCCGCTTCGAAACCAAACCGGCTTATAAACTTTTCACAAAGCTTAGCATTACAAGAATATTTCACGCTTAAAAATTCACTTATATTGCTCTTGTCAGGCAAGACAAGACCGTTCTGACCAACCTTTCTCAAAAGAGCGTTTATCAATCCGGAAGCAAAAGAGCATCCGCATTTTTTGGAAAGCTTGACCGATTCGTTTACTGCCGCTGACATTGGCACCTTGTCCATAAAAAGAATCTGATAAGCGCCAAGTCGTAAAATTACAAGAACCTCAGGCTTAAGCTTTTTAAGAGGCTTGTCAAGATAAAGACCCAGATTGTAATCCAAAGTAAGCTTTCTTTCAATTATTCCGTAAAACAAAGCAGACACAAAGGATTTATCCCGTGCGTCTAGCTCTGTATTCTTTAAATATGAATCTAATGTAAGATTTGAATAGCTCTTATCTTTTTCAACCCTCATAAGTGCGTTGAAGGTCAGTAAACGTGTATTGATCATAATTTTATCTTCTTCTGTTTGTTCTTAAAATTAATCTGAGCAAGGACATTATTGAAACAAGAAGAGAAGCAACATATGTCATTGCCGCTGCAGTAAGCACCTTTTTGGCACCTTTCCTTTCATCATCCGAAAGCATCTCTGTACCTGAAATTATTTTCAGAGCCCTTGAGCTTGCATTAAACTCAATCGGAAGCGTCACAAGCTGAAAAACAACCACACAGGCAAATAAAATGATACCGATATCAATCATAATACCGAAGCCGAGAAAATAACCGAGTAATGCAATCAGCACGCCGGCTGATGAGCCGAAATTAGCCACGGGAAGAATAAAATTTCGAATTTTAATGGGCACATAATTCTGCGCGTGCTGAGCCGCATGTCCTGCTTCGTGGCATGCAATACCGATGCTTGCAATGGATGTGCCTGAAAACACTTCGGGAGAAAGCCTGATAACGTTTGTTCTTGGATCATAATGATCTGTGAGCTTGCCTGCAACCTGCTCAATTCTCACATTATCAATCCCGTAATTTCTCAGAACATTGTAAGCAGCCTGAGCGCCGGTCATTCTTTTTGAGTTAGGAATTTTTGAATATTTTGCATATGTGCTTTTCACCTTAGCCTGAGCAATTAATGAGAGAATAATTGCAGGAAGCACAAGGATAAAATAAGAATAATCTAAATACATAATAAATCACAACCGTTTAATTTAATATAGTTCCCTCTTCAATAGTATAACCGTTAAGGAAGGAGGAAACATTCATCCTTTTTTTACCTTCAAGCTGAATTTCTTTGAATTCAATACATTTTTTATCACCGCAGGAAACAACAATCTTATCTTTGGCACAAATAATTTCACCGGGTGTATCAGATCCCTTGCAGTCAGAAAGGACTGCGGAATGAACTTTAAGAGTTTTGCCGTTGATTTTCGTTGAAGCGCCCGGCCAAGAATAAAGGCCTCTTATATGATTGTGAACCTCAAAAGCGGTTTTAGCCCAATTAATAGGGCTCATATCTTTTGAAAGAAGACCGACATTGCTGGAAAGAGAATCATCCTGTTTATGAGGTATAAGCTGACCTTTTTCAAGAAGTTCAATTGTTTCAAGCAAAACCTCAGCACCGAGAGGTGCAAGAATTTCATAAAGTCTTTCAGTCGTATCGTTAATTCCGATGGCACATTTCTTAACTCTGAGAATATCACCTGTGTCAAGCCCTTTATCCATCTGCATTGCCGTCACACCTGTTTCGGTATCGCCGTTGAGAACAGCAAAATGAATCGGAGAAGCGCCTCTGTATTTAGGAAGAACAGAAGCGTGAATGTTAATGCATCCATATTTCGGATAATTGAGGAAATCCTCCGGAAGAAGCTTTCCGTAAGCAACAACCACAACAAGATCAGGTCTGATTTTTTCAAGGATTTTTACACCCTCACCGTTTCTGAGACTTGTCGGCTGATAGACCGTAAGATTATGCTTAAGAGCTTCAACCTTGACATCGGGAAATTTAAGCTCCTGCTTTCTTCCGACAGGTTTGTCCGGTTGACAAAATACACCGACGACCTCGTGCTCAGACTCCACAAGAGCCTTGAGACAATCAACAGAAAAATCAGGTGTTCCCATAAAAGCTATTCGCATTTTTGTTTCCTCCCGAATTATTTATCTTTATTATTAATCAGATTTGTAAGTTCTTCTTTGCTGATTTCTTTTTCTGCCTTATCTATATATAAAATACCGTCAAGATGATCAATTTCATGACAGAAGCATCTGGCCTTAAGGTCAGTCCCTTCATGGAATTTCCAGACGCCCTTTCTGTTCTGAGCTCTGATTTTCACATATGAAGGTCTTGTTACGTTGGCGCTTTCACCCGGCACCGAGAGACAGCCTTCAACACCGGTCTGTTCACCTTCAACTTTTACAATCTCAGGATTAATAAGTTCAAGAAGACCATCACCGACATCAACAAGAACAATTCTTCTGAGCACACCTACCTGTACTGCGGCAAGGCCGACACCTTCAGCCTTATACATTGTTTCTTTCATATCATCAAGAAGCGCCCAGAGCTTTTCATCAAATTTGACAACAGGTCTGCTTGTTTTTCTGAGAACGGGATCTCCGACGGTTACAATATTTCTGATTGCCATATAACTCATCCTTTATATAAGATTTTCAGGATTGATATCAGCGGAAACAGTAACATTATTGTAATTCTTATTTTTTCCGAAATCTATAAGCATTTCGGAAATCATATTTCTGAATCTTTTACTGTTTTTACATTTAATAATCAATCTGAATCTGAATTTATTATTTATTTTTGATACTCTCGGGGGCATTGGCCCGAGAACAATAATTTTTTCTTCTTTATATTTTTCGGTTAACAGTTCTCTGAGCTTTTTGAGAAAATCTCTTGAACAATTCAGAGCCTTAACCTCGTTTCCGCTTGTGAAAAGTACAGAACAGATGTCACAATACGGAGGATAGACCATTGTTTTGCGGATAACAATTTCATTACGGTAAAAGCTGTCATAATCCTGTGTCTGCGCAAGCTTTATAACGTGATTTTCAGGTGTCAGAGTCTGTATAACTGCAACTCCCTTATCCTTGCCGCGTCCCGATCTGCCGACAACCTGAGTCAAAAGATCAAAGGTACGCTCCTGGCTTTTAAAATCGTCATTATTAAGCTGTTGATCCGCATTTATAACACCGACCAGAGTAACGTTTTCAAAATTTAGACCCTTTGCAACCATCTGAGTGCCGAGCATTATGTCATATTTACCTTCACCAAAATCAACAAGGCCTTTTTCAAAGCTGTTTCTTGTCGAGGTCGTGTCGGTATCCATGCGAAGCACTCTCGCTTCGGGAATAAGACTTGACAGCTCCTCTTCAATGCGCTGAGTACCGTATCCGGCATATCTGACAGTATCCTTACCGCATTCGTTACAATGCTTTGTGAAGGGTACAGAATATCCGCAATAATGACACATCAGTCGGTTGTTCGCCGTATGATAAGTCAGCGAAATACTGCAAGAGGGGCATGTAACAACATTTGAACAGCTGTCACACACAACAAAGGTATTATAACCTCTGCGGTTTATAAGGAGAATGGATTGCTTCTTATTTTCAAGGTTTTTGTCAAGAAGCTCAAGAAGCTCAGAGCTTATATTATATTTATTACCCGAAGCTCTGTCAGCTTTCATATCAACAACTGACACCTCGGGAAGCACTGCATCACCGTATCTTTCATCCAGAACCTGCAAGTCATATTTACCGCGCAAGGCGGCATTATAGCTTTCAATACTGGGAGTCGCCGATGATAAAAGAAGCAATGCATTATGCTTATAAGCTCGGAATTTAGCAACATCCTTTGCATCGTATCTCGGTGAGGATTCAGACTTATAAGTATGCTCCTGCTCTTCATCAATGACAATGAGTCCGATGTTTTTTAATGGAGCAAAAACCGCCGAACGTGTACCGATGACGACCTTTGCAATTCCCTCTTTAACTCTTACATACTCGTCACGTCTTTCACCTGCAGAAAGAGCACTGTGGAAGATTGCAACAGCGGAACCGTATCGGCCCTTGAACTGAGCCATCATCTGAGGAGTAAGTGAAATCTCAGGAACCATAACAATAACCTGACGCTCATCGGATATAACCTTGTCAATAAGCGAGAGAAAAACTGAGGTTTTTCCACTGCCTGTTACACCGTAAAGAAGCGACACACCGCCACCGTTGTGATATTTTTCAATAAGAGCATTATATGCATTTTTTTGTTTGTCTGTAAGCAGAATTGGCTTATCTGAATTCCTTGCAGTAAGCTGTGTTTCGGGTATTCTGAAAAATGCTTCATCACAAAGCTGAAGAATTCCTTTTTTAGCAAGATTATTGATTACAGAAGTTGTAACACCTGTGAAATAACAAAGCTCTTTAACTGAGACTCTGGAAATATCCTCAAGAACGTTTATAACCTCTTTCTGCTTCGGTGTCACCCTTGCAAAAGAGCTTAAAACCTCTTGATAATTCTCACTCAGACACACCATTTTCATGGTTGCAGCCTTCATATTTCTGACAGCATTGTAATCCTTTGTAACAAGCTTTTTAGCAAAAAGCTTGTCAAGAATACCACAATCCTTTGAAAAGCCCAGGGTGTTGTAAATTTCTGACTTATCAAGAAATCCGTCAACAGTCAGCATAAAATCATAAACCTGCTTTTCCTCAGCTGAAAGATTTATCTCTTTTTCAGATGCAAGTGCAAAATACTTCACGGTTGTTTTAAAATTAAAACCCGAAGGAATCTGCACCTTGACAGCCTCAAAAAACGTGCAAAAGGTTCTGTCCTTAAGAAATAATGCTATATCCAATGCTTCTGCACCGGCAATTTCATAATCAATCAATGAGATAATTGACTTGAGCCTTTTGCCGTCTGTATCCGGCTTCATTTCATCAACAGAGAAAACTATTCCCTGTCGCTTCACGCTTTTGCTTCTGCCAAAAGGTACCGAAACAAGAGAACCCGCTTTGACCTTGTCTGCAAGCTCTTCAGGCACCTTATAACTGTAAAGAATGTCAAAATGATATGCAACATTTTCAACTGCAACATAAGCAAGAAATTGTTTCATATCATTTCACTTCCTTTAATTTAGTTTAATTTAATTAGATGTTTTCAATATCAACGGGCTCTTTAATTTCAAGGCTTCCGTCAAGGAATTCATTGAGTGCATAGGAAACGGTTTTTGTTTCACCGCACTTTTCTTTAAGATCAGCATTTTCATTGATTGCTCTTGCTCTCTTTGCAACAGCTGTTACAAGTGAATATCTGCTGGTTTTGTCCTTAAGTACTGTTCTGAAATCGTGGTTAAGCATTATCTATTACCTCTCTAACTTTATTATTCATTTTATTATAAACAAGCTCGTTTGCTCTGACGATTGAAAGAACATCGTTGACAGCATCTTCAAGCTTATCATTTTCAACAACATATTCATATTCATCAGCTTTTTTAAGCTCATCAATTGCAATTCTGAGTCGGGTCTGTATTGCATCGTCACTGTCTGTTCCGCGGCTGCGCAATCTTTTTTCAAGAATCTCCATTGAAGGAGGAATGAGGAAAATTTTGATTGCTTCAGGGAAGATTTTTTTGACGTTTTCTCCGCCCTGAACCTCAATGATAAGAAAAACTGAAATTCCTTTTTCAAGAGCCTCTTTAACGGGAGTGACGGGAGTTCCGTAAAAGTTTGAGCCGTAAACAGCGTATTCAAGCATCAGACCTTCCGTAATATTTCTCTGGAATTCCTCATTTGAAACAAAATAGTAATCAACCCCGTCCTTTTCTCCGGGACGGATATTTCTCGTTGTCATAGAAACGGAAATCATAGCCTTGTCGCCCATTGCCTTGACAACCTTTGAAATAATTGTGTCTTTGCCGCAGCCCGACGGAGCGGAGACAACATATAAATTACCCTTATTCATCGTCACAGTCCTCCTCGCAAAGATCATCCTGATCGGAGTCGAGCCTGTTGGCAACGGTTTCACATTGAAGGTATGTAAGAATGATATGGTCACTGTCCATTATAATAACAGCTCTTGTTCTTCTGCCCTGTGTTGCATCAATAAGTGTACCGCGTTCCTTGCACTCCTGAATGATTCTTTTAATCGGAGCGGAGTCGGGGCTGACAATAGCAACAAGTCTTTGGGCGTTAATCATATTACCGAAACCGATATTAATCAACTTCATATTTTTTCACCGCTTATTCAATATTTTGTATTTGTTCTCTGATTTTTTCAATCTCAGCCTTGATATCAATTACCTTGCGGGCAATTTCAACATCCTGTGCCTTTGAGCCGATTGTATTAGCCTCACGGTTGAACTCCTGAATAAGAAAATCAATCTTTCTGCCGACAGCTTCATCAGCTTCGAGAAGCTCGTGCATCTGATCAACATGGCTTCTAAGACGTACTGTTTCTTCAGCAACAGCAACCTTATCAGCATAAATTGCAGCCTCGGTAAGCAGTCTCTGTTCGTCAACCTGAGCATCAGAAAGAATATTTTTCATTCTTTCAAGAAGCTTGTTATTATACTCAGATACAGTTTCGGGAGAACGTTTTTCAATAAACTCAACGTTTCTGATAATGGTATCACATCTTGAAAGAACATCTTCTTTAAGACGCTGACCTTCCTTTTCTCTCATTGACACAAAGGAGAAAACAGCCTTTTCAGCAACAGATTTAACAGCATTCCATATTCTTTCTTCATCTGCTTCACTTTTGTGAACAGAAAAAATATCATGGTTTCTTGCAACGGATGTCACAGTAATATCATCAGTGAGAGAATATCTTTCGGCAAGCTCCTTGAGCGCTGTGATATACCCGGCTGCAAGTGAATGATTCACGGAAACAACACAGTCTTCAGCTTCAAGAGCTTCAATCTGAACAAAGCACTCAACCTTACCTCTTGCAATTTTTGTCTGAAGATAAGATTTGAGATTTTCCTCAAGAAAACCGTATGTTCTGGGCACTCGTGCGGAAAAATCAAAATATCTGTGATTTACACTTTTAATTTCAACAGTAATCATCATTCCGTCAACCTGATTCTGAAATCTGCCAAATCCGGTCATGCTTTTTATCATTATAAAATCCTCCCTAGCGGAACATTTAATATATCTTATTAATTATATCTTGTTTAAAGTAATTTGTCAATGTTTATCACAGCAACAACTGCCCATAAGAATTGACGGAATATCATTTGAATACATACCGTTTTTGAATTCAAAATTCATTCTGTCAAGAAAGGGTTTTATATTTTCACAGCTGCAATAACCCATATAAGCATTTTTTATACAGGCATAGTTAAATGCAGCCTTAAGAAGACCCTCAATACAGTAAGGCTTGTCCGCATCATAGCTGACAGAGAAAACCTCCGCAGAGGCTCCGTCGAGCTTCATATCACAAGATCCGATTACTCGGTCAGCCTCAAGAGCATTATATCTTATAACATCATCACTTATGTTCTCTTTAAGAAAAGTTATCATAATTATTTTTTCTTTCTATCCATACCGGATGCAATCATTAATTTTCTGACCTCATCTTCTGTCAGTTCTCTCCAGGCACCCTGCTTAAGCATGCCAAGCTTAATAGAGCCGACTGCGGTTCTTTTAAGTCTCGCAACCTCAAGACCGATTTCTTCACACATTTTTCTGATTTGTCTGTTTCTGCCTTCATAAAGTATAATTTCAAGAACAACACGTCCCGGCTCTCTTGTAATTACTCTGACCTCAGCGGGTGCTGTCATGCGGTCATCGATAACAATTCCCGTTGTAAGTGCGGTAATCTGATCCTGACTGACATCTGATTTTACAGTAACTCTGTATGTTTTGGGAACGTGTCTTGTGGGATGAGTAAGAGCGTTTGCAAATTCACCGTCATTTGTAAAAAGAAGCATTCCCTCACTGTCTTTATCAAGTCTGCCGATCGGATAAACTCTGCAATTTACATCCTTGATAAGCTCTGCAACACACTTTCTGTCACGCTCGTCACTCATTGTAGTGATAAAACCGCGGGGTTTATGAAGCATAATATATGTGTGGGTTTTTGATTTTACAATCTTTTTACCCTTAACTGTTACTGTATCCTTTTTAGGATTGATTTTGTCTCCGATATAAGCAACCTGACCGTTAACCTTAACCTGTCCCTGCTCAATCATTTCTTCGCTTTTTCTTCGTGAAGCAACGCCACATTCGGCAAGATATTTCTGAAGTCTGACTTTTCCGTCTGTCATTTTTTATCCCTTTCTTTCAGCCTTCTGTTTATAAGCCGGCCTATATAATTAAAAATTGAATTATTTTCCGAATATGATTCTTCAGCACACGCAACATACTCAGAAGCAATAATATCGGCAGTATAAATTCTTTTGCCTTCAAGGTAATATTCAACCCTGCCGAGCTTCTGCCCCTTATACACAGGAGCATAAATTATCGGCGGCAAAACAACCTTTTTCTCAATATTTTCAATGCTTTTTCCCGATGACAGCACAAGCCTTGATGCTTTTACACAGACACTGCTCTTTTCTGCACCGAAAAGCCTGACTTCCGAAAAATCATCAAAAGCAATCTCTGAGTATTCTATCTCAGAAAAATAAAAATCATAAAGCTTTTTATGGTCATTCCAATCATCATAAGCGTTCAGGGTCACACAGATAAGAGTAACTCCGTTTCTTTCACAGGCAGTCACAAGACAGCGCCCGCTCTTTTTCGTAAAACCCGTTTTAATCCCGAAGACTCCGTCATACTCCGAAAGCAATCTGTTATGATTAGAAAATGTCAGTGAAATATCGGGATTAAAATACTGAACTGTTTTGCTTTTTGTTGAGCAGATTTCTTTGAACAATGGGTTACTCACGGCGTATGCTCCAAGCAGAGCCATATCATAAGCTGTTGTGTAATGCTCATCAGCATCAAGACCCGACGGTGTAACAAAACTACTGTTTGTCATACCGATTTCTTTTGCTTTTGCATTCATAATTTCAGCGAAGCCTTCAAAGCTGCCGCCAAGAAAAAGCGCCGTCATGTTTGCCGCGTCATTACCCGACTCAAGAAGCATTCCGTAAACCAGAGTTTCTAGGGTTAGCTTTTGCCCCGCTTTAAGATTCACAGAGCTGCCTTCTGTAAGGGCGGAAGCGGACATTTCGACACTGTTATCAAGCCTTCCCGACTCAATTGCAATGACAGAGGTCATAATCTTTGTTGTACTTGCCATAGACCTTTTACTGTCGGCATCTTTCTCGAAAATAATCTCTCCCGATTCAGCGTTTAGGACAACGGCACTTTTTGCACTTATGTCTTCAGAGCTCAATGCACTGCATCCGATAGTCAAAGAAAATATTAAAATTAATACTGCGATTAAAAATTTAATTAACAAAGCAACCACCTGCCAATAAATATTACGCAGGCGGTTGTTTTAAAATTACTATAATTCCGATAAAGATTATTCTGCAGTTTCGGTTGCAGGTGCTTCCTTCTTTGTTTTGTTCATAAGACCTGTTACCTTATCGAACATTTCGGGAACAAGGTTAACAACTCTTTCAGCAGCATTGTCATAAGCTGTGATGTGCTTAAGAGTAACTTCACCATTGTTGACAACGAGGAAAGCAACGGGTGTAATTGTTACACCTGCTCCGCCACCGCCGCCAAAAAGCTCTTTGTTGCTCTTTGAGGGGAAATCAGATCCGCCTGAAGCAAAGCCGTATGTAACTTTTGAAACGGGAATAATGGTTGTGCCGCCTTCTGCATAAATTGCTTCACCGATGATTGTGCTTGTATCAACAAGATCACGGATTTTTTCAATTGTTGAAGCAAGGATTGCACCAGCTGATTTTTCTGACATAATATATCATCCTTTCATTGTTTCTTCGTTTGCTGTTTGGTTTATATTCTTATTTCTCTTAGCGCCTGAAATAAATTTCAAAAGCACTTTAAACACAAGTCTGACAACCAGTCCGATGGTTGCATTAATGATTTTTCTTATTGTGATGCTCATATCACAATAGAACTCACTTTCAGTTTTATTGACAAGAAAGTCCGGTTCAACAAGTATATCGTATTTTTTAACAAGATTATTGGAGCAGATAAAGCCCATAACAGGAAATACCTTCTGACAGGTTTCGCCATATTTGATTGCCGTTGAAGCTGCATCCCCTGTTCCGACAATTGTATGAAGTACAATTGAATCAAAAACGACACTTTTGAAAAGCTTGCCGGAATAAAGCTTAAGCACCTCACCTAAGTTTCTGATTACCTCATACATTCCTTCGGAGCCGTTAGCTTTAACCATATCGACGATAGGATTGCTTTTTTTCTCTTTCGGAGTCTCTTCCTTTTTCTCTTCTACAGGCTTAGGCTTTTTTTCCTTCGGAGGCTTTTCCTTCTTTTCTTTCGGAGATGACGGAAGAATGTCAAGCTTGATAAACAGATACTTAACGGCAAGATGAATTTTATCATCATAGCCGATACTTATCTTAACGGGAATGGAAAGAATCATAATTATAAGAAGAACGATACAAGCTATGACAAGCAAAAATATTTCAAAACCGCTCATTCAATCATCCTTTCCTAGTTCTTACTCTATATGTTAACCTAAAATTCAATTTTCGTCAACACTTTCATCGGGCAAATTTTCTGTTTTTTCAACATTTGTGTTGTTTTCAGGCAAGGGAGGCAGTTCATCAAGAGATGAAATACAAAAACATCTCAGAAATTCGGGTGTTGTACCATAAATGAGAGGTCTGCCGGGAACATCCATTCTACCCTTCTCTTCAAGAAGACATTTCTGACAAAGATTAGAAATTACAGCGGAGCAGTCAACACCTCTTATCTGTTCAATAAAAGCCTTTGTCACAGGTTGATTGTAAGCAACAATTGCAAGAACCTCAAGAGCTGCCTGTGACAGCGGAGCATTCTTTTTTACCTCAATAACCTTTCTGATACTGTCGGCAAATTCAGTTTTTGAGCAAAGCTGATATTTATCCTCAAGCCTAAGAAGACATATACCCGATTCTTCAGCTTCATATTTTTCAGAAAGAATCTGAACAGCCTGCTTGATAAGAAGAGCATCAACATTAATTGCCTGTGAAATTTTTGAAAGTTCGGTAGGCTCACCAACTGCAAAAAGCACAGCTTCAACAGTTGCAAGAAGTTTTTTATCCATTGTTTTCACCTTCAGTTTCATTTTTTATGTCATACTCTTCAAGAGTTGCATTAAGATCAAAGTCAACATCCTCAAGAACAGCATTATCAGCGACGGCAACTGTCGTATTCTCCCCTTCGCCGTCAACGGTTATCTTGTTTGCTTTAATAAGCTCAAGCATCGCAAGAAATGTTGCAACAATTTCCGAGCGCGAAGAAGCATCGGAGAAGAAATCGCGGAACTTTCTGCCTGATTTGTTTCTGATTTTGGAATAAATACCGCCTATTCGGGATGCAACAGAGACAATTTTCTTTGAAACAATTGCAGTGAAGGCTTCGATGGGAGGAGGTAACTTTCTTTTTCCTTTGCCCACAGCAGAAAGATAAAATCTGAAAAGCTCATCACTTTCGTGCAGTCTTTCATATTTCTTATCGGATTCAATTTTCATCGTCTGACGGTAAAAATAATCAAAGCCTTTTGCCTGATCCCCCATTTTCCCTGCCATAATCTTGCAGTCACGGTATTCAATCAATTCACCCGAAAGCTCCTTTTTAAGTTGCTCCGCCTCTTCGTGAACCGGCAAAAGAGCAACAGACTTGATATAAACAAGTCTTGACGCCATCTCAAGAAAGTCGCTTGCAATCTCAAGATCCGCCTCCTCAAGCTCTCTGATGTAAGCCGTATATTGCTCAACAAGCTCGAAAATAGGTATGTCATTAATATTAAGTTTGTGCTTGTTAATCAGATGTAAAAGAAGATCCATAGGTCCCTCAAACACATCAATTTTATACTGAATTTTTTCCATAATTCACCTTTTAAAACAGAGTAAAGGGATAAGCCGCAAGAATATAAATCAGATTCATAAACAGATTGGAAAGAAGAGCTATAGGCTTATCAAGTATATCAAATACAAGAAGGAGAAAAACGCCCATTATAATATATCTTTCATACTGCATAATCTTGTAGTAATACTTATCGGGCAAAACTGCATTAAGAATTCTTGAGCCGTCAAGAGGCGGAATGGGAAGCAGATTGAAAACTGCAAGAGATACATTCACGGAAGCCGCATAATAGAAAAACATTGTTATATACTCGCCGAACTCCCCTGAGATAACAGCCGTTACATCAAGAAGACAGTACACCACAAGCAGAATATAAGCCATAATGAGATTGGAAACAGGACCTGCAATTGCTGTAAGCGCCATATAAAGCTTTCTTTTATTAGGCTTGAAATTGAACATATTTACAGGAACAGCCTTTGCAAAGCCGAAACCGAAAAATATAACCATAACCGCACCGAGAGGGTCAATGTGCGCAAGAGGATTGATTGTAAGTCTCCCCTTCACCTCTGCAGTTCTGTCTCCGAGCTTTTTGGCAACCAAGGCATGTGCAAATTCGTGAATAGGCAGAATGCAGAAAATAACAAACACTCTGGCCATTAAATTTACAATAAGATTGATTGACAAGCCATCTCTGAATAAGTCAAATAACATTTAAATCTTCCTTCCGATAACAAATCTGTCAACACCGCGGAAATCCTTATGAGCCTGTGCGGAAATTCCGTTTTTGCCGAGCATATTAATAATATCTTCAGTCTGGCCCTCACCGCATTCAAATGCAACGATTCCGTCTTTAGCAAGATATCGGCACCAGTCATCACAAATACAGCGGTAAAAATCAAGACCGTCCTTTCCGCCGTCAAGAGCCATTGAAGGCTCAAACTTAACCTCCTTCTGCAAGGTTGCCATTTCTGATGTTTTGATATAAGGAGGATTTGAGACGATGAGATCAAACATCGGCAAATCGGTAAAATGTTCAATATTAAAAACATCTCCCGCAATTATTCTTGCATAACCGAGCTTATATTTTGTGTAATTAATGTCAATATACCTGACTGCATCAAGTGAGCGCTCGACCATAGTAACATCAACATCAGGCAGGTGATATTTGATTGATGTTGCAATGCAACCGCTTCCTGCACAAAGATCAATAATGTGAATATCATCTTTTTTGTTTTCTTTGAGCATATCAATGAGCTTATAAGTCAGCTCTTCTGTTTCGGGTCTGGGGATAAGTACATTCTCACCCACGTTGAAGCTGAGTCCGCAAAAATCCCATTCACCGAGTATATACTGCAAAGGGTAATGTGTGGCGCGCTTTTTAACAGCCTTTTTAATCTGAATATATTTTTCTGCATCGACAACAGTATTACTGTTAAGCAAAAATGCAGTATCATCCATTTCAAGAAACTTTTTAAATATTTCTCTGCATTCAAACTCTGCATTCTCAATTTTTTCAAGCTCTTTAAGACTTTCATTGAAAAGCTGTTTAACAGTTAATGCCTTATAATCCTCTTTATAATCATCTACAACAGCCTTAAAAGCTTCGATTGCAACCTCAATCATTTCATCATCAGGCTCTTTTGTTGTAAGTCTCTGCATCCATAAGCCCGGAGCCGCAAGCACCTTGACAAAAGCATTGTCGTGCTTACCTGCATATTTGATAAACTCATAGCTGATACCTGTTATAAGAGGAAGAATGAGAAGCTTGATTGCCATCCAGACAAGACGCTGATCTCTGAGCTCGGGAAATGCAACGGAAATTGCAGATGAAATTATGACGCTGATAATGATAATAACAAAAATAAAGCTTGTTCCGCATCGAGGGTGAAATCTTGACATTTTTCTGACATTTTCAACGTTCAGAGCAAGTTCATTTTCATAACAGAAAATTGTTTTATGTTCAGCACCGTGGTACATAAATGTCCTTTTTATATCCTTCATCAATGAAACAAGAGCAATATAAAGAACAAAAATCACCATTCTCATAACACCTTCAAACAGTGCTCTGAAATTATCAAGGTTGCCGCCTGAAAGCTTGTTGATGAAATCAGCTGCAAGAGTAGGAAGATAAAAGAAAAGAATGAAGGCAAGTCCGATTCCGAGAACAGAAGCAAGAGCAGTGATAACACCCATAACCTTTTTGTTAAGATGATCATTGAGCCATTTGTCAAGCTTTGAATCACTTTCTGTGCTTTCAATATCTTCAAGCCCGGATTTATCAGCTGAAATCATAAGACATTTATAACCGAAGATCATTGTCTCGATATAGCTTACAACACCTCTGATAATCGGCCAGCCGAGGGGCTTGAATTTATCCTTTACTCTTTTAAATTCAATTTTTTCCGTATCAATTGTTCTGTCGGGTGTTCTGACTGAAATCGCAGCTCCCTGAGGTCCCTGCATCATAATACCCTCAATGAGAGCCTGACCTCCGACAGAAATCATATTTTTACAGCACTTTTTATCTTTTGACATAAATTTGCCTCCACAAGAAACGTTTTATTCAATGAAGCTGACTAACGGAGTAATATCAAGCTTATTGAAATCTCTGATAAACTCACAAAAATACTCAGCAATATTTTTAACGCCGTTTTCAATGTCACTTTCAATATTCAAAGGCATAATAGGATCGTGGACACTGAGTCTGAGAAGAAGCCAGCCCTGCTGATGCTTGTCATTGAAGAACACTCTTACTCCTTCGTGATTGTCATCTGCGACAGTCCAGCCTTCCTGCTTTTCAGCAAAGACTGTAAGCTTTTCTATAACATCATTGCCGTACGCCTTGAAATGATCATCTTTAATTTTAAATCTCAGTTCGACAGATTCCTTGGGTTCTTTGAGACCATCAAGAAGAGAGTCAAGCTTTTTACCGATTTTTCCCATCTGAGCCATTTTTATAACAATTCTTGTCACAAGGAAAGCACCGTCATCAAGATAATAATTATCCTTGAATGCAGCATGTCCCGAGGTTTCAATTGCAAGAGGACAAACTACACCGCTTTTTTCAAGTCGAAGCTGTTCGTTGATAACATTGCGGTATCCTCTCTTGAATCTGAGATGCACACCGCCAAGCTTATTGTTAATAAAATCGGTGAGACCTGTTGACGTTACACTGTCGGTTACAATTGTGCCCGAAGGGTATTTTTCAAGAGCAATTGAACTTGCAAGCGCTACAAGACGGTTACGGTTGATTTCATTTCCGTTTTCATCAACACAGCCGGCTCTGTCAACATCAGTATCAAATATAATTCCCAGATCAGCCTTATTTCTGACTGTGGCATCACAGATTGATTTCATTGCTGTTTTATCTTCGGGATTGGGAATATGGTTAGGAAACATACCGTCAATTTCAAGAAACTGACTGCCGCCAACATCGGCACCGAGAGGCTCAAGCACCTGTGTTGCATAAAATCCGCCGACTCCGTTGCCTGCGTCAACAACAATTTTGTAATCCTTCAGGGGATGCTCATAATCTTCAGCGCAAACCTCTTCCATAATCATTTTTCTGAGATTTGATGCATAAATGCTCATATAATCGGTTTTAATTACATCAGCACTGCAGTCTCTGATTTCGTATTCTTCCTCAGCAAGAACAAGAATTCTTTCAATATCCTCAGGGTTAAGACCGCCGTCTGATGTAAAAAACTTCAAGCCGTTTTTATGATAAGGGTGATGGCTTGCTGTAATCTGAACAGATGCCTGACAGCCGAGATCAACTGTTGCCATAAACATTGCAGGTGTGGAAGCATAGGAACAGTCAATAATTTCCTTGTCAAACTGAGAGAGACCTTTTATCACCTGTGCCTTGATTCTTTCAGCCGAAATTCTTGAATCGTGTCCTACGGCGATTTTTGCACCGTTATAACCGTTTTCCTCAAGCCATCTGCAAAAGCCGACAGTAATTCTGAACACAGCCTCATCGGTCAGCTCAAGCTTTTCGCCCTCAACACCGTCAACTGCAACCCCTCTGACGTCGGAGCCGCTTTTTAATTTAAGTAAAGACATCATATCAATCACCGTTTTCATATATTTTATCACTGACCCTTAAAAGAAACTTATACATTGGAGTAAAAGCCTTTAATGCAGACCTTATTTCATCAATAATGCTGCCGTCAATTAGTTTATTCATATCGTTTCCGTAAGAAATAAAGCAGAAATCCTTTGCATTATAAAACCTTTTGATTTCATTTCTGATATTTTCCGAGCCGGCTTTATCCTTCTTAAAAGCATTAATCTCAGCAACAGCATTGATTTTATCAATCTTTTTAACCGCTTTCAAAAATTCGTCCTGGTTTTCAGAAAGCGTTTTTCTGAAAACCTCCATATCAGAAGGCTCTGCTCTGAATAATCCGATTCCGTAAGAATAGCTTTCAGGATAAAATTCAAACCACATACAAGGCATAAAACGCCAGAGCTGTTTATCTCGCATAAACATACACCATACATTCGCGCGGTAAAGCTGTTTGTTTTTTGAAAATCTTGTATCTCTTCTGATTCTGGAAACCATTCTGACGGGATTAAGATTCATTTTATCATCAATCTTATATAAATCGTCAGAAAGATCTGCGGCAAGATTTCTCATAGGTACTATTGCTTTGCTTTTAATTTCTTCTTTGACCGATTCATAAAAATCCTTGTTGTCATTGAATTTGTTGAGCTCAAGCAATAAAAACACATCTGAAGGAAAGCCATTAAAATTTTTGCTCATCAGAAATCACCTCAGTCATTGATTCTTAAAACCTCTTGTGCCGCATACATTACAGAAACCTTAGCACTGTGGAAATTGAGTCCACCCTGAAGCCAGACTGCAAAAGGCTCTCGCAAGGGAGCATCAGCCGAAAGCTCAATTGAAGAGCCAAGTGTAAATGCCCCCGCTGACATGATAACCTTACTGTCATATCCGGGCATTTCCCATGGCTCAGGTACAACAAACGAATCAATCGGGGCACCCTTCTGAAGTCCCTGACAGAATGCAACAAGATTCTTTTCTTCAACAAGCTTAACAGCCTGTATTATATCGTGTCTGCTTTCATCGACTGTCGGAGTTGTGCCGAAGCCGAGCTCAGAAAACAATGCTGCAGTGAAAATTGCAGTTTTGAGAGCTTCACCGACAACGTGCGGACCGTTGAAAATTCCAAGAAAGAGTTCACGGCTTTGTCCGAGTGTTGCTCCGACCTCTCTGCCGAGACCCGGAGTTGTAAGTCTGTATGCGCAAAGCTCAACATATTCCTTTTTACCCGCAATATATCCGCCTGTTTTGGCGATTCCGCCGCCGGGATTTTTAATAAGAGAGCCTGCTATCAGATCGGCACCGACATCTGTCGGCTCAATCTTTTCTGTCCATTCACCGTAACAGTTATCAACCATAACCATAGCATTACAGCATCTTCTGGTTATATCAACGACCTTTTTGATTTCGGCAACGGAAAGCGTGGGTCGGAGCTTATATCCTCTTGAGCGCTGAATATAAACCATTTTGACATTACCCTTTTTAAGTCTTTCTTCAATCGCATCAAAATCAAGTCTGTCATCCTTGAGATCAACCTGTTCGTATTTAACGCCGTAATCAGCAAGTGAACCCATATTTTCATCATTTTCAGTTATACCGATTACAGGCTGAATTGTGTCATAAGGTGCACCTGAAACACACAGCATAGTGTCACCGGGTCGAAGGACGCCAAAAAGAGCAACGGCAAGAGTATGTGTACCGCAGGTGAAATTGTGACGCACGAGTGAATCCTCCGCGCCGACAGCCTGAGCAAAAACACGGTCAATGATTTCACGGCCTCTGTCTCCGTAGCCGTAGCCGGTGCTTTCAGCAAAAATACTCTCACTTACACCGTTATCGATAAAAGCCTTAAGCATTTTCTGCTGATTATATTCGGTAATTTCATCTATTGTATGAAATTTTTCAGCAGCTCTGGTTAAAGCTTTATTTGCTGCAATTTCAATTCTTTCATCAAATTTAAACATTAATTTTTCCTTTCATAGAAAGCAATGATTGACTCATCATTAAAGCCGATATGCTCATAAAAGCCCTCGGCGCTTTTGTTAAGAGCAATAATATACACCTTTTTGTTTTCGGAAATGAGTTCCTTTGCAAGAGAAAGCACCAATCTTTTGCCGAGACCCGTAAGGCGTCTTGTGCTGTCGCTTGCAACTCCGCTCATAATTGCGGCTGAGTCAGTTTCAGCAGATGTCAACGCACAGCTGATAACATCATCAGCATCTTTAATACCCTTGATTCTCGAAAAGCCTCTGCGCTTTCTGAAAATGAAATCAGAAGCAAAAGAAAGATATGCATATTTAGAATCCGTAAAGGAATCGGGAATATTAAGAGATATTAATTTATAAGCTTCAGGCAAATCCTGTTCCGAAAGATTTTCTGCATTATATAAGCCGTCAGCTTTATCGATATAATATGATTTTCTCGTTATAAAGTCAGATAAATCAAGCTTTAATGCCAGCTCTTCTTCACAGATAAGCTCATCAAATTCCGTCATCGACAAAAACGCAGAGAGCTCACCGCAATCATAGATATCCTCAGCAAGCACGGTAACACTGTTTTCAAATTTCAGTATTACACCGTAAATATCATCAGCTTCATCATCGTGAACTATCCAGAAGCTGCAGAAATTCCTTTCAAATCCGTAAACAGAAAGATAACATGAAATTTTTGTGCCGAGTAAGCTGTTTTTGCAGAAGTCGTGAACAGCAGTAACATTCAGCTCATTAACACAGCTTATCATCGGCATACACCTTAATCAGTTCATTTGCAAGGTTATAGCAGGCATCCATATCCCTTTTGTCTGCAACTGATGAAGCAGAGTGAATGTATCTGCAGGGCAAAGAGACCGCAATCGTGTTAACGCCGCCAATGCTTTTGTGAATTGCACCTGCATCGTTTCCGCCTGCAACGGTTGTCTTGGTCTGAATAGGAATGCTCATTTCCTTTGCGAGTGCAAAAGCACCCTTGAACATATCTCTGTTATAAATTGTGGATCTGTCCATAAAGGATACAACAGCACCGTTACCCTGAATACAAACTGAATTTTCTTCACTAACATTAGCAACATCTGATGCGGTTGTAGCTTCAAGAACAACTGCATAATCAGGTCTGATTGAAAAAGCTGCCGCACCTGCGCCTCTGCATCCGACCTCTTCCTGAACAAGAAAAGCAAAATGAGTATCATATTCAAGCTCAGATGCAATCATTTTAAGCATAATTGCACAGCCGAATCTGTCATCAATCGCCTTGGCTTTAATTTTATTGCCGCCAAATTCGATGAAGTCGGAAACAAAAGCTACACTGTCACCTATTGAGACGTATTTATCTGCTTCTTCCTTTGACTTTGCTCCGATATCAATGTAGAGATTGTCAATTTTCGGAGCAACTGTTTCTTCGTCTCCATGGCAAAGATGAATAGCCTTGTTTCCGATAACACCGAAAACTCCGCTTTCACCGACACGGACAGTTCTGCCGAGAACAACCTTGCTGTCGATACCGCCAACAGTTGTAAACTTAAGAAATCCGTTGTCACAGATATAGGTTACAATAAAACCGATTTCATCCATATGAGCTGTGACCATTACTTTTTTACAGCCGGTCTTTTTGCCCTTTTTAAAAGCAAGAATATTGCCCATAGGGTCAACTGAATATTCACATTTACCTTCTATTTCAGAAATGATGTAATCTTTTACGGCATCTTCTCTGCCTGAGATTCCGTCAAGAAGGCAAAGCTTCTTTAAAGTGTCAAGCATCAGCTTCAGCCTCCTTTTTAAGAAGATAAGCAGCAATTAAGCCTGCGGTGTTTTCAACATCATTTACATTGATAACCTCACAGCCTGTGTGCATATAACGAAGAGGAATAGAAAGTAAAGCCGTTCTGACTCCCCTTCCCGTGTTATTGATTGAGTCGGCATTTGTACCGGTTCTTCCACCCATAACATCGTGCTGATAAGGAATACCATTTTCCTTGCAGATGCTTATAAGCTCTTTGGTAAATTTGTTGTCAAGAGTCGGGCTGATTCCGATTGAAGCACCTTTACCAAGATCAATTGTCATTGTTTTGTCGGTATAAGGATCTTCACCAAAGCCTACATCAACAGCAATTGCATAATCGGGCATTGTTGAAAAGCTGCCTGTTCTTGCACCGCTGCCGCCTGTTTCCTCCTGAACACTGAACTGTACAGAAATTTTCAGATTATCGATTTTACCTTTAACAATTTCAAGGGCTCTGAGTATAGCCGCTACTGCTGCTCTGTCATCGAAAGCTCCCGAAGAAATATTATCATTCAGAAGCTGACACTGATTGTGTCTGAGAGTTATTCTGTCACCGATTTCAACAAGCTTTTCAGCCTCCTGCTTTGAAAAACCGATATCAACAGCTAGCTTTTTAACGGAAACTGCGGACTTTTTATCCTCATCTGTAAGAAGATGAGGAGGAGTTGAACAGATGACACCGAAAAGCTGCTTTTTACCGTGAACAACAACCTCAGCACCCGTTAAAACTCTTTCATCTGGACCGCCCACCTTATCAATAAGGAGGAATCCTTTGTCATTTATGCCGCGAACAACAAGACCTATCTGATCAATATGAGCATCAAGAAGTATGTGGGTTTTGCCGTTGCCGAATGTTCCTGTAACATTTCCGAGAACATCAATTTTTGCATCCATAAATTCTGAGAGCTTTTCAGCAGCAAACTTGGCTGCTTCAGTCTCATCACCGGAGGTACCGTTCTGATCAGCAAGAGCAAAACAAAGTTCTTTAACTTCCATAAATATACTCCTTTCAAAATATTATTTTTCATAATATTATAAACCAGATACTAAAAAAAATCAATACGGGTGCATATTAAAATTTAGTTTTAAATTTATTGTAAAATCCAATGAATTATGTTAAAATACATCGAAAAGGAGGAATTATTATGCTTAAATTCAAGCCCATTTTACTTGAGGCTATCGACGCCATAACAACCAGTAACATTTTCCTTGATGAAAACGGTCAGTTTGTTGATTCAGACCAGGCTATCAGCAATTTTGCTCAATGGTGGGATTCTCTTGATCTTGTCAATAAGATAATTGACAAAATTCCTACTCTTATCATTGCGGTATGTCTTATAATTATAGGTATATTCGTTTCAAGATTACTTGCAAAAATCACTGTAAAAGCTTTGAGTCTCAGAGGTGTTGATCCTTCTGTTTACAATTTCATAAAAAGAATTGTTTCCGTTGTCGTTAAGTGTGCCTTCTTTATGTCAGCCTTGTCAATGTTCATCAACATAAATTCAGTCATTGCGGCAATAGGTGCTGCAGGTGTAACTGCAGGTCTTGGTCTTCAGGCCAGTGTTGCTCAGTTTGCCAGCGGCATACAGATTCTTATCAACCACCCCTTCAAAACAGGTGACTTTGTTGAAATCAACGGTTTCAGCGGTAATGTTGTTGATATAAGATTTATGTACACTGTTATTGTAACCGCCGACAACAAAAGAATTGTTGTACCTAACTCAGATATTACAGATAATCACATTATCAATTACTCATCTGAAGAAAATAGAAGAATTGATCTTAACTTCTCAATCAGCTATTCAGATGACATAAATTCTGCAAGAAGAGTCATTCTTGAAACAGCTCTTGCAAATAATATGATTCTTGTTGATCCCGCTCCTGCGGTTTATGTCAACTCTCACGAATCAAGCAGCATCAACCTCATTGCAAGAGTATGGTGCAAAACCGCTGACTATTGGGATGTTTATTATTCGATGCAGGAAAGTGTAAAGAATGCTTTTGATAAAAACAATATCAGCATTCCCTTCAATCAGCTTGATGTTCACATTGTCAACAAATAATTCGGAGTATACATAATGTTAAATTTTCTTGTTAAGCTTTTCATAAAAGATTCTGATAATATTTCAAATCCTGTTGTCAGAGAAAAATACGGTATGTTCAGCAGTGTATGCGGTATCATCGTAAACATAATTCTGTCATTTTCAAAATATATGATTGGTGTTGCAACAAACAGTGTTGCCATCACCGCCGATGCTGTCAACAACCTTTCAGATGCCGCTTCGTGTATTGTTACTCTTTTCGGTTTCAAAATGGCAAATCAGAAGCCTGATAAGGAGCATCCCTTCGGTCACGGAAGAATCGAATACATTGCCGCGCTCATCGTTGGCTTTTTCATCGAGCTTATGGGTTATGAGCTTATTAAATCTTCAATCGATAAAATCAGAAACCCCATTGCAGTGAATTTTTCTTATCCTGCTGTGGCAGTTCTTGTTATCTCCATTCTCGGTAAGCTCTGGCTTGCATATACAAACAAAACCCTCGGAAAGAAAATTGACTCACCTGCTATGATTGCTGTATCGAAGGACAGCATCAGTGATACATTTGCAACAGCGCTGACTCTTGTATCAGTAATCATTGCAAAATTCATTGACCTTCCCATCGACGGATATATGGGTATTCTTGTTTCAATGTTCATCATTTATGCCGGCTTTGAGGTGCTTAAGGAAACAATAAGCATCATCATCGGTATACCGCCTTCAAAGGAGCTTGTTGATAAGCTTGTTGAGTTCATTCTTTCACATGAAGGGATAATCGGTATTCACGATCTTGTTATTCATTCCTACGGTGCAACGAATACCTTTGCAAGCATTCACACCGAGGTTTCTGCTGCTGATGATTTCATCAAAATTCACGACACAGTCGATCTTATTGAAAGAGCTGTGAAGGAGCAGTTCGGCATCGAGCTTGTTATTCATATGGATCCCGTGACCGCAGACAACGAAAGAGTCAACTCCCTCAAGGAGACTGTCAGCAGAATTGTCAAGAATGTCAATGAGCTTCTTACAATACACGATTTCAGAATCGTTGACGGTCCTACACATACAAATCTGATTTTTGATGTTGTTGTGCCTTATGATGTTAAAATTTCTAATAAGGAACTTAACCTTATCCTCAATGACAAAATCAAGGAATACGACAGCAGGCTTTGCACGGTTATCACATTTGACAATTACTACATTTAGACATAAAACTTTAAAAAATTGTAAGAATACACAAAATACACCATATATTTCTCAGTTATTTTTATATGTGCTTTTCACGAAATATATTGAAAATAAGAGAAAAATCAAGTAAAATGTATTTGGCAAAAAAATAAAAGAATTTAAACAAACGGGGGTCATCATTATGTCTTTTCAAAACGATGTAAAATCCAACAAAGACCATTTCGACTTTGTGCCTCAGGGCCGACTTGGTATCATTGCAATGAGAGGCTGTGAAGAACTGGCTCAGAAAGTCAGCGATTACATCAATCAGTGCCGTGAAAACTACATGAAAGAAGACGAAAGCAACCATCACTATAAGGAATACATCAGAGATTCATATCTGATTGAAGCAAAGTTCCCGAGATTCGGTACAGGTGAAGGCAAAGGCGTTATCAATGAATCAATCAGAGGTTATGACCTTTTCATCATCACTGACTGCTTCAATTACAATGTAACCTACAAAATGTACAATCTCAAGGATGCCAACGGTGAACCCCTTATGGTTCCGATGAGTCCCGACGATCATTTTGCTGATCTTAAGAGAGTTATCTCAGCTTGTGCTGGTAAGGCAAGAAGAATTACTGTTATTATGCCTATGCTTTATGAAGGCAGACAGCACAGAAGAAGCGCAAGAGAATCACTTGACTGTGCCCTTGCTCTTCAGGAGCTCGAAAATATGGGCGTAAGCAACATCATCACCTTTGATGCACACGACCCCAGAGTTCAGAACTCTATCAGAATCGGCTTTGAGAGTGTATCACCCACTTATCAGATGATCAAGGCTCTTGCTAAATCAGTAAACAACGATATTAAATTCACACCCGAAAACACAATGATGATTTCACCTGATGAAGGCGGTATGGGCAGATGCGTATACTATTCACAGGTTCTCGGGGTTCAGCTCGGTATGTTCTATAAGAGAAGAGACTTCTCAGTTGTTATCGACGGCAGAAACCCCATTGTTTCACACGAATTCCTTGGAACAGATGTTGAAGGCAAGGATGTTATTGTTGTTGACGATATGATTTCAAGTGGTGACTCAATGATTGACGTTTGCAAGCAGCTTAAAGCTCTTAAGGCTAAGAGAATCTTTGTTTTCACCTCCTTCGGTCTCTTCACCTCAGGTCTTGAAAGATTTGATGAAGCTTACAAGGAAGGTCTCTTTGATAAGATTTTCACAACAAACCTCATTTATCAGACTCCCGAACTCCTTTCAAGAGAATGGTATTATTCAGTTGACATGTCAAAATACATTGCTCTTATCATTGATACTCTTAACTACGATGACTCTGTAAGTAAGTTCCTTAATCCCATCAGCAAAATCAACGACTATATCGAGAAATACAACCTCAAATAAGACAAAAGAAGCGGCAAACGCCGATGCCACATAAGGCAGTATTTCTTTAAAAAGTGAAATAGCATCACAATAATGCGTTAAAAACCACCGATATGCGTCAGCATTATCGGTGGTTTTCGCCTTTTCTTGCAACACTATTTCGCCTTTTAAAGTGCTTCGCAGTTTC
>JAZOWF010000059.1:0-16484 GCA_045659065.1 Acutalibacteraceae bacterium
ACCCGCTTCTTTGTCAACACCTTTTTTAAAGTTTTTTCAACTTTTTTCAGAGCTGACTTTTTGTTCTCTGCCCCGGCTTCTGCCGAAACAGTGTCGTTATTCTATCACCCTTTTCCGTCTTTGTCAACAGTTTTTTACAAAAAAATTTGGCTAATCTGCACTAACCTCTCCCTCTTTTGTACTCTTACCCGGGTGTGTTTGTGTGCGAAGCCTTTTCAAGCACTATATCTTGTGCCAAGTTGCTCTTTTCTTTCTCTTTAACTATATGATGTGTTGTCTCTCATATTTAACTGATTCTCTTTCTTAATCTATTTATAAACTACAATATTTATAATTTAATCAAAAATATTATTGATTTTAAAAAAGTTATGTTACCTTTAGCATATTTTTTAGATATGTCTATAAAAGGAGGCGTTTCCGATGTGGTATTTAATTACGATAATAAACTTTTAGCAAAAAAGGAGTGACAACTATGAAAAAAGTATTATCTGTTATTTTAGCTTTATTAATGCTTTTAACACTTTTAAATTATAGTAGTTTGGCAAGTGTTGATAACCATAATTTATATTACATTAAAAACGCTAAATCTGGTAAATATCTCACTGTAAGCAACGGAAACATTATACAGTCAGACTTAAATAATGAAGAACACCAACGATTCCGCATTGAATCAAGCTGCCGATCAAATAACACGCAATATTACAACATTATAACGGATCTAGATTATGATTATCGTATCGACGTTGATGGCGCACTAGACCAAGTTTACCAAAACATAAAAGTTTTCACAGAAAACAGCGACTATCCCGCTGCTCAAAGTTTCTGTTTTATTCCCCAATCTAATGGAACTTATCAAATAATGCCACTACTAAGTAACAACAAAGTGTTAGATGTTGAAAATGCTAGCACTTCATCAGGAGCAAACATTCAACTATACACCCAAAGAAGTGAATCTGATTCAAATGTCAGTGCTCAACAATGGTATTTAGTTTCCGTAAAAACAAGTTTGTTAAGTTGGGATTTAGTAAGTCTAAAACATTTAGATTGGGATGCTAGTGATTCTAGCTATGAATCATATGTAGAATTTGGTGCAAATGTTTGGAACTCTTATAAGTCAGATGTCATACGAAAAGACAACTTGCTTAGAACTTGCGAATTAAAAATTATTGATGATCCCATTGTAGGAAACGCAGTTGCTTACACCACCCCCAACGGACAAATTATCATAAATACAACAACATTTGCTTCTCTTTCAGATGAGTTAAAAAAGAACACATTAATACATGAACTAGGCCACGCTCTAGGAATGGGGCATATAAATGCTTCAAGCAATGTACTATATTATGCAGTAAACAGCACCATAATACTTGACAGCAAAAATCAATTATCCTATGATTTAGCTTACGACCGATATTAATAAGGAGGAATTAATAAGGAGGAACTAAAATGAAGAAAATTATTATCACTATTGTATGCCTGGTTGCGTTATTTTCTGTATCACTCTCAGGGCTGAACATATACAGAGAACACAAAGCCGAGCAATATGAAACAACCCTTTTGCCTGTCAGCTTCACGGACAAAGCCGAACTCACCGAGGAAACTCTCGAAGCGGTTTACTTGTTTGATGTTTTTAACAAAGAAAAGGTGGTCGGGTTCGTTGATTATATGTTTGTTGCAAAAATCGAAAGCATCAAAGGAACAACCTACAGAGCGGTTTCATATAACAGTGATACAAAGGAATATGCCGGCACACCCTACACCTGCTATGAAATCACCGTAGTCGAAAACATTAAAGGAAACCTCGTCCTGAATGAAAAGATTCCTTTGAAAAAGCTTGGCGGAATATCCATTGACGGAAAATCCTATATGCACATATCAAAAGATACAATGCCCACCGAAAACGGATATTATCTGTTTTTAGGTTACGCCGACTCGGAGGGAGAGTTATATGTCTGCGACCCGAATTCAACAATCTATCTCGGTGATGAATATAATTCAGAAAACAGCTCTCTCAAAGAATACCGTCTTGCCTTCGAAAATCAGGACCTCAGCGAACGTGTAGGTGAACGGAAGATCTGCAAATATGATGTTAATGCAAAATAAAAACAATGTAACATCATTATATGAATCACCCTCACAATCCGAGGGTGATTTTTTTGAGGAAATTCTCTTCGGCGGCACCACACTCTCCCCTTCAGTCTTCATTTCCCCGCGTACAAAAAAAGATGGCCGCATTTCTGCGACCACCTGATTTATGGGAAATGTTATTTTTCAATCATAATTTCCTTCAATCCTGCAGCAAGACCTGCAAGTCCCTGAATTTCTGAAGGAATGATAATCTTTGTTGCCTTACCGTCAGCAGCCTTTGCAAAGGCTTCGAGAGCCTTGATCTTGATAACCTGATCAGATGCACCTGCTTCATTGATAAGCTTGATACCTTCTGCGGTAGCCTGCTGAACCTTGAGGATAGCTTCAGCCTGACCTTCAGCCTCAAGAATCTGTACCTCCTTCTCAGCGTTAGCACGAAGGATTGCTGATTCCTTTTCACCTTCTGCAAGAAGGATTGCTGACTTCTTTTCACCTTCAGCCTTAAGGATAGCTTCACGGCGTTCACGCTCAGCCTTCATCTGCTTCTCCATTGCATCCTGAATCTCTCTGGGAGGAAGAATGTTCTTGAGCTCAACACGGTTGATCTTGATACCCCAGGGATCTGTTGCTTCGTCAAGGATACCTCTCATCTTTGTGTTGATAAGATCACGTGATGTAAGTGTCTGGTCAAGCTCGAGCTCACCGATGATGTTACGGAGAGTTGTTGCTGTGAGGTTTTCAATTGCGGTGAGAGGATGCTCAACACCGTAGGTGTACATTTTGGGGTCAGTAATCTGGAAATAGATAACTGTGTCAATCTGCATTGTTACGTTATCCTTTGTGATAACAGGCTGAGGCGGGAAGTCAACAACCTGCTCCTTGAGTGAAATAGTCTTTGCCACTCTGTCGATGAAGGGGATTTTGAAATGAAGACCAACGCTCCAGGTTTCTTTGTATGCGCCGAGTCTTTCAACAACGCAAGCTCTTGCCTGCTGAACAATTTTGATGTTTGCAACCAAAAGAACAATTACCAGTAGTACTAAAATAATCGGGATAATAACCATAATTTTTTCTCCTTTTTTCTTATTATATAATGTTTAGTTGTTTTCTGCAGGTGATACAATAAGAGTTACACCTCTTATGCTTTTGACAAGGACTCTCTCGCCCTCATCTATCACCTCATCGTTTTCTGTTCTTGCGCTCCACTGCTTGCCGAGGCAGGAAACTGCACCCGTGGCAGCAATGTTGTCAATCTTTTCTTCAACAATGCAGATCTTTCCGATAACCATATCGGCGTTTGTTGCCTGACGGGTACCTTTAAGATATTTCTTTGCAAGGGGCCTTGTGAAGCATAAGGTCACCGCCGTAACCGCCACAAAGAGAACAATCTGCACAATCAGATTTGCTCCGAAGGCAGCTGCAAGCAAAGCCGCCAACGCTCCCACAGCGAACCAGATGGTCACCAGGTTAACCGTTGCAATTTCAACACATGCAAGAACAATCATTGACGCCAGCCAGAAAATCACATCTTCTTTCATTTCCACCATCTCCTTTCTGAATATTATTCTTTAATTCAGATGTTTGTTTTCTGTGATTCCATATTACCAAAAAGATAATATGTTTTCAATTGCAAAAAGTGAAAAATAAGCTATCAAAATCTGCACTCTGTGTAAAAAAACAGGAATTCTGATTATCAGAGGGTATCATTGTTAATTATTTCATTGTATTTGTCAATATTTATCTTTTTATCCGCAAGCATCTTCTCAACCCACAGCTGCAAGGCTTCAACGGTGATTGAAATGTGCTCAAGCTCTTTCTGAATGAAAACAAAATCCTTGATTTCACCGTCATCAATAATTCCGTCTGCAGTTATTTCGATCAGTCTTTCCTGACGCTTTTTCATTGAGTTGAGTGATGAGAGCATCTCAAGAACAATCTGAGCAAGCTCACCGGGCTTGATTTCGGGAACATATTTTTCACCGATGGGACATTCCTTTGCGCAGTAATGATTGCAGAAAGAAGGCTCACCGTATATCTTTGAAAGAAGAAGCACCTCATCAGGAAGGATGGGGAACTTTCCGTTTTCAATTCTTTCAAGACGCTCAGGCTGCAGAGGCTCTCCCATCAAAGCGGCCCTGTCACAGACCTCATCCCTTGTCAGATCATGCTTTTTTCTCAGTTGCTTATAATAACTGTCTGCCATAAATTCTCTCCTTAAAAATCTAACAGCCCGCAGACAGCTTCTTCTGAAAAGCAAGGCTCACTGTAACTGAGCTCTGCAAAGGCAGTCATATTCTCATCACTGTATTCCATCTGCTTTGAATAAAGCTTGCATACATCAATTATGTCCTTTAACTCCAAAGCGCCCTTTCGGGATTTCTCTTTTCTTATTATATATAGTATAACCGCAGCGCTGACAGCCGCAAACTTAACAGAGGAAAGAATCTCTCCGTCAAAAACGCCCTTGAGAAAATGTCTCCAGATAAAATAAATAAACAGTCTGCGGGCATAGGGTGAATAATCCGTGTCGACTGTCGGCTCTTTTGTGTCAGCCTTGAGCTGCTCAAGAAGAGTGCTCCAGCTTTCGTCCACCGCCTCAAAATCAGAGAAGGCTTCAAAAATATCAGAAAATGATACCTTGACTTCTGAGAGCTTACCTTCGGAAAAGTCAGGATAATCCCATATATCATTATCTATATTATACTGAAGCTCTGAGACAAAGCTTAAAATTCTTTTCACCGAAGCTCCGAAGTCACGGCTTTCATCACTGAGCTCACGGAATATTCTTTCACGGGCTTCATAAAGAAAGCCAAAAAGCTCAGTGTCAAAATCCTCATCCTCAGTATCGTCAATTTCCTTTTCCGTAACAGACAGAGGCTGCTCAGCAGAAAGGATAAGTATTGCCCCTTCTTCACAGCAGAGACCTACTCCTCCCTCTTTGATATTTCCGTACCATTCAAAGTAGCGGGGATGATCGGAGCAAATCTGACAAAGACGGTCTTCGCCGAGATTTATAATAATATCACAGAGATTCTTTTCATTAAGAAAGGGACAGCGCTCATTGGTGAGAATGAAGCAATCCTCATCAGAAATGCATTTTCTCAGTCTGACGCCGAATTCTCCGCCGACATTTTTATAAAAATCAGCCGTTGCTCTGTCAATACCTATTTCCCAGCCGATGCAGCAGTTGTCACTGCAGGAATCAGCCGTGCATCTGAAGGAGTCTGTGTATGAGGGCATCCTCAGTATCATAATCTTTCACCGAGGAACGATTCTCTGTATCTGTCAATTGAATCCTTAATAATTTCCTTTGCCACCTCGGCACCCTTTGCCTCATCAATGACTGTAGTCTTGTTTTCAAGCATTTTATAAACAGTGAAGAAATGCACCATCTCGTCAAAAATATGCTTGGGAAGCTGGCTGATATCGGTATATCCGTTGTAAGTCGGGTCACCCACGTGAATTGCAATAATCTTATCATCGGCTGCACCGTTATCAAGCATTGTGATTACGCCGATGGGATAACACTCAACAAGTGACATGGGAACAATTCTTTCCGAGCAGAGAATAAGCACGTCAAGAGGGTCACCGTCGGGTGCATATGTACGGGGAATAAAGCCGTAGTTTGCAGGATAATGAGTGGAGGTATGAAGAACTCTGTCAAGACGAAGCAAGCCTGTTTCCTTGTCCAGCTCATATTTCATTTTGCTTCTTTTTCGGATTTCTACTACCGCGTCAAATCTTTCCACTGTTATTCTTTCGGGTTTGATATCATGCCAAACATTCATATTTCTCTCTCCTTTTAAGGTTCTTTTTATTATGTTATCACATTTTCTCCGCATTTTCAATTATTTAGTTATCAACTTAATAAGATAAATTTATTTAAAAAATAGGTTGACAAGGGTATCTTTTTATGATAGTATAGTTGAGCAGAAAAAATGCGCTGTTAGCTCAGCTGGATAGAGTGACTGGCTACGAACCAGTAGGTCAGGGGTTCGAGTCCCTTACAGCGCGCCAAAAAACCGATAAGCTAAGTCTTATCGGTTTTTTATTTTTTCATCTCAGAAAACAGAAAAAGGCTTCTCAGAATTCAAGCTCTGAAGAAGCCTTTTGTTTTTTTATATCCTTCAAAAGTCAGACGTTCTGCTGAGAATTATTCTCCAGCCACAGCTCAATGCCCTCGGCAAGCTTTTCACAAAAGCTGTTACGCCAAAGAGCAGAATTCAGATTTGCCGCATCCTTTTCGTTGGTGCAGTATCCCATTTCAAAAAGCAGAGAGGGATAACTGCCGAATCTTGTTATAACAAATGTGTCCTTGAACTGAGTTGCTCTGATAACAGATTTGTTGTCAAGCTTTTCCTCAAGCAGCTCACAAAGCTCCCTTGTTTTTTCCGCCGACGGATTATCTGCATAATAATACATTTCATACTGACTTATTTCAGGCTTGTTTTCAATGCTGTTGACATGAAGTGAAATCAACAGGTCGGTTTTAAAATCCCCGTCCTTTGCAGCCACATAAACAGCCCTTTCATAAGCGGAAAAAATATTGTTGTCAGTGATGTGCTCTTCAGAATATTCAATACCGTTTTTTCGGGCAAGCTTTCTTATCTGATCTTCTGACGGATAGTTTTTTCCGTTATGAGTAAGTATAACCCTTATGCCTCTTTTTTCAAGCTTCTTCTGCAAAACCGAAGCAATCTCAGCAGTTGTCTGCTTTTCATCGGCATTAAGAAGAGGTGAATCGCATCCGGGATCATCAAAGCCGTGACCGGCATCAATAACAACTGTATAATCAGCATCCCCCGAAGGAATGTATGTTTCACGGACATGGCTGATTGCAATTGCAAAAAATGCAATCACTGAAACAACAACCGCAACAAGCAATGCTCTTTTCCGCCTTCTTTGCTTTTCAAGAGCCTTTTTTCTCCTTTGGGCATAAAGCTTTCTGCCTTTTATGTCCTTGGTTTTTCTGCCGGGAGAGTTTGCGGCATAAGGAGATTTTTTCTTTGTGGTCTTTTTTTCAGCCATACTGTTATTTCATTTCCTCGGCAAGAGCATCAAGCATAGCTCTTGCTTCATCTGTGACAGCGGAAAGAATTTTAACGTCGTTTTCCGCATACTCAATGTCCTTACAGTCACTGAGCATATTTTTCATATGCTTGACAGCAACGGGAGCCCAGCTTCCGTTTTCAATAAATCCAACCTTTTTGTTACGGAAATTTCTTTCTGTGAGCTCACAGATAAATCTGTGCATAAAGGGGAAAATATCTCCGTTATAAGTGGTTGGTGCAAAAACAATTTTTCCGTATCTGAAGGCGACCTCAACAGCCTCAGCCATATCACAACTTGCAAGGTCATTGACCACAACCTTTTCACAGCCCTTTTCTCTGAGCCTTTCAGCAAGATATTCAACTGCCTTTTTTGTGTTTCCGTAAACAGAGGTATAGGCAATCATTGTGCCCTCAGTTTCTGTTTTGTAGGATGACCAGGTGTCATAAAGTCCGATGTAATAACCGAGATTTTCTTTAAGCACGGGTCCGTGAAGCGGACAGATGATTTCAATGTCAAGACCTGCAGCCTTTTTAAGAAGCGCCTGAACCTGAGCACCGTATTTTCCTACAATTCCGATGTAATATCTTCTTGCCTCACAAGCCCAGTCCTCCTCGGCATCAAGGGCACCGAACTTTCCGAAGGCATCGGCAGAAAACAGCACCTTATCCTTACTGTCATAGCTGAGAACAACCTCAGGCCAGTGTACCATCGGAGCGGCAACAAAGCTGAGAGCATGCTCCCCGAGAGAAAGAACGGAGCCCTCGGAAACAACAATTCTTCTTTCGGCATAATCCGTGCCGAAAAAGTTCTTCATCATTGTGAACGCCTTTGCAGAAGCCACAATCTGAGCCTCGGGATATTTTTCCGCAAAGATGCTGATGCTTGCGGAATGATCAGGCTCCATATGATGCACAATAAGATAATCGGGCGCTCTGCCCTCAACAGCAGCTGAAAGATTTTCAAGCCACTGCTGACCGAAGCGGGAATCAACAGTGTCCGTAACTGCAATTTTTTCATCTACAATAACATAAGAGTTATAAGCCATGCCCTCAGGCACAATGTACTGACCTACAAAAAGGTCAATCTCTCTGTCATTTACACCGATATATCGGATATCTTTTGTAATTTTCATGCTGTACCTCCAGAATGATATTTAAAAATTTTAATAAGAAAAAATAAAAGCCCGAATTCTGTCGGGCTTTTATGGAGCTGGTGACGTGACTTGAACACGCGACCTACTGATTACGAATCAGTTGCGCTACCAACTGCGCCACACCAGCAATTTAACTCTTAGATTATACAGGATTTTACAGCTGTTATCAAGAGTTTTTTATTTAATTTTTTCTGCCGTATTTTGTCATTTCATCTGTCTTATATCCTTGCCGCAGAAAAACAGGGGCTGACAGTCACCGATTATTCTTGAGGTGATGCGCTGACTGTATTTTTCTTCAAGCTCCGCAATGCTGAGATTTGTGCTGATGATTGTGGGTACACCGTTAATCATTCTTGTGTTAATGATGTTGTGAACCTCACTTATTGTGAACTGTGTTGAAAATTCAACGCCAAGGTCATCAATAATAAGAAGGTCACAGCTGAGAACTGTATCACGGATGCTGTCCTCGGGATTGAGTCTTCCGAAATGCTCCTTTTCAAGCTTGTCCATAATATTGTGGATGCTGTCATAATACACGTCATATCCCTTGTCGAATACTCTGTTTGCAATTGCAAGGGAAAGATGGGTTTTGCCGAGACCAGTTTTGCCCATCATAAGAAGTCCCTTTGAATCGAGAGTGAAGCGGTCGGCATAATTTTTGCAGAATTCCAGAACACCCTTCATATGCTCTCTCTGATTTTTGCCGATGACCGAATCGGTCACGTCGGGATAAAGGTCAGTGCTGAAGCTTTCAAAGGTACACTTGCTGATAAGACCTCTTGAATCAAGCTCCTTTCGTGCAACATCACGGATAAGTCTGCTGTAACACTCACAGTATAATCCGTCGTGAGAGCCTGTGTCCTTGCAGATGCTGCAATGGTATTTTGTTTCAAGATAATCCTCGGGGAAGCCTGACTGTCTGAGAAGAAATCTTCTTTTTTCCTGAGCCGCAAGATTTTTTGCCGCAAGCTCTCTGACATAAGCCTGGACATCTCCGCCCATACCGACAGCCTTGACAACGTCGGCGCCGCATCTTGCCATTTCATTTTCAATTTCTGCAATTTCAGGGCAGGCAAGTATTGCTGCCGAATGACGGATAAGCTGATCTCTTTCGGCTTCTCTTCTGCGCTCGTCAAGAAGCGCCTTGGCTTTTACATAAACACTTTTTTTGTATGCCATAAATCATACCCCTTACTTATTAAAATCAAGGTCGATTGCTTTTCTCATATAAGCATCCGTATCATAGGACGCTTCAGCCTTCTTTGCAGGAGCTTTTTTACCCTGAGAAAGCTTGCTTTGCTGCTGAGTCTGCCATTTGATGCGTTCGGCTTCAATATCAGTTACTGTCTTGACACCCTTTTCGTGCCAGCTTCTGATGATTCTGTCCATATAAGGCATAGACATTTTGCCCGTACGCTCAATCGTTTCCTCATAAGCATAATAAATAATATCGGCGTTATAACCGTATTCCTTGACCCAGACAGTAAGCATTCTTCTCTGCTTTTCTGTGGGGTTGCGGTTTGTGATTTCCGTCATCGTTCTGAGCTTCTGCCAGGTTTCATCAACAACGGTGTGCTCTTCGATATATTCATTTGCACCCTCGATGGAGTCAATTTCAAGCTCACTCCAGATTCTGCCGATGCGTGAAATATGAGCAAAGCTCAATTTGTTCATTGAAGAAGCATACTCAATCGCCATAAGGATAACCTCAATAGGCAGACCGTAGCTGTCATAAAGCATCAGCAGGACGGACTGACCGTCATAGCCGATGGTTTTGCCCATTGCACTCTGAGCCTCCTGAAAAAGAGTTCTCACATCCTCGCTCTCACTGCATCTTGCAGCAATCTGATCGTGGCTGGGCTTGGGAATATGTATTTCTTCAACTGTCTTTTTCGTTTTTTCTTCTTCATTTTTCTGAGGCTGAGGCTCTGCTTTTTCAGTTTTCTGAGCTTCAACGTGAACGGGAGGCTGAGCCTGAGACAGTTCACTGACAAGAACACCTCTTTCAAGCCAGAACACAAGCGCGTCCTTGACCTCCTCCTCGGGAATGAAAAGGGCCGCTGCAATTTTCTGAGCATTCAGCTCACCGTCATTGCTGTGACGGAGCATATATAAAATCACCTTGAGCTGAACAAGACCTGCAAGGCGGATGTTATCGTCAACAACAGCATTGGGAACAGGAAAAATTCCCGAAAACGCAAGTGGATTGATTTTGAATTCCATAATTAAATCCTTTCAGGCAAAAATACGGGCAGAGGTAAAACCGCCGCCCGAACTGAAATCAATATTTTCCGAGATATCTGTCAATTTCCCACTGAGAAACTCTTGTGGTATATTCGCGCCACTCTTCTTCCTTGGCTTCAATATATTTCTTCCAGACATGAGTGCCGACTGCTTCCTTGGCAAACTCACTCTTTCTGAATTCTCTGACTGCATCGTAAAGGGTCTTGGGCAGGGAATGAATACCTGCGTTCTTTCTTTCCTCAGCAGTGAGCTTATAAATATTTGAATCCTCGGGAGCGGGAGGTGTCATTTTCTTTTCAACACCGTCAAGACCTGCCTGAATAACTGCAGCCATTGCAAGATAGGGGTTAGCCGCGGGATCGGGGTTTCTCAGCTCAATTCTTGTGCCTGTGCCTCTTGCTGTAGGAATACGTACAAGGGGACTTCTGTTCTTTGCAGACCAGGCAATATAAACAGGAGCCTCGTAGCCGGGAACAAGTCTCTTATAAGAATTGACAATGGGATTTGTCAGAACTGTGATTTCTTTGATGTGGTTCATAACGCCTGCAATGAAATTGTAAGCAACGGTGCTCAGACCTCTTTCATCGTTTTCGTCACAGAAGGCGTTTTTTCCGCCCTCAAAAAGTGAAATGTTGATGTGCATACCTGAGCCGCAGATGCCGAAAATGGGCTTGGGCATAAAGGTTGCATAAAGGTTATGCTGATTTGCAAGATTCTTGACTACATACTTGAAGGTCATAACATTATCCGCTGTTCTGAGAACCTCATCGTATCTGAAGTCAATTTCGTGCTGAGCGGTTGCATTTTCGTGGTGAGATGCCTCAACCTCGAAGCCCATCTTTTCAAGGCAAAGGCAGATTGCTCTGCGGCAGCCCTCTCCTCTGTCAACGGGACCGAGATCAAAATATCCGCCCATATCATAGGATCTTGTTGTGGGCTTGTCGTGCTCATCAAGATGGAAAAGGAAAAATTCACACTCGGGACCTACATTACAGGTATAGCCCATATCTGCTGCTCTTTTGATTGCCTTGCGCAGAACATAACGGGGGTCGCCCTCGAAGGGTGTACCGTCTGAGTTATAAACATCACAGATAAGTCTTGCGGTTTTTCCTTCGGTATTGTCCCAGGGAAGAATTACGAAAGAGTCAAGGTCGGGATGAAGACACATATCGCTTTCCTCAATTCTGACAAAGCCGTCAATTGAAGAGCCGTCAAACATACAGCGGTTATTAAGAGCCTTTTCAAGCTGACTTGTTGTCACGGATACACTTTTAAGAGTGCCGAGAATGTCTGTAAACTGAAGGTCAATGAAATTAACCTCTTCCTCTGTCACCAGTCTAATAATATCTTCCTTTATGTATTTACTCATAAAAATACCTCTTTCGTCTGTCACTTTGTTACCTTTGAACAGGAATCTGTGAAAAGCCGTTATGCACAAGCTTTCACAAGGATACAGAATAACTCTGCAGTTAATTTAATATATCATTTATAAGGCGATTTGTCAATGTCAAAGATACTCAATTGTGCCTTGATTAAATTATATGTTATGTGCTAAAATGATAAAAAAATCGAAGGAGGCATAAGCTGTGGCAGATTTCATTATTGAAAACGGCACCCTTACAGGCTACAGGGGAAGCTCTGTTGATGTTGTTATTCCCAAAGGCGTAAAGAAAATTCTGTCCTTTGCCTTCAAGGGCAACGAAAAAATCCGTTCGGTTATTCTTTCATCCACCGTCGCCACTCTTGATAAACAATGCTTTGAGGGCTGCACCGCACTTGAACGGGTTGAGCTTTCCTGTGCGATTACCAAAATTCCCGAAAAATGCTTTTTCAAATGCAAAAAGCTTGCCGTCATCACGGGCACCGATAATCTGACAGCCATAAGCGATTCCGCTTTCTTTTACTGCCGCTCACTTAAAAGCTTTGACCTGTCCGACTGTCTTGAGCTCATTGACTGCTATGCCTTTAAGGGATGCTCGGGTCTTGAGGAAATCAGAATTCCCGAAAAAGTTAAAGACATACACGAAAACTCCTTCAGTCAGTGCACAAGTCTGAAAAAAGTTATTCTTCACGATAACATCCGAAGCATCGGACCCTCTGCCTTCAATGTCTGCGCAATTGAAGAAATCCATCTCGGTCCGAATATCAAGGATATCGGAGATTTTGCCTTTTCCACAACCAATCTGAGAAAAGCGGTTATCCCCCCCTCTGTAACTCACCTCGGAAACAGCGCCTTCTCCTTTTCCTCAAGGCTCACCGAAATTCTGCTTCCCGACACTCTGAATGAAATCCCCGAGCAATTTCTTCAGGGATGCTGCGCGATAAAAAAAATTAATATTCCCGACAGCGTCAGAAAAATCGGAATGAGCGCCTTTGAAAACTGTATGTCTCTTGAAGAAATCATCATTCCCGATTCTGTCACAGAGATACACACAAGAGCATTTTACGGCTGCACCGATCTTGAAAAAGCCGTTCTGCCCCGCAGACTGAGAATATTAACCGATTCTCTGTTCACAAACTGCTTCAAGCTTTCCGAAATTGTTCTTCCCGAATATGTCGAAGCCGTTTATTCGGAGGTTTTCCAGCACTGCACAAATCTCCACGAGCTGATTTTCCCCGACACTCTCGTCCAGGTCAGCAAAAAATGCCTTGAGGGTCTGCGCCATATCTCTTCACTTTATATAAATAAGATTGATTTTCTGCTCAAGGACATCCCGCCTTATGAAGCCTGGATGGCTGTTGCCGCGGCGGCAAGGCTTGAGCTTTATACCCCTGAGCAGCAGACTGTTATTCTTGACTTTATCAGAAAAAACCACCCCGCCGCTCTGGAAAAAATCTTTGAGCACGAAAATATTGCCGCAATGAAAAACATTCTTCTTGCAGATAAGTCTCTTTTTGATCTTTTCCTTGAAAAGTCAGCTGAGAAAAACAACAGCATTATGACCGCTTATCTGCTGGACATTGCCGGCAATAAAAATACGTCAGAGGAATTTGACCTTTAACCTTTAAACAATGAACAAACAGTTAAAATAATCTTTAATATATTGTCATAATTTAACAAAGGGTGTAAGATACAACTATACTGTAAAAAAAGGACGGTAAAAAGCTATGGTTATTACAGCTGCACAGATTTTTTCAATCATCAATTCAGCATTTTCTCTTATCAACAGTCTGATTATGGTCATCATCACCATTCTTTCAGCCGCAGGTGTTCTCACAGGTCCTTCAACAGAGACTCCCATAACCTTCAAGGATGAGGATGCAGTGAAGATGTCCTTCGTTGCTTATGCCGACACACAGGTTTTACCCTTCGGCTATCACAGCTTTATGCTTGAAAACGGATTCACCGACATTGAAAATTCAGGTCTCAGCTTTGATGCACTTGTTGTTGCAGGTGACCTGACAGAAATGAGCGATGACGCATCCTACGACATTCTCTGGAATGCAATTGAAGGCTCAGGCTTTGAGAAGGTTATTCTCTCAACAGGAAATCACGACATCAGATTTGATTTCAGCGGCCGTTCAGATTACATAATGAGCAAAAACGAGGAATATCTCGGTATTGACATTAACAAATATTATTTCTCCTACGATGTAAACGGCTATACCTTCATCGTAATGAACTCTGACAAATGGGAGCTTGAGCATGCTCACATTTCCGCAGATCAGCTTGCTTTCCTTGACAGTGAGCTTGCAAAGGCAACAGCTGAGGGCAAGCCCGCCTTTGTTATTAACCATCAGCCTCTTGCCTACACCCACGGTCTTCCTACAGACTGGTCAGGCGCTGACATCGGCAAGCAGTCCGATCAGGTTCTTGAAATTCTCACAAAATATGAAAATGTCTTCTTCCTCAACGGACATCTTCACGACGGCATAACAGAAAACAGCCTTGAGGTTCTTGATGAAGAAAAGGGAGTTTATTCCGTAAATCTCCCCTCCTTCGGCAAGGAAAACGATTTCGGTGAATTCCTTCAGCCCGGTCTCGGCACTTATATCGAGGTTTATGAGGATGAGGTTATCTTCACTGCAAGAGATTTTGCAGCAGGTGATGCTCTTGAGGGTTACACAAAGACCTTCACACTTAAATAATTTAAAGGCGACAGTAAACTTTTCTTGCTGTCGCCTTTCTGAAAATCAATAAAAAAAGGATGGTATGCTATGAAAAAACTCGGCTTCGGTTGTATGAGATTCCCGCTTTTTGACAAAAACGATGACGAAAAGGTTGACTTTGAATATGTCTGCAAAATGGTTGACCGTTATCTTGAAGAGGGCTTCAATTATTTTGACACAGCATATATGTATCACAAGGGAAACAGTGAGCGCATTGTCAGAAGAGCTCTCGTTCAGCGCCACGAAAGAGAAAGCTTTTTCCTTGCAGACAAGATGCCCGTCGGTATGGCAAAATCTCAGGAGGATATTGAGCGCATTTTCCTTGATCAGAAGGAAAAGTGCGGCGTGGATTATTTTGATTATTATCTTCTCCACTGTCTTAACAAGGAAAACTTTGAAAAGGCAGAAAAATACAAGGCCTTCGAATATCTTGCAAAAAGAAAGGAAGCAGGTGAAATCAGAACTCTCGGCTTCTCCTTCCACGACACTGCAGATGTCCTTGATAAAATTCTCACAGCACATCCCGAAATGGAATTTGTTCAGCTTCAGATCAATTATCTTGACTGGGAAAACCCCAAGGTGCAGTCCCGCCTTTGCTATGAGGTTGCAAGAAAGCACAACAAGCCCATCATCGTTATGGAGCCTGTCAGAGGCGGAAAGCTTGCAAACGTTCCCGGAGTTGTTGCGGAAATGTTCAGAAAAGAAAACAGTGAGCTTTCCGTTGCCTCCTGGGCAATCCGATTCACTGCAGGTCTTGAGGGCGTGTTTATGGTTCTCAGCGGTATGTCGGATATGCAGCAGCTTGAAGACAATATGAGCTATATGAAGAATTTTGTGCCTTTGACCGAGCAGGAAAATGAGCTCTGCCTCAAAGCAGGAGAAATCATTGCAAATGACAGCACGATTCCCTGCACCAGCTGCAGATACTGCTGTGAGGAATGTGTAAAAAAGATCATGATTCCAGAGCTTTTCACTGCATATAATCTCAAAATCAACGGTGATGAAGAAAATGCAAAGGCAAAATACCTTCAGAGCACAGCTGATTCATCGCCCGCTGACTGTATCAGTTGTAAAAAGTGTGAAAAGAAATGTCCGCAGAAAATTGAGATTTCAAAAATGCTCAAGACTGTTGAAAAAGCTTTTTAAAGGAGAATCAGATTTGCTCAGAGAGGTTACCGAAAAGGACAGAGATATTTTCATAAAATTCTGCTCTGATTTTTATAACAGTGATGCCGTGCTTCATCCCATCCCTCACTCACACCACGAAGCCACCTTTGATGAAATGATGAGAAGTGATACCTATCTCAAGGGCTACATTGTCACCGACGGCGGCAGGGATGCAGGATACCTCCTTCTCAGCAAAAGCTTTTCTCAGGAGGCTGGCGGAATTGTTATCTGGGTCGAGGAGATATATATTGAAGAAGGTAGCAGAAATCACGGTCTGGGCGGAGAAATTTTTGATTTCATCGAAAAAATCCCCCACGCAAGAATCCGGCTTGAGGTTGAAAGAGACAATCTTGCCGCCCTTCGCTTTTACAAGAGAAAGGGCTTCCGTGAGCTTGATTATATGCAGATGATAAAAGGTCTGTGATGAAAGATATATAAAAACAAAAAGGCTTCTCAGACAAAAAAATCTGAAGAAGCCCTTTTTAAATATTTCCGCAATCCAAATAAAAGGCAACAAAAAAAGAGCTGAGATTTCGCCGACGCCACATAAGGAAGTATTTGTTTCTCGAACAAAATTCCCTGTATTTTTGCCAAAAGCCTCGCAAGGCGACAGCCTTGCTGCATTTTATGGCTTCAATACAAGAAATTTTTAGTTCTTACGAAACTGCGA
>JAZOWF010000060.1:0-18217 GCA_045659065.1 Acutalibacteraceae bacterium
TGACTCTCTACCTTGTCTTCCTAAGACCGCTTGGCCTCCGACTTCCATTGGTCGCCCGTGGATTTTCATTTATACATTCAAAACTAATTTCAATTATCACAGGCTTAAGATTTTTCATTTATATTCAGCATTGTCTATTGATATAATCCCTCCCCACTCAAGCCGTGGGGGCTCTTACTTTGCCTCGGTCGGCAAAGTAACCAAAACGCCCTTTTCTCCGTGATATGAGTCCGAACGAGGTTCAAAATGCCGAGTCAGTTTCCTCTTTCGGTTACCGACCACTCCTCACACCCTGCCGTTCAATACGGTCAGCCTCTGCCCTACGGCACTTTTCACAGTTCTGCTTTCTGCTGAACATCCGCTCGGGTATTCAGTGATTCAATACTGAAAGAGATTCACGAAAATTCGCTGCTTTTTTACCTCATCATAATGCCATATTGTCTAGTCAATTGCTGTCTCCACAGACACCTGAGATGCCGACATTCGCTTCCCGCTCTATCTTCGATTAAGGCAGAATCTGCGGTCAGAGATTTTGTGGGGTGGGTTTGCGGTATATTGTAGGCTCGATTATTGCTCCTGCTATAAACATATCGCTTACCGCTCTATCATCAATTCAGTCAGAATCTGCGGTCAGAGAGTTTGTGGCGGTGGGTGTTTTTATAAATCAACCTTGATTTATCCCCCCTGATGTGATATTATAAATTGATAAATTATGAAAGTAGGTCAGCTTATGCAGATAAATTTTGTTATCCCTTGTCTTCTCGGTCTGGAAAAGCTTATTGCCGATGAGGTTAAGGAGCTTGGCGCTGAAAACGTAGTTTCCGAAAACGGACGCGTTCTTTTCTCAGGTGACGAGCATATCCTTGCAAGAGTGAATATCTGTTCACGATATGCCGAAAGAATTCAGATTCTTGTGGGCTCCTTTGAAGCAAGAAGCTTTGAAGAGCTTTTTCAGGGCACAAAGGCATTACCCTGGGAGCAGTGGATCGGTGCTTATGATGCCTTCCCCGTAAAGGGATATTCCCTCAACTCAACACTTTTTTCAGTCAGTGACTGTCAGTCAATCATCAAAAAGGCTGTTGTTGAAAGATTAAAAAGCAAATACGGCATTTCCTGGTTTGAGGAAACAGGCCCTCTTTATCAGATTCAGTTCTCAATTATGAAGGACAAGGTCAGCCTCCTCATCGACACCTCAGGCTACGGTCTTCACAAAAGAGGATACCGCACCGAAGCAAACGGAGCTCCCATCAAGGAAACCCTTGCCGCTTCACTTTGCTGTCTTTCAAGACTGCGCCCTTATCATACCCTCTATGACCCTATGTGCGGTTCGGGTACAATCCTCATTGAAGGCGCAATGATGGTTAACAATATTGCTCCCGGTCTCAACAGACATTTCACCGCTGAAAGATGGCAGAACATCCCTCAGTCAGTATGGAATGAAGAAAGAGAAAGAGCAAAATCCCTTGAAAGAACCGACAGCGAGTTTGTGGCTTACGGCTCTGATATTGACGGAAAATCCCTTGAAATTGCCCGTGCAAACGCAAAAAGAGCAGGTGTTGACAAATATATCACCTTTGAAAGAGCTGATGTCACCGCCTTCACACCCAAGACAGAAAAGGGTACTCTCATCTGTAACCCTCCCTACGGTGAAAGACTTCTTGAACTCAAGGATGCCGAGGAGCTTTATAAAGCAATGGGCAAACGCTTCAAGCAGCAGAGAGGCTGGGCTTATAACATCATCAGTCCCTCAGAGGACTTTGAGGTCTTCTTCGGCAGAAAGGCTGACAAGAGAAGAAAGCTCTATAACGGCATGATCAAGTGCCAGCTTTATATGTATTTTAAATAAGGTAATCCCGTGGCTTATAAGCCGACTGTTAAGGAGCGTGTTATATGAACATAGAAATTGTCTGGAACAGAATAAAACAATTGGAAGGTGAAACCTTTTATACCATCACGGGCAAACCTTACAGTTATATTGTAAAAAATGACTGTCTTATTATCCAAAATATCAAAGGCGGAAGAATAAAAAAAGACAGCATTGAAAAAGCTCTTCAGATTGTAAATCCCATCCCTTCAAAAATTGAATCAGCGGGATGTTGGGGACCTTCTTACATTTACGGTATTATAACAGACAAACGAATTACCGAGGTATAATCAATAAATTATATATTTCAAAAACAAAAACGGTTGACTCCTCAAGTCAACCGTTTCTTTTATATCATTTAAACTATCTGCTCCTGTGCTGAAATAACATAAGCTTTGAGAACAGTGCAGGACGGTCTTTTCTTCGACCCGAAGGCTAAGGTGACAATAGCCGGGCATGATAAGTCCGAAAAGCCCGATTTGCAGCACCTTTGAAGATTTTTCTCCTCGCAATACGCAAGTATTGCTTCGTCGAAGAAATCCCCAAATGCACCACAACTCAGACTTTTCAGATTCCGCAAAAATGAGGGGGACAGATTTTTCTTGCAGCAAGGCAAAAACCGCAAATAATACTTGCGTATTATGAGGATTTTTAACGCCGCTGCGGGGGAAATGTGCGCCCCCGTACCCTTATCTTGTCCGACTGTTGTCACCTTGTGTACTCCGAGAGGGAGAAAAAAGACCGAAGCAATCAGAAAAAGAGATGAAGCTCGATGCTTCATCTCTTTTTTGTCTCTGAAAAGTAATGAGAACAAGTTTTGAATCAGTACCTGAAATAAACCTTTTTTATTTCACACTGATTACTGTTCCTGTGCTGTTATCATAGCTTATGTAGGCTCATTGAGCCCGAAGCTGACAGATAAAGCCTTGTCGATTTTATACATATCCTGCTTATCAAGGTTGCCCATTTTCTCCCTCAGACGCTTTTTGTCAATTGTTCTGACCTGTTCAAGAAGAACAATTGAATCCTTGGCGAGTCCGCAGTTGTCAGCATTGACGCGGATATGCGTCGGCAGATTGTTTTTGAAGCGCTGACTTGTTATTGCCGCCGCAATGACCGTGGGGCTGAACTTGTTGCCCACATCGTTCTGCACAATCAGTACGGGTCTGATTCCGCCCTGCTCCGAGCCGACAACGGGGCTGAGGTCGGCATAATATATTTCTCCTCGTTTGATATTCATAATTCTCACCTATAACATTATACTCAGTTGTCTGAAAATAGTTTTAGCTGAGAAGGGGTATTTTAATCAGAGAGAAGGAATTTTATTTTTCAAAATCTCTGAGGGTATATTTCAGCTCCTGAACAACGTCACAGGGAAGCATACCCGATTTTGAGGTCTTCATTGATACCGCATCACCTGTGTAGCCGTGGACATAAACGGCAGAAATGATTGCATCGGAAAAGCTGAACCCCTGAACGGCAAAGCCACCCATAAGACCTGCAAGAACATCTCCGCTGCCGCCCTTTGAAAGACCTGAGTTACCTGAAGCATTGACATAAACCTTTCTTGTCTGAGGTGCGGCAACAACAGTGTTTGAGCCCTTGAGAGCAACATAAACACGGTAACGGTCAGCAAACTCACGGGCAAAGCTGAATCTGTCGGACTGAATGATTTCAACGGGAGTGCCCACAAGCCTTGACATCTCCTTGGGATGAGGAGTGAGCACAACCTGACTTGTTGCACAGTTGAGGATTTCGGGATTTTTTGCAATAATATTAAGTCCGTCAGCGTCAATGATAACGGGAATTTTTGCATTGCTGATAACCGCCTCAAGCACCTTTGCAGTGTCCTCGTTGACACCCATACCGGGACCGATGACAATGCCGTCATACTTATCAAGAACGGGCAGAAGCTTTTTGATTGCCTGCTCGGAAAGAGTACCCTCCGAGGTTTCGGGAAGGGGCATCATCAAAGCCTCGGTGAGCTTGCTTGCAATGGGAAGGTATGCGCTTTCGGGGAAGGCCATTGTCACAAGTCCTGCTCCGCTTCTCAGAGCCGCAGAGCCTACAAGCACAGGTGCTCCCACCATACATCTGCTGCCGCAGATACAAAGAAGATGTCCGAAGCTGCCCTTGTTTGCCGTGTCCTCACGCTGAGGGAAAAGGTTGCCCACCTCAACCTTGTTGTAGGTGTAAAGAGAGTCCTCAACCATCTGGTAGCTTTCCTCGGGAATGCCGATGTTTGCAATGATGATTTTGCCGCAGAAATCGGCGGCAGGATGAATGATGTGAGCGGGCTTGAGAGCAGAAACGGCAATTGTGTAATCCGCCCTTATGCAGCCCTTTGCGTTATATCCCCGGTCACAGTAAACTCCGCTGGGAAGGTCAATGGAGAAAATCTTGCCCATAGCGCTGTTGACAAGGCTAAAAAGCTCAGCCATTTCATCGGAAAGTGCTCCGTAAAAGCTGAAGCCGTAAACGGCATCAACAATGATATCAGCACCCTTGATTGTCTGAATTACTTTGGCTTTGTCTGTTTCGTACCAGAGGGTTGAAATTGAAAAGTCAAGAATGAGCTTGAACATATATGTTGCTTCGGCACTTGTGGGGTAGCCTGATGCAAGAACAATGCTCACGTTATAGCCGTTTTCAGCCATTTTTCTTGCAACAACAAAGCCGTCACCGCCATTGTTGCCCTTTCCGCAGATGACAACAACGTTTCTGCCGTGGATTTTTTCGCCTTCAATGATGTTTCTGATGTTTCTTGCACAGGCGGCACCTGCGTTTTCCATCATACGCTGATAAGAAAGACCGAATCTTACGGTGAACTGCTCCACCTGTTTCATTTCTTCAGAATTGAGAAGTCTCATAAAATCACCCTTTACAAATGGTTATATATAATTATTTTATCACATTTTAAAATGAAAAGGAATAGGATTCGGAAAAATATATAACAGACAGTCACAGGTGATTAATAATTGACCATATATTGTGATTGAAAGATATAATGGCTGTGGAGCGAAGCTGTCGGAGAGCTTTGTTTGTTCGGTCAGTTTACCGTTGTGACGATGAATAAACCGACCGTTTCTGCTAAAGGTTAATCTCTGCACCGCTTATGCCGCGGGGGCTCCTTTATAAACAAATTCTTCTAAAGCTTAATTCCCTCCCCACTCAAGCCGTGGGGGCTCTTACCTTGCCCCGGTCGGCAAAGTAAGCAAAACGCTCTTTTCTCCGTGCTATGAGTCCGAACGCGGTTCAAAATGCCGAGTCAGTTTCCTCTTTCGGTTACCGACCACTCCTCACGCCCTGCAGTTCAATAGGGTCAGCCTCTGCCTGACAGCATTTTTCACAGTTCTGCTTTCTGCTGAACATCCGCTCGGGTATTCGGTGATTCAATACTGAAAGAGATTCAAGGAAATTCGCTGCTTTTCTGCCCTCATCATAATGCCATATTGTCTAGTCAGTTGGTGTCTCCTCAGACACCTGAGATGCCGACATTCGCTTACCGCTCTATCATCGATTAAGGCAGAATCTGCGGTCAGAGAGTTTGTTTTGTCGTTGGTCTGCGGTATATTATTGCTCGCCCGTGTGCACGTCACCGCAAATTTTCTGCTGACTGCAATTTATCGGCAAACAAAAAAACGGCTCCGTGAAGCCGTTTTCTTTATTTTTTTTATTGCTTATACTTTTCCGCCTGCAGATTAAACATATACGCATATGTTCCGCCAAGCTCCATCAGCTGCTCGTGGCTGCCGCTTTCAATGATTCTGCCCTTTTCCATAACATAAATTCTGTCAGCGTTGACAGTTGTGGAAAGGCGGTGTGAAATGAAAATCACCGTTTTATTGGCAGCGGCATTCATCATTGCGCAGTTGAGATTGTATTCGGCAACGGGGTCAAGGTTTGCCGAGGGCTCGTCAAGAATAACATAGGGACAGTTTTTGTAGAAGGCTCTTGCAATAGCCACCTTCTGACTTTCACCGCCGGAAAGCATAACACCCTCATCGTCAAATTCCCTGAGAAGCTCGGTGTCGGCACCCTTGCTCAGTGGCTTTGAAAAGCCGCTGTGACCGAGTGCTTCAGTGACCCTTGTGCTGTCAAACTCCTTGTCAAGTGCTACGTTTTCCCCCACAGAGCAGGAGAAAAGCTGAAAATCCTGAAAGACTGCGGCAAAGCGGTCTCTGTGTGAGGGAATTGTTACATCACGTATATCCTCTCCGCCGATTTTTACCGAGCCCTCCGTTGCATCGTAAAGACGAAGCAGAAGGTTTGTAAGGGTTGTCTTGCCCGCACCGTTGTAACCCACAAGGGCAACCTTTTCATAAGGTCTGATTGTCAGATTGATGTCTGAAAGAGTGGGCTCCTCGTTGCCGGGATAGGTGAAGGAAAGGTTTTCAATTCTGATTTTCTTCGGCTCACCCTTCTCCGCCTTTTTTTCACCGTCTCTGATTTTAAATTCACAGCTGAGAAATTCTCTGTATTTTTCAATCATCTTTCCTCTTTCAGAGAAAATTGCAACAGCCCATACCGTCAGAAAGTTGATTGATACGGCAATGGAATGTGCTCCGTTGAAGGCGGCAACAAAGTCACCGGGGGAAAGACTCTCCTTCACAAGCACACAGTAGCCGAGGTACAAGGGTAGAGCAAACATAAAGCCGAGAATCTGTATGCCCGATTCCTGAAGCATATAAAGGGAGGTGATTTTTTTGCTGTATTTCCTCTGATTTTTCACAACATCCGTTGCCGCATCGTTGTACCTTTCAATAAGCAGAGGGTCAATGCTGTTCATTCTGACCTCCTTGCAGTAATCCTGAAGGTAAAAAATTCTCTGGAAATAATCGCTTCGGCGGTGAAATTTTGTGTTGTCAATTCTTCTTTCCATCTGCAGAGCGCCGATTTTCCTGCTCAGAGGAAGGAAGGCGCCGATGAAAAAGACAATAATCAGAAGACAGACGGGGTCAATGGAAATCAGCACGCCTGCAATTGCCGCAAGAGAAATCACGTTACCCACATAATTTCTTACAAGCCCCAGAAGATTCTGAATATTATCCGATGAGGATTCAACGGTAAGAATGAAGTTGTTGTAAAAATCGGGGTTGTCATAGCTTTCAAGGTCAAGACTGCGTGCCTTGTCATAAAGCATTTTGTTCAGTCCGTAATGCACCTTTTCTTTTTCAAGGTTCCAGAAAAATTCTCTGTAAACCCAGGTGAATGCGGCGCTGAGCACGATGACTGCCGCAATAACACCCACGGCAATAAAAATGCGGTGAAGGTCCTTGCCCTCGGTGACAACGTCGATGATATATTTCACACCGATGACGGAAATGAGTCTTTCGGGCACAACAAGAACAATACCCCAGATAAATTCACCGATGACAAGAAGGGGTGACACCCTGAAAAGCAGAGAGACAAAAAAGAAGATATTTGAAAGCATACCGTGGCTTTGCTTTTCCTTTTGCTTATTCATCCTTCTCCCCCCTTGCCTTGTTATAGCTTGACGCCTGAAGGGTGAACATTCTGCAGTATTCTCCCTTTTTCTCCATCAGCTCACGGTGGCTTCCGCTTTCAAGCACCGTACCCGAGCCGATAACAATAATATTGTCCGACAGCACCGCCGAGGAAAGACGGTGAGAGATATAAAGAACGGTCTTGCCTTTTGTGACATTGATGAGGCTTTCGTACATTTTGTATTCTGCAATGGGGTCAAGAGCCGAGGAGGGCTCGTCAAGCACGGCAAGCTGAAAATCCTTTGCAAAGAGTCTTGAAACGGAAATCTTCTGATTTTCACCGCCGGAAAGACCGATGCCGTCCTTTTCAAATTCCTTTGTAAGCACCGTCTCCGCACCCTTGGGCAGAAGTGAAATCTTGTCCCAGATGCCGCCCTGTATGAGAGCAAGACGTGCCTTTTCCTTTTCCTCCTCAGTACCCTCATGGCAGAGGATGTTTTCATAGACGGAAAGGGCAAAGTTTTTGTAATCCTGGAAAACCGCACCGTAGCTGTTTCTCAGACTTTCAAGGTCATATTCCCTGATGTTTCTGCCGTTATAAAGAATTTCACCCTCGGTGACATCATAAAAGCGCAGAAGAAGCTTGACAATTGTACTCTTGCCCGCTCCGTTGACACCCACAAGGGCTACGGTCTGTCCCTTTGTGATTCTGAAGGAGACATTTTTAATGCAGTCCTTGTCGGCTGAGGGGTAACGGAAGGAGACGTTACGGAATTCAAGCTCTCTGAACTCTTCACATTTTGCAGTACCCGAAACCACCTTGGGCTCATAATCGAAAAACTCTCTGAGATTCTGAAAATAAAAGGCCGCCTGGCTGAGCATTTCAAAGGCTGAAGCAATTCTCATTGTGGCTGAGCTGATTGAGTTGATTGAAGAAAGCACAACGGAAAAGCCGGAAATTGTCATTGTGTTTTCATAAATGAACTGATAGCCCGCATAGGCGTAGGTGCCGATTGTGGGAATGAAATCACTGAAAAGGGAGCTGACCATACTGTAAAGGAAAAGCTTTATGCCGTACCTTCTGAGAATTTCAAGGTTGCCCTCGATAGCGGCGTAAAAGCGGGTCATCAGTACGGCAAAAATGTTTGAGGTTCTCATATCCTTTGCGTAGTCCTTAAGAAAAACAGTGCGCTGGATATAGGCCTTTACACGGTTGTTTGTGGTCATCTCACGGTCTCTTTTAAACACCTGCTTGTTTTTATAAAGCTCCACAACAAACACAAGGCTGACGGGCAGAAGAAAAACCAGGTAGGCGGGATCGATAACCGTAACGGTACCGATAACCATTATAAGTGCAATTATACCGCCGAGAATTGATGCAAGATTTCCGCACACCGAGTCAAAAAGACCCCATGCAAGAATCTGTGTTGCTCTCTGATACTTATCATAAAATTCAGGGTCCTCATAGCAGGACACATCAAGCTCAAGAGCCTTTTTGAAAACAAGGTTATTAAGATTTTTAAGGGTGTTTTTTGTTGCCACCTGTCTGTAATAGGTTGCAAGCCAGTTGCAGCCCTTGAGCACAACGGAAAGCACAAGAAAAAGCACAAGGCTTTTTGCATAGGACTGAAAGGAGCCCTTTGAATCAATTATATCAAGGATAACCTTGAGGAATAAGATATTCTGAACGAAGAGAGAGAAGAACTGATCGGCAACAAGGCTGAACAATGCGCCCAAAGGAAGATTTTTGTCTGCCTTCCAGATAAGCTTCACGGCAAAGACAAGATTTTTCACAAGGGGTACCTTCCCTTTTTCGCCCATATATAAATGTCGGGGTCTCATTTTTTTCACCTCTCAGAAAAGCTAAATTTCACTTTAATAAAAATAATACTCTTATTTAAGGATAAATTCAAGGGCTGGGATAATATTTTTTTGAAAGGGAGATTAAAATTTCCCCTGACCGCAAAAGAGGGAGAACACACGGGTGGTTGATTATTGTTTACCGTCGTGACGATGAAAAGAACGGGCGACCAATGGTTGCCTCTACAATAAACATCTCATTTTCCGCAACGAAATCGCTGACCGCAGATTCTGACTGAATTGATGACAGAGCGGGAGGTTTCCTCATCGAGCCTTGCAGATTCTGTCTTACGGTGTACCGCTGATTTTCAGCAGTCACTCTACCCGACTGCGTTTTTGTCTTACTTTTGCGCCTCAAAAGTAAGCGGCACTTTGTTTCCTTTGCTGCTGTTGGCAAAGGAAATGCCTCCGCGGCATGAGCGGGAATTAAGCTGTTCACAGAGCAAAGAGCCCATAAAGAGAAAAGCTGAATGTTTCAAATTCTTTGATAATTATGTTTGTTTAATAATTTTGATATATTTGTTGGTCACGGGCGACCATTGGTCGTTCCTACAATATGACGATAGTTTCATTTATAAAATCTGTTTCTGCTAAAGGTTAATTTCTGCACCGCCCGAGTGTACCGTCACCGCAAATTCTCTGTGGTCAGCGTGATGTTTGAGCGGGTGATTTCGTTGCGGTGGATGTAATATCCATACCTCCCCAAAAAAACAAAGAGGCTGATTTTTCAGCCTCTTTTAACCGGGTTACATCACTGCATATTTTCAAGCTCTGAAATTGCAAGTCTGATTCTTCTGACTGCTTCCTCCTTGCCAAGGAACATGCAAAGATCTGTTCCGCCGCCGGGAGTGCCTGCCATATTTGAAAGAGCAATACCCAGAGGATAAAGAAGGCTGCCCTTCTTGACGCCCTCTGCCTCAGCCTTTTCACAGCAGACCTGATAAATTGCCTCGGGAGTCCATTCCTGCTGATTTTCAAGCACAGCAAGGATGTGTCTGAGCATAACAAGAGCGGTTTCGGGTGTGCTCTTCTGCTTTTTGTTGTTGTAAAGCTCGGGATTGAAGGCGGGTAATTCCTTGATGAATGCAATCTGAGCGGTGATGTCCTCAAAGGCATCACAGCGCTTGTGAAGGTTAGCGCAAAGAATCTTCATTGCAGCCTCTGAAAGCTCAAGGTCAATCCACTGCCTTGCATAGCCCTCAAACTCCTCAGGGGAAAGCTGTCTGATATAAACACCGTTCATTGCGCGAAGCTTGTTGATGTCAAAAATTGCGGGAGACTTGCTGATTCTTGAGGGATCCCAGGCCTCAATCATTTCCTGCTTTGTGAAAAACTCCTTGCTGTCAACGGGGCTCCAGCCGAGAAGAAGAAGGTAGTTGACAATGGCGTGGCTGAGGAAGCCTCTTTTGATAAGGTCCTGATAGCTTGCGTCACCGTTTCTCTTTGAAAGCTTGTTGTGAGCGTCCTTCATAACGGGAGGACAGTGGATGTATGCGGGAGCCTCCCAGCCGAATGCCTCGTAAAGAAGGTTATACTTGGGAGTGCTTGAAAGGTATTCGTTACCTCTGAGCACGTGTGAGATGCCCATAAGATGATCGTCGACAACGTTTGCGAAGTTGTATGTGGGCATACCGTCAGCCTTGATGAGAATCTGATCCTCAAGCTCACTGTTGTTGACGGTGATTGTGCCGTAGTTAAGGTCGGTGAAGGAGGTTGTACCCTCAAGAGGCATCTTCTGTCTGATAACATAGGGCACACCCATTGCAAGCTTTTCCCTGATTTCCTCCTCGGAAAGATCACGGCAGCGTCTGTCATAGCTTCCGATTGTTGCACCGTCTGCAATCTGCTGCTCTCTTCTTTCGGCAAGCTCCTCCTCGGTGCAGAAGCAGTAATAAGCCTTACCTGCTTCAACAAGCTCAAGGGCATATTTCTTGAACATACCCATTCTTTCACTCTGAACATAGGGTCCTACGGGACCGCCGACATCGGGACCTTCATCCCAAAGAAGTCCTGTTTCTCTCATTGTGTCGTAAATAACATCAACAGCACCGTCAACCAGTCTGCCCTGATCTGTGTCCTCAATTCTGAGAATGAATGAGCCGTCACCGTGCTTTGCGGTGAGATAGGTGTAGATTGCTGTTCTGAGGTTACCGACGTGCATATAGCCTGTGGGGCTGGGGGCAAATCTTGTACGAATTTCTTTCATGGGAAGTCTCCTTTATATGAATTTCAAAATATCACTGTCACCTTGATATTATATCTGTTTCATCAAAATAAGTCAACACAATACGCACCAATTCATCGGCAGGACTCCGACTTTTTTACCTCGTCTTTTTTCGGCTGTCGGGCGTTCAGTCGGAGCTGTTTTCAAGGCTGAAGGCCTTTTGCATATATTTATCAACATCATAAGAGACGTCGGGCCCGTCCTTCTCCCGACGGGAATAGCAGTTCCACTGAGTCAGCTTTGCAAAATGATTTTTATAGCTTTTACCGCTTGAGGCCATATAAGCTGACAGCTCCTCAATTCTTCTTTCCGCATCGGGAAAGCTGTTTTTGAGCTGCTGATATTCAGCGGTCATAAGCCTTACGTTCCTGAAAGGTCCGTAAAGCCGTATATCTTCATCCGAAGCTTTGCTTTCGTTTTTTTCCGCCGCAGGCTTATATGTGTTTATGCCCTGTGCATCCCTTTTCTGCGGATGTATGCACTCCTTATCCTTAACATATACATATTCCTTATCATTATCATTATCCTTATCCTTTTCCTTATCCTTATAGGCATTTTTGGTATCCTCCGGTATGCATTCGCATACATCCGCATTTTTTTGAAGGTTTTTTTCCTTTGACCAGCGGCTTTCGGCAGCTTTTTTGTTTCTGATGCACTTTTCATCGTACCTTATTTTGTTGAAATCTGCATTTTCCTTGAGAGAAGTGAAGCTCATAAGGAGAATTCTGTCTTTGAAATCGGGAAGCACACCCTCCGTTTCATATTTTATAAACGCCTTGAAGACCTTTCCTAACTCTCTGTCTGTGAGCATTTCCAGACTTTTGACCGTGTTGTAATAAATAACGCATGAATTTTTCATAAAACCAGACCTTTCTTTTTGAAAATTAATATTTTTTTGGTGAAAACTTTTTTAGTCCTCTACTAATGTTTCGAAAAGCGGTAAAAACTGCACAAAAAGTGCAATTTTTTCTTCAAAATTCAAAAAAATTTTTTTCAGAGCCGTTTTTTTCATAAAAAAAGCGGTTAATATTCCGCAAAAGAATTAACCGACGGGAGAAATTTATTCTGTTTCAATTATATATAAGGGGATTTCTCGTCACGGAGGTGGAGGATAATCTCTGCTGATGGAAAGCACGGTCGACTCAGGAGTCGCCCCTACGATAAACATCTCATTTACCGTTACAAAATCGTTCACCGCAGATTCCAACGGAAATGACAATAGAGCGGGTGTCGACTGTCGACCGCTTTAGTTTCTGAGGAGACAACACAGCAACGCGGACTAGACAAGGCAGCAGTTGGGGGAGGGAAAATTGCAGAGAATTTTCTTGAATCGTTTTCAGTAAGTGAATCACCGAATACCCTGGCTGTTATTCATATGATTGCAGAACTGTGGAAAAATGCCGCCCCGCAGAGGCTGACCGCCTTGAACGGCAGGGCGTAACAGAAGAGGATGGAAGCTTATGCCGAGCCTTCACGGCATTTTGTAACCTCGTTCGGACTCAATTGACGGAAAGCGTGTTTTTGTTTACTTTTGTCACGCCTGACAAAAGTAAATGCCCCCACGGCATGAGCGGAAGGGGTTAAATAACAGACAGGACTGTCTGTAAATGAAAAATTAAAAATCTCAACCCTATAATATAAGGAAATCGGTTTTGATATTCACGGTCGATTAATAATTGCCCCAACGGTGTAACGATAATCTCTGCTGACGGAAAGCACGGGCGCCAATGGTCGCCCCTACGGTATATATCTCATTTACCGTTACAAAATCTCTGACCGCTCATTATCCTTCCCCGCCGTGACAACGCATAACCCACCCCGTTCTGCCGTATAATATAAGGGGTGATTTTAATGAAAAAAGAAAGCATTAAGGCTTATGCTTATTCCGTTGGTATTGCACTTGCCACGGGCGGTCTCTCCGCTCTTTTGAGCAGCGGTGCAATGAAAATTTATAACGGGGCGGTGGAAAAGCCTGCCTTCTCACCGCCCGCCGCTGTCTTTCCTGTTGTGTGGTCGGTGCTCTTTGTGCTCATGGGCATCAGTGCCGCAAGGATATTTCTTGCTCCCGGGAGTCTGAACAGGACCCGGGGTCTGCTTCTTTACGGGCTTCAGCTTTTTCTGAATTTTTTCTGGACTCTGATTTTCTTCAATCTTCAGGCCTTCGGCTTTGCTTTTGCCTGGCTTGTCCTTTTGTGGGCAACGGTGCTTGTGATGATTTCAGTTTTTTACAAAACAGACAGAGCCGCCGCTTTTCTTCAGCTTCCTTATCTTTTGTGGCTGAGCTTTGCGGGTGTGCTGAATTTTGCTGTGTGGAGGCTTAATGGCTAGGGTGACGAGTGTAATCCGAACCCGTTTTTACGGGTGGATTTACGAGTATTTTAACAATAGATTGGCGGAAATCCATATTCAAAAAACTGTTTCGGATTATATTCGCCAACTTAAAGAGAATTTGCCGAAAGTTCTTGAAAAAATCTTTTTCGGGGAGTATAATCGGGGTGAAATAAAAATACAAAGGATGTGTCTATATGTCAAAAATTTTTGCACACAGAGGCTTTTCGGGCAAATATCCCGAAAACACAATGCTTGCCTTTGAAAAGGCTGTTGAAATCGGCGTGGACGGTATTGAGCTTGACGTTCATCTGACAAAGGATAACGAGCTTGTAATCATTCACGATGAGGACATCAGAAGAACCTGTGACGGTGAAGGTCTTGTCAAGGATATGACTCTCAGTGAGCTGAAGAAATTTGATGCAAGTGCAACCTTCAGAGGCGTTTACGGCTTTTGCGGTATTCCCACCCTCAGAGAATATTTTGAGCTTGTGAAGGACACAAACATCATCACAAACATTGAGCTTAAAACAGGTGTTTACGAATACCGTACAATTGAACAGCGTGTTATTGATATGATCAGGGAGTTCGGTCTTGAGGAGAAAATCATCCTTTCCTCCTTCAACCATTTCACAATTATGCGCTGTAAGGATATTGCCCCTGAAATCAAAAGAGGCTTCCTCAGCGGTGACTGGCTTGTGGATTTCGGAAAATATACGTCAGAAAAGGATGTTCATTGCTGTCATCCCTGGCATATCACTCTCAGTGAAGAAAATGTCGAAGAGATGCATAATGCAGGCTGTGAAATCAACACCTGGACAGTTAACGAGTATGAGGACATTGTGCGCCTTGCAGATATGGGTGTCGACAGTCTTATCGGTAACTTCCCCGACAGAATGATTGAAAAGTTAAGATAACACTTGTCCTCTTGCCTTCCTTTTGGTTGGCAAGGGGATTTTTTCAATTTAGTTTTAAGTTGAATTAGTATAATATAGTTGTATATTACATTATACTTATGCTAAACTAAAGTAAGCCTTTAAATAAAGGAGGACAAATTTATGAGACTTTTACTTGCAGAGGATGAAAGAGAGCTTTCGAGGGCTCTGTGCGCAATTCTCAAGCATAACAATTATTCCGTTGATGCCGTTTATGACGGACAGGATGCCCTTGATTACGGTCTTTGCGGAAATTATGACGGTATCATTCTTGACCTTATGATGCCCAAGAAAAACGGTATTGATGTACTTAAGGAGCTTCGCAGTCAGGGAATTTCAACCCCTGTAATTATTCTTACGGCAAGAGCCGAGCTTGACGACAAAATTCTCGGCCTTGATGCAGGCGCAGACGATTATCTGACAAAGCCCTTTGAAATGGCAGAGCTTCTTGCAAGAGTGAGGGCGCTGACAAGAAGAAAATCAGAATTTTCACCCAATCTTCTCACCTTCGGCAATCTTTCCCTGAACAGAGAAAGCTTTGAGCTTATTCAGGGTGAGCAGGCAATCCGTCTGGGCAACAAGGAGTTTCAGATGATTGAAATGATGATGTCAAATCCGGGCAGACTCATTTCAACTGAGCAGTTTATGGAAAGAATATGGGGCTTTGAAACGGAGGCTGAAATCAATGTTGTCTGGGTCTATATATCCTATCTGAGAAAAAAGCTTGCAAATCTCAGTGCCAATGTTGAAATTAAGGCAGTCAGAGGTGTGGGCTACACCCTGGAGGAGATAAAATGCTGAAAAAATTACAGCGCAGATTTGTTTTCATTTCAATGTTTGCGCTGACGATGATGATTTTCATACAGACTCTTACGGTCAACGTCATCAACATCTGTCAGCAGGATTCTGAAATCAGGGATATTCTTGTCACCATTGCGGAAAACAACGGCAGACTTCCCGATAACAAATCAGGGGACAAGGGTATTTTCAACCCCTTTTCAAAATATCAGATAACCATTGAAACGCCTTATTCCACCCGTTATTTTGTTGTGGAGCTTGACGGGAATGTTGTCAAAAACATTTCCACCGAGCATATTGCCGCCATCAATGAGCAGCTGGCTTTCAGATATGCCTCTTATGTTTACCAGAAATCTGAGCCCGGCTTCGGCTTCATTATGCCCTACCGTTATTACTATCATCAGCAGGGTGCGAGGTCAATGATGGTTTTCATTGACTGTCAGCAGGAAATACGTGACGCTGTGCTTCTTGCATTTCTGTCGGTGGCGGTGGGCTTTCTGACTTTGCTTGTGCTTCTTGTGATTGTGAAGTTTCTTTCAAAAAATGCTCTTCGTCCCGTGGCAGAGAGCATTGAAAAGCAAAAGCAGTTCATCACCGACGCAGGTCACGAGCTGAAGACACCAATTGCAATCATCAACGCCGACGTTGAGGTTATGGAGCTTTGTGATGGGTCAAACGAATGGCTCGACAGCATCAAAAATCAGACCGTCAGACTCAATACCCTTGTGTGCAACCTTGTTGAGCTTTCAAAGCTTAACGAAATCGGAAAGCACACTCCGAAGCAGCCCTTTGACCTGAGCCTTGCCGTCAGTGAAACTGCATATGAATTTGTCACAAGGGCTCAGCTTGGCGGAAAAAGCTTCAACATTGCAGTTATGCCAAACCTCAAATATACGGGCAACGAAAAGGAAATCCGTCAGCTTGTGTCCATACTTTGTGACAATGCAATCAAATATACCAATGAGGGCGGACAGATAAAGCTTTCCCTTTACAAATACGGCAAGAGCATCTGCCTTGACCTTTACAACACTGCAGAAAATCTTGACCCGAAGACCGTTTCAAAATTCTTTGAGCGCTTTTACCGCGGTGACAGCTCCCGTTCAAGAGAAACGGGGGGCTACGGCATCGGACTTTCCATTGCACAGGCAATTGTCCACAGACACAAGGGCAAAATCAAGGCCGTTGCAAAAAATGATAAGGAGATAACATTTAAAATTACCTTGTGAGCTCTCCTCCCTTGACAAAAGGGCATAAAAGTGATAAATTATATAAGTTAAAATTAATAAATAAAATAAGTAAGGAAGGGTGACAAGAAATGTCAGGCCATTCAAAATGGAGTACCATTAAAAGAAAAAAGGAAAAGACAGACGGCGCAAGAGCCAAGGTTTTCACAAAAATCGGCAGAGAAATTTCAATTGCTGTCCGTGACGGCGGTCCCGACCCCGCATCAAACTCAAAGCTTAAGGATGTTATTGCAAAGGCAAAGGCAAACAACGTGCCCAACGATAACATTGAAAGAATCATCAAGAAGGCTTCAGGTGAAGCAGGCGGTGCAAACTACGAGGCAATTATGTATGAGGGCTACGGTCCTTCAGGAATTGCAGTTATTGTTGAAACTCTCACCGACAACCGCAACCGTACAGCAGGTGAAATGCGCCATTACTTTGACAAAAACAAGGGCAATATGGGTCAGCAGGGCTGTGTTTCATTTATGTTTACCCGTTACGGCGTTATCGTAATCGAGGCTGAGGACATCGACGAGGACAAGCTTATGGAGGATTCACTTGAAGCAGGTGCAGTTGACTTCATTGCTGAGGATGACGTTTTTGTTATCCGCACAGAGCCCAATGATTTCAGCGGTGTCAGAGACGACCTTGATGCAAAGGGTTACACCTTTGTTTCCGCACAGGTTGAATATGTACCCAATACACAGACCGCTCTTACAAGTGAAGACGATCTTAAGATGATGGGCAGACTTCTTGAAATGCTTGAGGATAACGATGACGTTCAGAACGTCTGGCACAACCTTGAAAACGAGGAAGACCTTCCCTGATTTTCACGGTGATAAAAATTAAAACAAAAGCTCACAACACAGGTTGTGGGCTTTTTTGTTTTTACCGAAAAGAGCATATCCGATGTGTGAGGGAGGAGCTGATATAAAATTGAGTGGTCTGATTCATATAATTTGCGGTGACGGGCACACGGGCGACCAATGGTCGCCCCTACGATAAATATCACATTTACCACCATAAAATCACTGACCGCAGATTCTGACTGAATTGAAGATAGAGCGGGAAGCGAATGTCGGCAGCATAGGTGTCTGAGGAGACACCAACTGACTAGACAATATGGCATTATGATGAGGGCAGAAAAGCAGCGAATTTTCTTGAATCTCTTTCAGTATTGAATCACTGAATACTCAGGCTGATATTCAGCAGAAAGCAGAACTGTGAAAAATGCCGTTTAGTAGCGGCTGACCGTATTGAACGGCAGGGCGTCAGGGGGTGAAAGTGATTTTTTTGTGTTACCGACTCGGCATTTTGAACCGCGTTCGGACTCATATCACGGAGAAAAGGGCGCTTTGCTTACTTTGCCGACCGGGGCAAAGTAAGAGCCCCCACGGCTTGAGTGGGGAGGAATTATATCAATAGACAATGCTGAATATAAATGAAAAATCTTAAGCCTGTGATAATTGAAATTAGTTTTGAATGTATAAATGAAAATCCACGGGCGACCAATGGTCGCCTCTACGATAAATATC
>JAZOWF010000061.1:0-5463 GCA_045659065.1 Acutalibacteraceae bacterium
GCCGTAAAGGCTGTTAAGGTGATATTCATAACCTCAGAGAAGGCTGACCACAAGGCCTTTGAAGATATGGCTCAGAAAAGCAATGCAATTACCGAAACTCTGAACCATATAATGAACAGTGTAAATTTTGACTGCGATACATGTAATCTTAAGCCTATATGCGATGAGGTTGAGGGCATGAGAGAGCTTCATTTTAAAAACAAGGGAATGTGATTATGGATAAAAAAGAGATCATAGCATTTTTTGATGATATGGCATCGGATTGGGATGCTATGCAGGTGCGCAACGAAGCTGTAATTGCAGAGATTTTGCAAAAGGGCGGCATCGGCGCAGGAACAAGGGTGCTTGATATTGCCTGCGGCACGGGAGTGCTCTTTCCGGATTACACAGATCTTGGTGCTGAGGTTACGGGTATAGACATATCTCCTAACATGGCAGAAAAGGCAAGAGAAAAATATCCCGATATAAAGGTAATATGCGGTGATGCGGCTGAATACAGCTTTGAAGATGCTTTTGATGCAGTTATGATTTACAATGCATTTCCTCATTTTACAGATCCCGATAAGCTTATAAAAAATCTCTCGGCTGCACTCAGGGAAAAGGGCAGATTCACTGTAGCTCACGGAATGAGTGAAAAAGAGCTAGCAAAATGTCATTCGACTGTGGCAAAGGATGTCTCCTTGCCGTTGCCGTCAAAGGAAAAGCTTGCTGATATGATGTCGGAGCTTTTTGATGTTGATGTGATGATATCGGATGACGAGAAATATATAGTTTCGGGATTAAAAAAATAGTTTTTTGTAATAGCAAATCAGCCCTTCGGTTATAACTTGCGAGTTTGACCGAGGGCTGATTATTCTTTTATAAAACTAATTGTTGTCATAGTGAACAATCAGAGTGAAGTTTTTTTTATTATTCTGATGAAATTAATATTTGGATAATGTTTTAGATTGAGTTTTTATCAGCTTTATGTTATCATTAATATAAATATGACTGTTAATTTGTACATCTTAAGGTGATGTTTATGGAAACAAAAATCTTTGCTTTTGCAGGAAAGGGAGGCGTGGGAAAAACTTCTCTTTCCGCAGCGTTTATACGAATATTATCTGAGACTTTCCCGGATAAAAAAATTCTCGCAGTTGATGCTGACCCTGCCGTCGGACTTTCTACAGCTTTGCAAATGCAGCCGGCTCTTACTCTTGATGACATACGTGTGAAGATTGCAAAAAATATTGAGTCGGGACAGACCGCAGAGGCAATTGAGCTTTTAAGTGAAGCTAAATTTCATTTGTTGGATTCGATTGCAGAGAAAGGTAACATTTCCTTTCTTGCAATAGGCAGACCGGAGGCGGCGGGTTGCTACTGTAAAGTGAATGCTTATCTTAAGCAGGTTATAGAAATGCTTTGCGAAAATTATGATTTTGTGGTTATTGACGGCGAAGCGGGTATAGAACAAATCAATCGTCGAGTGATGGAAAACATCACTTACCTTGTGTTGGTAAGTGACGCAAGCAAAAAGGGTATACAAGTAATTTCTACTATTGAAGATGTTGCAAGAAAGCTTACAAGCTACAAAAAAAGCGGAGTTATATTCAACCGCACGAGAATTACCTTTGATGCAGATTCTGTTACAGATATTCCTGCGGTGCTTTCTGTAATCGGAGAGGATGAAAATCAGGCAGAAAACGATATGCAGGGTGAAAGTGTTTTTAATCTGTTTTCTGATTCTCCTTTGGTTTGCGGTGCAAAAAAAGCGCTGTTTTCATTGTTGGAGGAAAACTGATTATGAAAATATTTGCCGAAGTAACAGAAAAAATTATGTCGATGCTGCCTGAATCTGCAGATAAATCAGTTTTGTTTGACGATAGGCTTTGTGCCGAAAACGGTGACAAAAATGCAATCTTGTTCCGCAGTGATACAGCCTATGAATTAGGCGGAAGCGGAAAAGCATCTGTCAGCAGTATTGTGTTTGCTGATTTGCCGTCCATGCAGGATGAGGTGATTTTGTACGGTCCTGATTTAAGTGAGATAAACGGGGATATTCCTTTCGCTCATCTGACCTTTGTCAGTCTGAAGCAAAAGAAGGATGAAGAGCTGACGCACGAACAGCTTAAAAATATAGGATTTACTGCTTTTCAGATTTATCCGAATGGTTATCACATACGCATTTCGCCTTCAGCAGCTAAGGAGCAGGTGCGCGTGGCAAAATCTGCTGTACATTCGAAAAATCCCTTGTCGTTTATGAACATCGGCTGCAGTCTTATAGAGGCATTCAAGAAAAATGATGATGTTGAAGCGGTGAGAACAGTCTTTATTACAAAAGAAGATTTCAATTACCGGGCGCTTTCGGATCTTGCCGTGAAGGCAAAAAAAATCACCGATGCAGTACACAGCACATTACAGCTCTCGGAGCTTGACTGCGCATCGTGTAAAATGAAGCCGATTTGCGACGAGGTTGAAGGCTTAAGGGAGTTACATTTTAAAAAAGAAAAGGAGAAAAATTAATATGGAGCATAATCATCACGGTCATACACACGACCATTCAACCAACGAGGAAATATTGGCATTGCTTAAATATATGGCACATCATAATGCTCACCATGCTGAAGAGCTTTCGGAAACTGCTTCTTCGCTTGACGGAAATGCGGCAGTGCTTATAAAAGAGGCTGTTGAGCTTTTGAACAAATCAACGGAAAAAATCAATCAGGCGATAAAAGAATCGGAGGAATAAAAATGTGTCTTTCATCAATTTATAAAAAAAGCGAGGATGAAAATGTTTTTCTTCTTAAAAATGTTGCCCGAGTTATATGCAACGACGGAGAGCTTCTTGTTTATGACCTTATGGGTGTATGCACAAAAATAAAAGGTGAAATCTGTGATATTGACCTGATGGAAAATACTATTCTGATAAAGTAAAAAAACAGATTCCGAGCAAAAAATAATGCCATTGTGTTATATAAAGCAAAGAAAGGCGGATTAAAAAAATGAGAGATCTCAAACACCGTGTGTTTTTTGAAAATCTTCTTGAAGAAGTAAAAAATGAATTGGTAGATAAAGCCTTGGCTGACGGTAAGCTTGCTCTTGGGTACTCTTGCTATTATGTACCTGAGGTGCTTATGAATCTTGACGGTTGCTTCTCTGTACGTCTGAGAGCACCCGGTATAGCTGATACTGCCATTGCTACATATTATATGTCGGAAAAAACCTGCATGTATTCACGAAGCATTCTTGAACTTGCAATCGAGGGCGGCTATAACTTCTTTTCTGCACTGCTGAGCACAGAGACCTGCGGAATGATGCACCGTTCTCACGAGCATTTTGAGATGCTCGACCTTGTCAAGGAGCAGAACGAAAAGTTCTTTGTTTCTCACCTGGATGCTCCTTTTGTAACGAAGGATTATGCAATAAAGCATTATGAAAAGCAGCTTAAAAAGCATATTCTTGACCGATTGAATGAGGTTTACGGGGTTAATGTTACAGATGAAGCCTTACATAAGGCAATCGAAAAACACAATGAGCTTTGCCGTGTTGTTACTGAAATCGGTAATTACCGTAAAATGAAAAACCCACCTCTTACGGGCTATGAGTTCCATCTTATTGAGCTTGTCAGTGAATGCTGTCCTCACGACCTGATTATGCCTTATCTCAAGGAAACACTTGAAGAGCTTAAAACAAGAGTCGCTGATGAAAAGCCCTGGTACCGTGTGAGAGTTGTTCTTGCAGGCGGTGAAAACGATGATCCCTATTTCACAAAGCTTATTGAGGATTGCGGAGCTTTTGTTGTTGCAGACAGATATTGCTTCGGCTCACTTCCCGGAAGAGAAGAAATTGAAATCCGTGACGGCGAAACTGCACTTAATGCTATTGCAAGACACTATATTGAAACCAATGAGTGCCCGAGATTTATGAATCCCGAAAAGGTGCACGGCAGAAAGCAGTATCTTAAGAAACTTGCCGAGGATTATAATGCAGACGGACTTATCGTTCAGCAGATGAAGTTCTGCGAATATTGGGAATATGAGCGTATGTACTGTCAGCACGTAATGGAAAGTGATTACGGTCTTCCGTGTATGGGTATTGAAAAGGAATATATAAACACTTCAACAGGTCAGCTGCGTACCCGTTTCCAGGCCTTTGTTGAAGCACTTGAACTCAAGATAGCAGAAAGGGGAGAGCACAATGGCTGAAAAGAAAAACTTCGGCAGCAGAAAACGTTTTTATAACGGTTATGAGCTTGCCCGTTACAGAAAATGGAAAGGCTTTAAGGATTCCTGGGTTGATTTCAGAGAGTGGCTTACAGAAAAGAAGATAAGCGGTGAGCTTCTTAAGGCTGACCCCGTCCGTGCCTTCAAGGCTCTTACATATTATCATTGGATGGCTCCCTATCTCGGAAGCGGCAGTATGGTTGACCGTACCATTGATGATGCTCACGGTGAAGCTTTGCTGATTGCACATAAATATATGCAGTTCTTATTAAAGAGCAATGTTAAGGCTTTGGTTCAGATTCTCAAGACTGATGAGCGCTTCGGTGAAAACGAGTATTCCAAGAAAACCGTCATTTTTGAGCAGGATGCATCTCCTATTCTTATCGGCGGCTTCCCGAATCTTCAGAATGCGGTGGAAGAACCTTATTTCCACATTCTTGCTACTGCAAATGATCAGCATGCAGGTCACTATTTTACAGACATCATCGACTCCTACGGACTTCCGTCGGACTCCTGCCGAAACTCATCGGCAATCTGCGGTGTTGCCATAGATGACCAGCTTCCCTATTACGGTGCCTGCCTTATTACAAGTAACGCTCCCTGTGATTCTTCCGTTATGAACTCGTCGATTGTTGAAAGACGCCTCAAGGTGCCTTCAATTCAGGGCTGTACACCTATGCGCTGGAAGGACGAGGATACAAGAGAATATGCAGTTGCTCACGTTAAAGAGGTTATCAAATTCATTGAAGACTGCACAGGTGAAACCTTTGATTGGGATGCCTTCTTTGAAACAGTCCGTCAATATAACGAGGAAACCCGTATTCAGCACGAATTATGGGAGCTTGCAAAATCTCCATACTATCCCGTGCCGAGTGTACCGAATCTGCTGTACCGTTCATTCCAGCTTTCTTTCTCAAGCGGCCTTAATAAAGAGTGTGCGAAAATCGGCAGAGAGATGCTTGAAATCTGCGAAAAGTGCGTCAAGGAAAAAATCAATGTCCGTCCCAAAACACGCCACAGAACACTTGTCTGCGGTGCTCCGTCATCATATTATATGCATTTTTCAACCTGGATGTATGAGTGCTGGGGTGTAAACACTGTTGCCGTTCTCAATAATATGTCACACCACGAGTTTATCTCCGAGGACGACAAGGAAGAGGCTCTCTGGGGTGTTGCACAGCTTTGGGAGCAGGCAATTATGCGCCGTCATCTTGTAGGCGGTTACGAAAACTTGTTGGAAATGTTCGAAGAATACGAGCGT
>JAZOWF010000062.1:0-16959 GCA_045659065.1 Acutalibacteraceae bacterium
TAAGGTAACGGCAGTCGAACCCGATAAGGTTTAACGGAGTATATTTTCACTGCAACATTGTTAAAAAGCCTCGAAAGGCGGCAGCCTTTCTGCGTTTTTTGCCTTGCTGCAGCAAAAATCTTCAGCCGTTAAACTTCGAAGAACCTTAAATGCCCGAGTTATAGTGCATTTAAGGATTTCTTCGACGAAACAATACTCGCGTCTTGCGAGGAGAAAAATCATTAAAGGTGCTGTAAATCGGACTTTTAAGGCTTGTCAGGTTCGATTACCGTTACCTTAGGGTGACAAATATAATCCGAACCCGTTTTTTACGGGCGGATTCCCGTCAATCCTTTGTTAAAATACTCGTAAATCCGAAAGGATTTACTGCGTTTTGTGCCTTGTCTTGCCGAAAATCCTCTCCGCAAAAAATCTTAAGACCCAAAAGTGCGAATTTTTGCAGGATTTTTGGATGTTGAGGTAGCTGACAGGCTGCCGCCTTTCAAGACCGAAACGCCGAAAAGCCGTGAAAATTCACGCTTTTGGGTGGATTCGGATTATACTTGTCACCCTAAGTTTATAATATCAAAGACTCAGCTTTTTCCTCAGGGAAGCCCGGCTGAGTCTTTTTTTACGGTGCAGCAGCCCTTGTTTTTTTGAAAAAACAGAAAAATTCCGCATTTTTTTAAACATTTAAAAATTCGTTCATTTATTTGTATAATATTGTATGTTAAATTATACTCGAATAACTAGGGACTATCCCTAAAAGGAGTATTTTTTTATGAAAACCTCAAAAACCAAAAAGCTCTTATCTCTTATATTGTCCGCAATTATTCTGCTGACAATGATGCCCACGGCAATCTTTGCCTCGGGTGAGGAAATTTATCCCGTGATGAAGGCTTACAGCTATATCAACGGAGGAAAGCTTCAGGATTATGAATATCATTATTACAGAAGCAGCATTGTCACTGCCACCTTCCTTGACAAAATAAACATTCCCTCTGATGCCGTTGCATCCTGGGATATTTCAGCTGCCAAGGACAGCTCGGTTATGGCGTGGGTAATCCTCAATCAGACCGAAACAAATGCTGCAGGTGCAAGCAGATATGACCTTTACATTGCAGGTAACGGCGGAGTCGGCGCAAACCCCAACTCAATGAACGTATTTTCTCTTTTCCCCGTGCTTAAAAGCGTAAACGGTCTTGAAAATTACAAAACAGGCAATGTAACCAATATGAACTACTTTTTTGAGGGATGTAAATCCCTTAAAACTCTTGACCTGAGCAGCTGGGACACCTCAAAGGTTCAGTCTCTGCTCTGGTTCCTTATCGACTGTGAATCACTTGAAAGTGTAAATTTTGCAAACTGGAACACAAGCAGCCTTACAACAACCAACTCAATGTTCAAAAACTGTTACTCTCTTGAGGTTCTTGACCTGAGCAGCTGGGACACCTCAAAGGTAACCACAATGGCTGCAATGTTCTATAAATGTAAGCTCCTGAAATATATTTATGCAGGTCCCGGCTGGACAACCGAAGCAATCCGAAATCTCAATGAAGGTGTCTTCAACTGCTGTTATGCAATCTTCGGCTGCACGGAAGAGGAATATGAAAAACTCACCTATACTCCTCCCTCATCTGCTTATTATGCAAACACAGAGCCCGGCGGATATATGATTTACAAAGAACCCTCAGTCTCCACAGAATACACCGTCACCTACTCCTTTGCAGGAGATGTTCCTTCCGGTGCTGTTCTTCCCGAAGCCTTCTCATATAATAAAGGCTCCGTTGTTTCCGTTGAAGCAGCTCCCTATATTGAAGGATATGAATTCTCAGGCTGGGTAACAACAGACGTACCCGTTGAGGACGGAAAAATCACAGTTACAAAGGATGTTAATTTCACAGGCACATGGACAAAGCTCTATAACGTTACATACAAATATACTGACGGTATCCTTGTTCCCGAGGGAGCTCCCGACCTGAGCGGCCTTGCTTCAGCTCACAAGGCAGGTGAAGCTGTTACCGTTGAAAAGGATCTTTTCATTGACGGATACACCTTCGTTTCCTGGTCAACAAAGGATGCCGATGTTACCGAAGGAAAATTCCTGATGCCCGAAAAGGATGTTGTCATCGAGGGCTATTTCAAGAAGGCTGTTGAAAAGGTTGAAATCAACGGCATCAAGGATGAAAACGGTGAAAACGTTGACATCTTTCTCAAACCCGGCGAAACAGATGAAATCAAGGTTACCGTAACTCCTGAGGATGCAACCTTCCCTGATGTTGTCTTTGAATCAAGCAACGAAGATGTTGTCAAGGTTACTCCCGACGGAGAAATCGAAGCACTCAAGGACGGCACTGTAACAATCACAGTTTATTCAAAGGATGATCCTGAGAAAAAGGATTCCGTCACCGTCATTGTCAAAACTCCTGTAACAGAAATCACATCAAAGGATGACATTATTCTCAACAACGGTGACTCCGAAAGCCTTGATGCAAAGGTCAATGAGGATGCAACCGTCAAAGATCTTACATATTCATCAGCTGATGATTCAATTGTCACAGTTGACAGCAACGGCAACATTAAAGCTGTCGGAGAAGGCACAACAACAGTCACAATCACATCCGTTGACGATCCCACCGTAACAAAAACTGTTACCGTTACAGTCAAAAACCCCGTAACTGAAATTACTGTTGAAAAAGAAATCACCATCAATATTGAAGATATTGTTGAAATCGGCGCAAAGGTCAATGAGGATGCAACCAATAAAGACCTCATTTACAGCATTGACGAAGCAGATACGGGAATTATCAAAATTACCTCAGACGGTACAATCCAGGGAATTGCTGAAGGCACGGCAACAATCACAATCACATCTGTTGACAATCCCTCAGTGACAGAAACTGTTACCGTGACTGTTAAAATCCCTGTTACAGATATTGAAGTCGACGAAACTGAAATCACTCTCAACAAGGGTGATAAGGACACAATTGTTCCCACCGTTACTCCCGATGATGCAACCGACAAAACTCTCACCTACACATCAAGTGATGATTCAGTTGTCAAGGTTGATGAAAACGGCAACATCGAAGCCGTCGGAGAAGGCACGGCAACAATCACAATCACATCTGTTGATAACCCCGAGGTATCTGAGGTTATTAAGGTTGTTGTTAAAATCCCCGTTGATGATATCATCGTTGAAGAAACCGAAATCACTCTCAATGTGGGTGAAACCGAAACTGTTGAGCCCGTTGTAACACCCGACAAGGCAACTGACAAATCCGTCACCTACACATCAAGTGATGAAACCGTTGCAAAGGTTGATGAAAACGGCAACATCGAAGCCGTCGGAGAAGGCACGGCAACAATCACAATCACATCTGTTGACAACCCCTCAGTGACAGAAACTGTTACTGTAATCGTTAAGGCTGAAGAGACTACTACCGAAACTACTACAGAAACAACTACTGAGACTACAACAGAAACCACAACAGAGACTACTACTGAGACTACAACAGAAACTACAACTGAGACTACAACTGAAACTACAACTGAGACTACAACCGAAACCACAACAGAGACAACAACAGAGACTACTACAGAGCCAACTACTGAGACTACAACAGAAACAACAACTGAAACTACAGAGCCGACTACTGAGACAACAACAGAACCCTCAACGGAGCCCACAGAGCCTGAAGCTCCTTCAGAGCCCGAATATACTGTTGAGCTTCCCGAAAGCATCACTATTGTTGTCGGCAAGACCCAAAACATCGGCATCAAGCTCACACCCGAGGATTCCGACATTCTTCCCGCTTATTTCTCATCAAACAAGCATATTGTGAAGGTTGACACCGAAGGAAACATCACCGCCCTTGCAACAGGTACAGCAACAATCACCGTTGTTCTGACCAATGACGATGTCAGAACAATCCCCGTAACCGTCATTGCGGCTCCCTCTCTTCCCATGACTCATTATGTCTGCTTCGGCAAGACCGACGGCATCGGCTGGTATGAGGTTTCAGTCAACGGCGGCGACTTCTTTGCCCAGGGTCCCAACTCAACCCTTGAGGTTGAAGAAGGCTCAATCCTTGTTATACGCGTTCAGGATATGTGGATTGACGATGAATTCGATTTCTATGTCAACGGCAAGCGTGTTGAAGTTGACGCTGCAAACACAATCACAGTTGTGGTTGACGGCTATATGCTCATCGGCGCTCTTTCAATGGATGTTGAAGTACCCGATGCTGAAGAATCACTGAACATCTTCCAGAGAATTGCCCGTGCAATCAAGGAATTCTTCAACAAAATTTTCAGCTGGTTCAAGAAAAAATAAAAGGCTTAACTGAAAGCCCTTTAATAAAAGTCAAAACCTTCAAGCCTGTCTTGAAGGTTTTTTCTTTTTGCCGTAAAAAAAGAGAGCGGTCACCCGCCCTCTCAGTGCATCTGTCAGCAGCAGCTGTCCTGACATCCGCAGCTGTTGCGTCCGCAGCCGTTGTTGCAGCCACAGCTGTTGTTGCAGCCACAGCCTGAGCCGAAGAGACCGCCGTCACCGCAGCACATCGATAAGATGAGAAGAATCACAATCCATGAGCAAGCACTGCCGCCGATTAAACCGTTGTTACAAGCCATTAAGGTACCTCCTTTCAATACGAGGGTCAGCAAATATCCCTCGGATTTTTGTTTTTATCCCTCGTACATTAGCATTATATGATTTTTTCCTCAGGTGGTTACAGTTTTGAATATTGATATTTAAGCTGAGCAAAAATATTTTATATAAAATATTCTCACAGGAGTGATTTTTTTGTCCTTACCCATCCGTCCCGAAGGTGAAATCCCCTTTGATAACTGCGAAGGTCAAAGTTTTTCTGACCCCTTTTTCATTGCCGAAAGGTCAAAAACCGCCGAGCACAGCCCTTTTCAAAGATCGGAAAAAGGCAGTTTATTAAAAAATGAAAATTCAAGTAAACAAAAGAAAAACGGAGATATTCCAAGCTAAACTTAAAAATCAAAGGTCAATCATATTAATTTGACCTTTTTTGACCTTTGAAAAATCAGATAAATCCGCTATAATTAAGACACAAGGTCAAAGAAAGTCAAAGTCAAAAAAGGAAGTGAGAAAATGAACTTATCAAATTCCATCGCTCAGATGATACTCGATATGCTTGAGGACAAAAGTGAAATTGAAATTCAGAGAAACATTCTTGCTCAGGATCTGGGCTGTGTGCCGAGTCAGATCAATTATGTTCTTTCCTCCCGCTTCACACCCGAAAGGGGTTATCAGGTTGAAAGCCGCAGAGGCGGAGGCGGTTTCATCAAAATCACCCGCATCAGCTATAATCCCGACAGCCTCATTCTCAGTGTCATCGGCTCTGTGGGTTCGGCAATTGACGAAGCAACCGCAAAGGATCACCTTATGAATCTGACCTACCACAAGCTGATATCGCCCCAGCAGGCAAGGCTCATTCTGGCGGCTGTTTCCGATTCAAACTTCAGACAGCTTCCCCCTCAGCTGAAAAACATCATCAGGGCAAATATTTTCAAACAGCTTCTTCTTACAATAATAAAAGAATAAAATAAACACAGGAGGTAATTCACCATGTTATGTCAGAATTGTAAAAAGACCGAAGCAACAACTCACATCAAGCGTGTAATCAACGGCGAAGCAACCCAGACGCATCTTTGCTCAGCCTGTGCACAGAATCTCGGCTACACAGATATATTCGACGATTTTTCCCTTAATCTTCCCGGCATCTTCTCCTCCTTCTTCGGAGACACGGCATTTGCCCTTGGAGAAAGCCGCCTTGACCGCTGTGAAAAATGCGGCAGCTGCTTTGATGACATCATCAAAAGCGGAAAGGTCGGATGTGCTGACTGCTATGAAAAGTTTTATTCAAAGCTTCTTCCCTCAATTCAGCGCATTCACGGAAAAGCAACCCATTCGGGTAAGGTTCCCGTTATAACTCAGGAGAAAAAGGAAGAAAAGCCCAGAGAAAAAACAACGGAAGAAAAAATAACAGAGCTGCAGTCACAGATGGACAAGGCTGTTGAAATGCAGAACTTTGAACAGGCAGCAATCATCAGAGACGAAATCAAAAAGCTGAAAGGAGAGGCATAAAATGAACTGGTATAAAAACACAGGCAATCAGTCAGACGTTGTTCTGAGCACAAAAATCCGTCTTGCGCGTAACCTTCTTGAATACCCCTTCCCCGCAAGACTTGACCTTGAAGGCAGAAAGGCCGTCTGCGCCCTTGTTGAAGACAGCCTTGCAGATTACACCGACAACGCCCTTAAAACCGTTGATATGGAAGCTCTCACACCCGTTCAGGCAGTTTCTCTTGCGGAAAAGCACCTCATCAGCCCCGAATTTGCTTCAAGTGCTTCGGGCAGAGTCCTTCTTCTTTCAGAGGATGAGGACATCAGCATTATGCTTTGTGAGGAGGACCATATCCGCATTCAGATTCTTTATCCCGGTCTTTCACTTGATCAGGCTTATGAAACAGCAGACAAAATTGACAGCGTCATTGAAAGCAAGCTCAATTATGCCTTCGATGAAAGAATCGGATATCTGACTCAGTGTCCCACAAATCTCGGCACCGCAATGCGTGCATCCGTACTTCTTCACCTTCCCGCCCTTTCAAAGAAGGGAGCAATGCGCCGCCTTTCAACAACCGTTGCAAAGCTGGGTCTTACCCTCAGAGGCAGCTATGACGAAAGCGGAGAAATTGAAGGTGACATTTATCAACTCAGCAACCAGGTTACCTTAGGTATTTCAGAAAAAGCTGCTCTGCAGAATCTGAGCTCAATTGCAATGCAGATTGTCACTCAGGAAAAGCAGGCACGAGCTCAGCTTATTAAGGATGAGGATTTCATTGACACCCTTTACAGAGCCTACGGCATTCTCAAAAGCGCCTATAAGCTCACCTCAAAGGAGCTGAAAAACCTTATCTCTTATGTAAGACTCGGAGCGGCTGAGGGGCTCATTGACATTCCCCTTGAAAAGCTCTCCGCTCTTATGGCAGAGCTTCAGCCCGCAACAATGAACGCTTCAAAGGAAAATCCCATGAGCCGTTCAGAAAGAGACATAGAAAGAGCTCAGGCAGTAAGAAACGCTCTCGGTTAAAAGTAATCAGGTCGCTGAAAGGTGACCTGATTTTTTATAGGTATAATCTTTAAAGGAGGAATCCCTTATGTATAAATTCACAGGCTTTACAGAAAAAGCAAACCGCGCTCTTAACTCGGCTGTGGAAACGGCTGAAAATTTCGGTCACACTTATATCGGCTCCGAGCATCTGCTTGCAGGCATTGTCAGAGAGGATAACGGCCCCGGCACCTCTCTGCTTCTTTCCAAGGGAGTCACCTATCAGAAGGTTATTGATGCGCTGAAGGAAACGGTGGGCATCGGCATTCCCACCGTACTTTCCCCCGATGACTTCAGTCCGCGCTGCAAGGGTATTGTTGAGCTTTCCGTTGCCCTTGCAAGAAAAGAAAATTCAGGTTATATCGGCACGGAGCATCTGCTGAAGGCAATGCTCTCCGAAAGAGACAGCAGCAGCTCCTTCATCCTCAGCCGTATGGGTATTTCCGCTTCTGCGGTGCTCAGTGAAATGAACTCCGCTTCAAGAAATCCCTATCCTTCCCGTTTTGCTGACAGAAGGACCTCGGCGGACAAATCGCCTGTGCCCAACCTTGACAAATTCGGTCAGGACCTGACAGCAAAGGCTCAGAAAAACGGCATTGACCCCGTCATCGGCAGAGAAAGTGAAATTGAAAGAGTCATTCAGATTCTTTCCCGAAGAACAAAAAACAATCCCTGTCTCATCGGTGAGCCCGGTGTGGGCAAAACTGCAATTGCCGAAGGTCTTGCTCTGAAAATTGCAAAGGGTGAGGTGCCCGAGCCGCTGAAGGAAAAGCGGATTTATTCCCTTGACCTTACGGGAATGGTCGCAGGCACAAAATACCGCGGTGACTTTGAAGAAAGAATCAAAAACTGCATTGAGGAGGTCACCAAAAACAAGGACATCATCCTCTTCATTGACGAGGTGCACAACCTCATCGGCACAGGCTCGGCAGAGGGTGCGGTGGATGCGGCAAACATCCTCAAGCCCTCCCTTGCAAGAAGTGAGCTTCAGGTCATCGGAGCAACCACCCTTGACGAATACAGAAAATATATTGAAAAGGACAGCGCCCTTGAAAGACGCTTTCAGCCCGTCAAAGTCGGTGAGCCGACTCCGGCTGAGGCAATTGAAATTCTCAAAGGACTGCGTGACAAGTATGAGGCTCACCACAAGGTGAAAATCACCGATCAGGCAATCGAAGCGGCAGTTAAAATGTCCGCAAGATATATAAGTGACCGTTATCTGCCCGACAAGGCAATTGACCTTATTGATGAAGCAGCCTCAAAGGTCAGACTCAAGGGATACACCGTGCCCGATGAAATCAAGGAGCTTGAAAATGAGCTTAAAAGAATCAACGAGGAAAAGGCGGCAGCCGTCAGCGGTCAGGATTTTGAGGACGCCGCAAGACTCAGAGACAAGGAAAAGGAGCTTACGGGCAGAATAACCGTCAGCCGCACAAACTGGAAGGAAGAGTCAAGAGGCAGAAAGGGAGAGGTCACCGCAAAAGAAATTGCTTCGGTTATTTCCGGGTGGACGGGCATTGCGGCAGAGGAAATCACCAAAGAGGAGGGAGAGCGTCTTCTTAAAATGGAGGATATTCTTCATGAAAGAATTGTGGGTCAGGACAAAGCAGTCTCCGCCGTTTCAAAGGCACTCAAAAGGGGCAGAAGCGGTCTGAAGGACCCGGGAAGACCCCTCGGCTCTTTCATCTTCCTCGGTCCCACGGGTGTCGGTAAAACAGAGCTTTGCAAGGCTCTCGGCAGTGCTGTTTTCGGTGACGAAAATGCAGTGATCCGTTTTGATATGAGTGAGTTTATGGAAAAACACAATGCCTCAAGGCTTGTGGGCTCACCTCCCGGCTATGTGGGCTATGAGGAGGGCGGTCAGCTTACAGAGAAGGTCAGAAGAAAGCCTTACAGCATCATCCTTTTTGATGAAATTGAAAAGGCGCATCCCGATGTTTTCAATATGCTTCTGCAGATTCTCGATGACGGCATCCTCACCGACTCTCAGGGCAGAAGGGTTGACTTCAGAAACACAATCATTATTATGACCTCCAACCTTGGTGCAAAGCTCATTGCAGGTGAGGGCAGAGCAATCGGCTTCACAAAAACAGACAATGACAGTGATGAAAAAATCCGTGCCGCCGTTATGTCTGAGGTCAAAAAAACCTTCCGACCCGAATTTATCAACCGTATTGACGAAATAATTGTTTTCAGTCAGCTTACAAAGGACGAAATCCGAAGCATTGCAAAGGGAATGCTCAGAAATCTCAGCAGCAGACTCCGTGAGCTCAGCATTGAAATGGATTTCACCGACGAGGTGGCAGAGCTTGTCAGTGAAAAGGGCTTTGACCCGGTCTACGGAGCAAGACCTCTCAGACGTGCAATTCAGACGGGAATTGAGGATATTCTTTCCGAAAAGATTCTTGACAACACCGTCAGAAAGGGCGAAAGCTATATCTGTACTGTGGACGAGAATAAAGAAATCATTTTCAAATCAGCGTAAAAAAAGAGAGAAGCTTCGGCTTCTCTCTTTCTATATCAATCCTTATTAAGTCCGTAATATATTCCGCCAAGAGCCATAAGCTCCTCGTGAGTGCCCTGCTCCTCAATTCCCTTTTCTGTAAGAACGATGATTCTTGATGCATTTCTGACAGTTGAAAGACGGTGAGCAATGGTGAAGGTTGTTCTGCCCTTTGTCAGCTCTGCAAGGGATTTTTTAATATACTGCTCACTTTCATTGTCAAGAGCAGAGGTTGCCTCGTCAAGAACAACAATGGGGGGATTCTTGACAAAGACTCTTGAAATGCTGATTCTCTGCTTCTGTCCGCCGGAAAGCATAACTCCCCTTTCACCCACATAGGTGTCGTAGCCCTGAGGCAGACTCATAATGAAATCGTGAGCACCTGCTCTCTTCGCCGCTTCAACGGCATCATCTCTTGTTGCCTCGGGATTGCCGTAAAGAATGTTGTCAATGACTGAGCCTGAGAAAAGATATACCTCCTGCTGAACAACACCCACAGCCCCTCTAAGAGCCGCAAGGGAAAGATTATTTATATCCTTGCCGTCAATTGTGATTCTGCCGTCAGACAGCTCATAAAATCTTGAAAGAAGTGAGCAGAGGGTTGTCTTACCGCTGCCCGAGGGGCCGACAATTGCAATGTTTTCACCCTTGCTTACCTTCAGATTCACGTTGGCAAGCACATTTCCCTTTTCACTGCTGTAGCTGAAGGTGACATTTTCAAAATTGACCTCACCCTCAACCTTTTCAAGCTCCTCACCTGAGCCGTAGCCCTCTTCAACGGGAGTTTCAAGAATTTCCGCAAAGCGCATAACGCCCGTGACACCCTTTTCAAACTGCTCGGTGAATTCAACAATTCTCTTGATTGCCGCAATAAGAGTGCCGATATAAAGAAGATAAGCGGTCATATCAGCGGCTGAAATTTTTCCCTTGATGAGAAACACACCGCCGAGAAGCATCATTATCAGATACATCAGACCGTCAAACATTCTCACAACGCTGTTAAGCCTTGCCATATATTTATAGGATGCGGTCTGCACGGCGCTGAGCCTTGTGCTTTCTTCATTGAACTTGTCCTTTTCAACATCCTCATTGGCAAAGGATTTTACAACCCTGATGCCGAGAAGGGTGGTTTCCGTACGGGCATTTACCTCACCCATAAGCACACGGCGCTGACTGAAGCATTCTCTCATCTTTCTGCGGAAATAGACCGTACCGTAAAAAATCAGCGGTATGCAAATGAAGGTGGAAACAGTCAGAAGCGGATTGATTGTGAAAAGAATGCAGAAGGAAACGGCAACCTTCACGCCCGCAATGAGAAATTCCTCGGGACAATGATGGGAAAACTCAGAAATATCAAAAAGGTCAGTTGTGATTCTTGACATCAGCTGACCCACCTTTGTTTTGTCAAAGAAGCTGAAGGGAGCCTTCATCAGATGGGCAAACATATCCTCACGCATATCCTTTTCAATTTTGACACCCATTCCGTGTCCCACATAAATCATATAATAACCGGCACACATATCAATGATTTTCAGCACCGCATAAATTGCCGCAAGGGAGAAAATCAGCTCAAGGGTGAGCTTTGAAATGTCATCAATGGCAATTTCCGTAATTTTTCTGACCATCATCGGCAGTGCAAGCTCACAGCCCGTTGTCAGAAGAGCGCAGAAAAGGTCAACAAGCATTACCCTTTTATGCTTGAAGAAATAAGGAAGAAACCATTTTTTCATAACGCCTTTGTTTTGTTTTTTCATTTGCTTATCACCTCGATAAAAAACAGCACCGCCTCTTTTTTTATTAAGAAGCAGTGCCTTTTAAATTAACCGAAAAATGCCTTGTGAACAGCTGAAACAGCCTTGTCAGCAAGCTCCTTGTCGATAAGAACGCTGATTGTGATTTCACTTGTTGAAATCATATTGATGTTGATGCCTGCCTCATAAAGAGCGCCGAACATCTTTGAAGCTGTGCCTGAGTGTGACTGCATACCTGCACCTACGATTGAAACCTTTGCAATTGAGGTGTCGCATGAAACAACAGCACCCTCCATTGCAAAAATATCGTTGAGAATTTCAAGAGCTGCATCAGCAAAGCCCTTTGCACAGGTGAAGGAAATATCCTTTGTGCCGTCACGGCCCACTGACTGAAGAATAACGTCAATATTGATGCCCTTCTGAGCAAGCTTTGAGAACATCTTGAAAGCATTGCCGGGAATATCCTTCATACCGACAACTGAAATTCTTGCAACATCTGTATCCTTTGTAACGCCTCTGATTAACATTTTTTCCATTGTAGCTACCTCCCTGACGATTGTACCGTTTTCATTAGCCATGCTTGAGAGCACCTCAAGCTCCACATTATATTTCTTTGCCATTTCAACTGAGCGGTTGTTAAGCACCTGAGCACCGAGAGTTGCAAATTCAAGCATCTCATCATAAGTGATGTCAGAAAGCTTCTGTGCATTTTCAACCTTGCGGGGATCCGCAGAGAAAACACCTGTAACATCAGTGAAAATCTGACATCTGTCTGCGTGAAGAGCTGCAGCAATAGCAACTGCGCTTGTGTCTGAGCCGCCTCTGCCGAGGGTTGTCAAATCGTCATATTTGTTAAGACCCTGGAAGCCTGCAACAATGATAATCTTGTTTTTGTCAAGCTCACTCTGAAGTCTTTCTGTTTTGATTTTATCAATTCTTGCCATGCCGTAGGAGGAGTTTGTAACAAAGCCTGCCTGCCATCCGAGAAGAGAAATTACGGGGAAGCCGAGCTTTTCAATTGCCATTGCAAGAAGTGAAATTGAAATCTGCTCACCTGCTGTCAGAAGCATATCCATTTCTCTTTTGGAAGCCTTGGGATTAATTTCCTGAGCCTTTTCAATAAGGTCATCTGTTGTGTCACCCTGAGCGGAAACTACAACAATAACATCGTTGCCCTTTTTCTTTGTTTCGGTAATAATACGGGCAACATTCATAACTCTTTCTGCATTTGCAACAGAAGAGCCGCCGAATTTCTGAACAATAAGAGCCATACTAGTCCTCCTTGATTAGTAATCAACTTTTCTGATGGTGTTAATGATGGAAAGGGGAAGCCTTGCAAGCTGATTTTCCAGCATTCTTTCTGTCATAACAGGAGTAACAAAGGCAATTTCGCCCTCATCACTGCCCTTTCTTTCAAGGTAAGAGGTCTTGCCGAAAAGCTTTTCAATTTCAGCTCTTGCTGCGGCAACATCCTCTGCCTTGGCTCTGACATAAAGTGCAGCTTCACCGTCAAGGTAATCTGCAACATAATTTTCCTTGGGCTCATCCCAGCCGAAGAATTTGCGTTTTTCGCTGTTTGCACCGCAGTCAATCACGTCACCCACAACTGCTGAAGCTGTTGCAAGCTTACCTGCGCCCTGACCGTACATAACAACGTCACCCACAGCGTCACCTCTGACAAGGCAGGCGTTGAACACGCCGTTGACACCTGCAAGCATACTTTCTTTTCTGACAAAGCAGGGAGAAACCATAATGCTGATCTGATTTTCACTGATTTTCTTTGTTCTTGCGATCAGCTTGATAACACAGCCGTCACTGTCGGCATATTCCACATCCTCAAGGGTGATTTTTGAAATACCCTGAGTATAAACTCCGTCGGGATAAACGTGGCTTCCGAAGGCAAGAGAAGCAAGAATACAGATTTTTCTCAGTGCATCGTGTCCCTCAACGTCAGCCGTGGGATCCTTTTCAGCATAGCCCTTTTCCTGAGCAAGTCTGAGTGCTGAAGCAAAGTCCATGTTATCCATTATCATTTTAGTCAGAATGAAGTTTGATGTGCCGTTGAGAATACCGGCAATCTCATCAATTCTGTTACCTGCAAGACATCTGCTGATTGGTCTGATGATGGGAATGCCGCCGCCTACTGCAGCTTCAAAAAGGAAATTGACATTCCTTCTTCTTGCAATTTCAAGAAGCTCAAAGCCTTTTTTGGCAACAAGCTCCTTGTTTGAGGAAACAACATGCTTGCCCTTTTCAAGACAGGCAGAAACAAACTCAAAAGCAGGAGTTACTCCGCCCATTGTTTCAACAACAATGTCAATTTCACCGTCATTGACTATATCATTAAAGTCCTTTGTCATCATTGCTTCAAAGGGACTGCCGGGAAATTCTCTGATGTCAAGAATTCTTTTGAGCTCAAGAGAAACATTGCTGTTTTCTCTGATTGAATCGGCATTGCCCGAGATCACCTCAGCAACACCTGAGCCGACAACTCCGAAGCCTAAAATGGCAACCTTCATAAATTCACGACCTTTCGTCCTTGGAGCCCGCCGAAAAATCCGGGGTCCGAATAAAAAATATACAATCATCATATCATATTTTCTTTTTTAATGAAAGAGTTTGCCGAAAAAAATATTAATTTTTGTTAAATACATTGATTTTGATAAGAAACTGGGTTAATATAATATCAATATATAACAAAAAAGGAGTGAGTCAAATGTCAGATACCGAAAGAAAGAGAAGGGTTATAATCAACATTGTTTATTATGCCCTTGTTCTTGCCATAATTTTTATCGTTCTCAGATATTCACTGAGCACTCTTCTGCCGATTGTTCTGGCATTTCTTACGGCGGCAATTCTTCAGAAGCCAAAGAAAAAGCTGATGAAAATTCCGCATATGAAAAAGGGTCTTGCCTCTGTTATCTGTGTGTTTGCAGGGCTTACACTCATCGCCCTTCTTGCAGGCCTTATCGGTGTCAGACTTTCAAAGGAAATCAGCGGCTTCATTGATTATATTATCATTCAGCTGAGCAACATTGATACCTTTATCAACAACATTGAAAATGCACTTTCGGACCTTATCTCCCATCTGCCCTCCTTCCTTTCAGATTCACTGAGAGAAAGTCTCACCCTGGCATTTGTTCAGCTTCGTCAGTGGCTTTCAGGTGCCGACACAGAGCTTCCCGGTCAGATAACAGAAAGCATCAGCGGTGCATTTGAATTCAGCTGGATAACAACTCCTCTTACAGGCGTTATCACAACGGCAAGCAAAATTCCCTCTGCAATCATTGCCGTCATCATCACAATTGTTGCCGCCTGCTTTATGACAACGGACTTTGACAAAATCACGGAATTCTTCCGTCATCAGTTCCCCGAGGGCAAATACCGCACCTTCCTTAAAACAAAGACTCTGATGAAGAATACCCTTTGGAAAATGGCAAAGGCATATGCCACCATCATCTTCGTAACCTTTGTTGAATTACTCATCGGTCTTGGTGCCCTGAATCTTCTCGGTATTTTCTCCTCAAAATACATTGCCCTTATTGCCTTTGTCACGGCAATCATCGACGTCATTCCCGTCCTCGGCACAGGTACTGTTCTTCTTCCCTGGGCGGCATACAGTCTGATTGTTGCAAATTATCCCATGGCAATCGGTGTGCTTGTGATTTATGGCGTCATCACCGTCATCAGACAGATTATTGAGCCGAAGTTTGTTGCAGAGCAGCTTGGACTTCCTCCCTTCCTGACAATTTCCGCAATGTATATCGGACTTAAATTCTTCGGTGTATTCGGTATGCTCTGCGCTCCCGTTGTGTTGACTCTCGTCCGTATTCTCAACAACGAGGGAATCATCCGACTCTGGAAGCCTTACAAAGCCGAGGAAAATACCCCCGTCAGCAAGGCGGTCACAGAAGCTCCCGCTTCAGCCGGGACAGGCTCCGACAGTGCCGCAGACCAAACAGAAGAAGTATAAGCTTAAAGGGCGACGGTTAAAGATAATCCGCGCCCTTTGTTAATTGAGGAATTATTTATGAATGATTTTATTATCGAAAAACGAACTCTCAAAAAATATGTCGGCATCGAAGCCGAGGTCACAATCCCTGAGGGAGTAAGGCTTATCGGCTATGAGGCCTTCAAGGAAAACAATTCTGTAAAAAAGCTTATTATTCCCGATACGGTCAATACCATTGCCAAATATGCCTTTGCGGGCTGTGCAAATCTTGAGGAGATTGTCATTTCAAAAAATGTAAGATCAATCCCCGCCTATGCTTTTTACTACTGCACAAAGCTTAAGAAGGTCACTCTGCCCTCCTCTCTTGCACTTATCGGACTTTCCGCCTTTTACGGCTGTCTTGAGCTTAAGGAAATCACCCTGCCCGACGCCGTCACCTATATCGGTCCCGAGGCCTTCAGGGGATGCATTGCCCTTGAGAAAATAGTAATTCCCCCAAAGGTCACAAAAATTCTTCAGCATACCTTCGACTCCTGTGTCGAGCTCAGAAGCGTCACCCTTCCCCAAAAGCTTGAAGCCCTGGACAACTTTGCCTTTAAAAGAACGGGAATAAAAGAAATTGAATGTCCGCCGGGTATAAACACAATGGGCTACGGTGTTTTCAGCAACTGCGGAAAGCTTGAAAGAATTGTTTTTCCGCAGGGCGTCAACAGGGTGCCCGGCTCAACCTTTGAGTCCTGTCTTAATCTTAAAGAGGTCATTCTCCCCGACAGAATAACCGCAATCAAGGAAAAGTCCTTCCATGACTGCATAAGACTTGAAAGGCTTGATTTTCCTCAGTCCCTCAGACTCATTGACCGCTCCTCCTTTTACGGCTGCAAGGCACTTCAGGAAATTATCCTTCCCCCTGATGTGCAGTCAATTGGGGAAAATGCCTTTGCCCACTGTGACAGCATTAAAAATATCAGAATCAACGATTCAATCAGACGTATAGACAACCGCGCATTTTTCTGCTGTGAAGGCATTGAGGAGCTTTACATACCCGATCATCTTGTCTCTCATCATTTTATTGACATCACCGGGCAGAAAAACCTCAGAAAGCTTTATACAAGCAATATCCCGAGCGGCATCTCCTTTTTAAGCCTCAGATATCCTTTGTTCAAAAAACGCTTTGAAAACAACAGAATGTATGCAAACGTCTGTGCCGCCGCGCTGAACTGGTATGAGCTTTATGTTGAACACGGAACGCAGGAGCAGATTCACACTATGAGCAACAATTATCTTGCGGAGCTTCTGCAGATTCTGATAGAAAAAAATTATACCGATGCCCTCAGAACCCTTGTAAATGAGATTGTCCCCCTTGATGAATGTATGGAAAATCTTCAGAGTGAGCCTCCTGAGCTTCTTGCCGCCTTTCTGGATATAACTCAGCATTTACAACAAAGCAAGCAGGAGGAAGATCCCTATCAGCTTTAAAAAGATAAAAGCACACAGAAACGCCGACACCATATAAGGCAGTATTTCTTTAAAAAGTGAAATAGCATCACAATAATGCGTTAAAAACCACCGATATGCGTCAGCATTATCGGTGGTTTTCGCCTTTTCTTGCAACACTATTTCGCCTTTTAAAGTGCT